>MFRX01000010.1:1801-15446 GCA_001784725.1 Candidatus Moranbacteria bacterium RIFCSPHIGHO2_02_FULL_40_12b
AGAGAGCATTAAATCCCATTGCTGAGTTGTAGTTGCCGGTGGTGTTGAGGCGGAGGGCATCCTTTCCTATTGCTGAGTTGCCATTGCCCGCAGTGTTGGATAAGAGGGCAGCATTACCATTCGCAGTGTTATTGTTGCCTATAGTGTTGGAGTAGAGGGCACTCCCTCCCATTGCTGAGTTGTTGCCGCCGGTGGTGTTGGATAAGAGGGCACTTCTTCCCATTGCTGAATTGAATATGCCAGTAGTGTTGTATAAGAGGGCATCTCTTCCCATTGCTGAGTTGGAGGAGCCAGTGGTATTGTTGAGACCCGCTTGATATCCAATAAAAGAATTATTATTTCCTGTATTTGCATTCCCCGCCTGATAGCCAAGAAATGTTCCATAAACAGAGTCATCAAAGTTAATCAGATTAGCAACTTGAATAGTGTTGTTGGGACTCGTCGTTCCGATGCCGACATTGCCGTTGGGAACAAGCAGGCCATTTGCAGCGCTACTGCCGTTAAAAACACAATTTACTCCTGTTCCGCAATTTAAAATTAGGGCACCTACTTTTGTTTGGCCGAACCCGCTGGTGTTAATCGGCGCGCCGACATTGCCACCGGGAGGAGCGACGGTCGGCTCGGTCCAGGCGCGAACGAACTGAACGCTTAATCCGACGACTAAACCTACGGCCGCGACTCCCAGCCAGTAAGTAATTTGTTTGGCAATTTTTGTTTGCATACATTTATTATTAAAAATTTATAACACCATTATTTTGCGCTAATAGAATCAATAATATCTTGGGAAACTTGCGGAGTGACAGGATTATCCTTCTTAGATTCGTCCTTGGACGCAGAAGCGCTTACATTGTTAATAATTTCTTTTTCTACCGTCGCTTGGTCACTTTGAGGATTAGATGACGATATGCTTTCCATTAGCGTTTTCTGCTTTTCCTCCGGCAGGGTTTGTTTCCGCGTTTGATAATTTTTCATCTCCCGATTAATTTTCACCGCCAAAGCGGCAACGGTAATCAAAAGAATTACTGCTAAAGCAATCAGGACTGTTTTTATATTTTTTTGGCTGAAATCCAGTTTCATAATATCATCTTATAATTTTCATAATTTAACATTCCGTAAAATGTCAGTTGTAGGTTGTAGGTTGTTAGTTGTAGGTATCTTACGGCGCCACTTCTTTCCAGTTAGTGCCGGATGAGGGAGCATTACAGGCAGCGTCACAGGCCGCATATCCGGTAGGATCGCCAACATATTTTCCAAACGCCACACAAGACGGTCCCGGAAAGGTACTTGGACCGTCACAATTAAATGTGGTAGTATTGCACTCGTAACATGAAACTGTTGGAATAACAGCCACTGTTAAATTTATTGACTGGCTTTCATATGACACGCTCATTTCTTCTGTGCTTAAAATAGCCACGCCATTTGCCGTAAGGGATTGCGGACTTGTAACGGGACTACCCCATTGCGCCGCATTATCCGGCAAGTTTGTTTCATCCCAACTTGCCGAAAGAGTTACATCTCCGTTTGTATCGCAACCCGAAGAAGTGTTCCAGCAAGCTTGATAACTTTTGACATCGCCTGGATTCATGCTGATAGTGCTGCTATTTGAAACCGGCGCAGATCCGCTGGTGCAACTTGAAGGACAAAGTTTCAATGTCGTCGGCGTCACAATCTTCGCTTTACTGAAATCAATCCAGCCGAGTTCATCCGACCAGGCATATGTCTTGTTATTTCCCGTCCCGTCCATTTTAGTAATATCTAATCCATAAGGAACAGGATCGTTAGAATCGCTGTGCAACCTTATCCATCCCTGCCAGCCGCCGGAATTAGAGGGAACCGCTTCAAATTCTGTTTGAATCCCAACAATTCTCGCCCATCCCCGCAATTCATTTCCAACCCTTTGAGCCGCAAAAGCATAGTCGTCTCCGGTCGCGACTGATGGATAAGGACCTGCTGGAGCAAAATCAATCCATCCTATATTTTTACTCCAAGCAGTACCAGTTACATTTCCACTACCGGCTGGAATATCCACTCCATAATCAGCAACTGTTATTCCAACCGGGCAATTGGCGTAATTTCCTGTATCGCTAATTCCATTCCCGTCCGAATCGCAATCAGCGCTATTCATACTTATCCACCCCACTCCGGTTTCATATCCGCTTAATCCGTTATTGGGATTGCCATCGCTTTGTTCTTCGCTTCCGCCCCATGGAAAACCCGCGCCGCTTTGGCTTGAACTCGCATGGGTCTTGATCGCCGCGCCAATGCCAAAAGCCGTGATTAAAATAATAAGCGAAAAAAATATTTTCTTTTTCATTTTTGTTTCAGTAAGAATCAATTGCCTTTATTATACCATTTTTTCAGGATAAAAGAAGAGGGTGTGGATAACTTTTTTATGACAATTTTATAACAATTGACAATTGACCATTAAAAAGTCAAAGGTTAATTGTCAAATGTCACTTGTTAATTTGTTAAGTTTCTCCTGAAACTTTTCAAAAATCTCCGGCCCCCGCGGCTCGGGAAGAAAGATAAGTTTTTCGTCGGAAGCGATTATAAGGCCTCCCTTTTTCCGGGTTTTCGGATTTCTCATTATTTTCCCTTTTTCCCATTTCCGAAGCCACTTCTCCAGAAAATCAAAACCGAATAACGCTTCACCCAGCGTTCTTGATGTCTGGCTTAGCCAACTGTCTTTTATGATTCTTAAATTGCCGATTTCCTCCGGCTGATAATTCGGTCTAAAGTTTTTTATCCAGCGGTTTTGGAATTGGAATTTTCTGAAAACTCCGCCGGTGTCAACCCCGTTAGAAACTGGTATGGGGCATAAAACCACTCCGCTCAAGTTTTTTAAATTTTTACCCGGCCGCGGCAAACCGCGCGATACGTTTCTAACGGGGTCGTAAAGCGGGAACATAAAAGAATACTCGTTTGAAGAAAAAAGATCTTTAGTAATAATTTCCAGCGACTGGTCAGTTATAAAATAGTTCAGGCAGACCCGGTCTTTTATTTTCCCGTCATGCCTTCTTTTTCCAATCAAGTGGATTAAGAGCGTCACCAGCGTCCTTCCCGTCCAGATTTTTCCTTTTTTCAGGACAACAAGAATGTCCCAGTCGCTGGAATTTTCCGCGTTTTTCATAGCCAGGCGCCCCGTCACGCCAATCATTCTGACAAAAGGGACGAGGCGCAAAAGCCAAACAACCCGGCGAAGTTTTTTTATTTTAGCCGCGGATATTTTTTCGCGCTTGATTCTTTCCGGAACCAAATTTTTTCTTCCTTTTAAAAAATAAAACCCGCGGTATTCTTCAATATATTTTTTTAAATCATTGGCCTCCAGTTCATTTATTACATCTTTCAGGGAAAATTTTTCCGAACCGGCGTCATCCGTAATTTCGTTTAATTCGTAATTCGTAATTCCTATCATGTATTTCCAAACTTCAAAAGCCGTCAGCGGATAATCCAGACAGTCATAATAGCAAACGGTGGCGAGGATGTTTTGGGAAAGATTTTTAGTCATATCCTATAAATTTTCAATTTCTAATTTCTAAACAATTTCTAATGTCTCAATTTAATAATTTAAAAATTGAACATTGTTTGAAAATTGAAAATTGAAAATTCAAAATTCTATAAATATTTCCCCGTCCAGCTTTTCCTGCTTTTGGCGAGTTTTTCCGGCGTGCCTTCAAAGACCACATATCCTCCTTTTTCCCCGCCTTCCGGGCCGAGTTCAATCACCCAGTCGGCGCTTTTAATGACATCGGGATTATGCTCCACGACCAGCACTGAATTTCCTTTTTCCACCAGCGCGTCCAAGACTCCCAAAAGGCACTTTGTGTCCTCAAAATGGAGTCCGATGGTGGGTTCGTCCAGAATGTAAAGGGTCTTTCCGGTGGATTTTCTGGCCAGTTCCGTTGCCAGCTTTATCCGCTGGGCTTCTCCTCCGGAAAGATCAGTCGCGCTTTGCCCCAGCCGGAGATATCCCAATCCGACATCTTCCATCATCCTAAGTTTATCGTAAATAAGCGGGTGTTTTTTGAAAAATTTCATCGCGTAACCGATACTCATGTCAAGAACCTGCGCGATGTTCATACCCTGATATTCAACCTCAAGGGTCTTTGAATTATATCTGGTTCCTCCGCACGATTCGCACTTAACATACATATCCGGAAGCAAATGCATTTCAATTTTCCGGTAGCCCTCTCCTTGGCATACTTCGCAGCGCCCGCCTTTCATATTGAAACTGAACTGGCTGGAAGCATAGCTCCTGCTTTTCGATTCTTCCGCTCCGGCGAAGACCTCCCGAATATGGGAAAAAACACCGGTATAAGTGGCCGCGTTGGAACGGGGAGTTCTCCCGATGGGATCCTGGTTTATGTTTATGACTTTATTGATGCTTCCTATGTTTTTTATCGCCTTGTGCTTTCCCGGAATATCCTTAGAACCAAAAAAATGCCGGGACAAGGATTTTGCCAGAATGTCGTTGACTAAAGTGGATTTCCCCGAACCGGAAACGCCGCACATCACGACGAATTTGCCCAGGGGGAGTCGGACATTCATTCCCTTGAGGTTATTTTCTTCGGGTTTGACTACCTCAATGAAGCCCCCGTTTTTTTGCCGGACGCGGTTTTTCTCAAAAACCTTTTTTCTTCCCGACAAGTAATCGGCTGTTTTTGTTTTTGACTTCAGCAGTTTTTTATAGTCGCCTTCGAAAATAATCCGCCCTCCATCTTCCCCGGCGCCGGGTCCCATATCAACTATCCAATCAGCCGATTGCATAATTTTTTTATCGTGCTCGACAACCACCAGCGAATTTCCCGAATCCCGCAGCGTCCGGATAGTTTTTATCAGCTTTTCCGTGTCGCGGCTGTGAAGCCCGATTGTCGGTTCGTCCAGTATGTATATTATTCCCATAAGTTCCGACTTGATTTGCACCGCCAGCCGGATTCTTTGGGCTTCCCCGCCGGAAATCGTTTCCGCGCTGCGCGCCATATTTAGATATTCCAGCCCGACTCCCTCCAGAGCGGATAACCGTTCAGTGATTTCTTTGGAAAGGTACTGGATTATTTTTTTGTTGGCCGCGCTCTGTTCCCACTGGCCCGACTCGGAGAATAAATTTTTGAGATTAACCACGCTATAATTTGCCAGTTCGTCAATTGACTTTTCAAAAACTGTGACCGAAAGGTATTCTTTTTTCAGCCGTTTTCCTCCACAGGCATCACAAATTTCCGAAACCATGTATTTCTCAATTTCTTTCCGGAGGTAATCGGATTTTGATTCATTATATTTCCGGAGAAGCCCGGGAATCACTCCTTCAAATACGTAGGTTTTTCTGACTCCCCCCATATCTCCAGCGATTTCCACCGGTATTCCTTTTCCGGAAACGCCGTATAGGACAATATCAAGATGGCGGGAATCCATTTTTTTAACCGGGATATCCGTGGAAAAAAAATATTTATCCGCAACTATTTTTAAAACAGAGAGATAACTGCTCTGCCCGTTTATTTTTCCGCCCGATTTGCTCCATGGATGTATGGCTCCTTCGGAAAGCGTCAGATTTTTGTTTGGTATCAGCAGATTTGGATCAATTTTAAGTTTTATTCCCAGCCCGGAGCACGCCGGGCAGGCTCCCTCGGGGCTATTGAAAGAAAAATGTCTCGGGGTAATTTCTTTGAGCCGCACGCCGCATTCCCAGCAAAGGAAGTCCTTGTTATATAACAGCTCTTTTTCGTTGTCAATCAGAACTGTTATAGACCCTTTTCCGATTTTCATCGCGGTCTCTATTGAATCCAATAGCCGCTCCCGGTCCAGCTTTTCGAAGTTCAGAGTAATCCTGTCCACGACTATTTTGGCTTCGGAAGGCGCCACGTCGCTGGAGATTAAAAGCGCCTCGGAAGTTGTCATTATTTTTCCGTTAAAACGAACTCTCGCGTATCCCATCTGCTGGATTTTCCTTAATGCGTCTCTCGCGTCCTTCTCTCTCCTTTCTTCTGATGCCAGAATGATTATCTGGCTGCGGTCGGGTTGACTCAGCAGTTCTTCCAGAATTTCTTTGTTGCTCTTCCGGCTCATTATCGCCCTGCAATTCGGACAATGCGGAACTCCGATTTTAGCGAACAGCACTCTCATAAGATCATAAATTTCCGTAAGCGTCCCGACGGTGGAGCGGGGACTGCGGGAAATGCTTTTTTGGTCGATTGAAATGGCCGGGCTTAAATTATCAATCCGGTCAACATCGGGTTTGGCGGTAACCGGAAGAAAGTTTCTGGCATAAGAAGAAAATCCCTCCATATACCGGCGGTTGCCTTCGGCGAAAATCGTGTCAAAAGCCAAAGATGACTTTCCTGAACCGGAAAGTCCCGTTATTACCACGAACTTGTCGCGGGGAATATCAATGTTTATGTTTTTCAAGTTATTGACTCTCGCGCCCCGGATGATTATTTTATCGCGCTTATCCATAGAAGATTACAAGGTTAAAAATTAGCAATTTGCCAATCAGTGTTTATTCACAGATTAGAAGTATGACAAGCCGTAAGCTAATTAAAAATTGTAAAGCATAAATTCTGTTTTGTAAAGAGACAACCGGCTATTTGCCAAAAATTATACAGTATGCTAGTATAACAAGCACGATTTAGAAAGTCCTGATTTATCCCGCCTTTATTTTAATAAGGATAGGATAAATAGCGCTCCGCCCGAGGGACTTTTCATCTGGGCGGAATTTGTAATTTAATTGTTAAATTGTCATATTGCTAAATTGTTAAAAAACCATAAAACAATTCAACCATTTAGCAATTTAATTAAATGCAATACGAACTATTCTACCTCGTCGGTGAATCTGATGAGCCGAATTTGGAAAAAATTAAAGAAAAAATGGATAAAATTATCCAGGATGAAAATTGCGCGCTTTTAGAAGCAGTAGTTTCCCGTAAAAGAAAAATGGCCTATGCGATTGAAAAGAAAAACCGGGGAACTTATATTGCCCGCCGTTTTGAAGCGCCTGAAAATGACGGAAGCGCGGAAGAAAAGAATATAATTAAGGACATAACCCATAAAATTAACTCGGACAAAGACATTCTCCGTTTTATAATCGTAAAAGCGGACGAGTTGCCTCCGCTCAAGGCCGAGGAAGCTCAAGGACCGGTTGCGCGCGCGCGGGAAAAGCCAAGGATGGAAGCCGTCAAGAAGGAAAGAACGCCCGAAAAACCGGAAAAAATTGACCAAAAATTAGAAGAGATATTTAATATTTAATGATATGAATCACTAATCAACACGAATCCATCGCTAATAATCACGAATTAGAGATAATTCGAGAAAAATTAGAGTAGATTCGCGATTTAAATCATTATGAACGTGAACAAAGCAATTCTCGTCGGGCGACTGACCCGCGATCCGGAATTGCGCACTACTCAATCAGGCCAGACCGTTGTCACTTTCGGCTTGGCGACTAACCGGACCTGGACCGACAAAAACGGCCAGAAGCAGGATAAAACCGAGTTCCATAATATCGTTTTTTGGGGACGATTAGCGGAGATTGCCGGCCAATATCTCACCAAAGGCCAGGAAACGTATATTGAAGGACGGTTGCAGCACCGGACTTACACCGCCAAAGACGGGACGGAAAAAAGAATTACTGAAATAGTGGGCGAAATGATGCAGATGGGAAGCAAGCCGCAGGGAACAGGGTACCAACCAAAAAATTCCGCGCCAGTAGCGCCCCAGCCAGCCGCGCCAACCGAAGAAATTCCAACCATCAATCTGGATGACGAGCAGGGAGAAGTTAAAATAGAAGATGTACCGTTTTAATTAAACCTACAACTAACCACCTACAACCCACAATGGTTGTTTGTTGTCGGTTGTGAGTTATAAGTCAAAATTATATGGAGACAAAAATCTGCCATTTCTGCGCCAATAAAATGGATAAGATTGATTACAAAGACGCGTATCTGCTGCGCCGCTTTATGAATTCGCAGGGTAAAATTTATCCTCCCAAGAGGCATGGAACCTGCACTAAACATCAAAGGAATTTGTCCAATGCCATAAAAAGAGCGCGAGTCATGGCGCTGGTGCCATTTGTAGTTAAATAAACTACCAACTCACGGCTTACGACCTACAACTTGTTGTCGGTTGTTGGTAATTGGTTATAAGTTAAAATCATGCTCGGTATTACCGATATAAAAACCAGAAAAAATATCATCCTTAACGGCGAGCCTTTCGCCGTTCTTTATCATGAACACTCAAAAACCGGACGAGCCGGAGCGGTGCTTCGGACAAAAATTAAAAATCTGAAAACCGGAGCGGTTCTGGAAAGAACATTTCAGGGCGCGGATAAAACTGAAGAGGCGGAAATCACAAAATCAAAAGCGCAATATTTGTATAAAGAAGCCGGTGATTATTTCTTTATGGATTCGGAAAATTACGACCAATTTTCCCTGCCCAGAAGCGTGTTGGGAAACGCGCCGGATTATCTTGTTGAGGGAATGGAAGTCGTAATATTGAATTTCAGCGGCAATCCGATTAATATTGAAATTCCGGTAAAAGTGAAACTGAAAGTGGTTGAAGCGCCGCCGGGAATTAAAGGCGATACGGCAGGAAGCGGAGGAAAAGTGGTAGTTCTGGAAACAGGAATTAATGTGACTGCGCCGCTCTTTATTAAGGAAGGCGACGAGCTGATAATCAACACTGAAAAGGGAGAATATGCGGAAAGAGCTTAAAAAAGAAGTAAGAATAAAGAATTACCTTGAATTACGAAATGGATGAAAATCGCGGGAAAAGCCGAACCTTGAGGAACGATTTTCAGGGAGTAAAATAGTATTTCGCAATTCAAGGGAATTAAGTAAAAAAGTTTATAAAATAAAAATTCCTTAAAGGAATTTTTATTTTAGCTTGATTCTTATCGCTTATATCAGTCCGATATTCCCAAAAAGAGTGAGTACCAGCATTGGCACTAACGCTAGTAATACCGCCATACCGATTTCCTCCTGCTCTTTTTCCTCCTGCGCCCTCCTTTCGCATTCGGGGCATCCCGGACCTTGGCATTTTGTTTCTTCCATATTAATTAAGGTTAATAATTAGATAATTTGGCTTATAAAAAGCAAAAAACGGGAATCCACCCGTCTTTTTTTATGGCGTTTTCCACGCCTCTTATTCCATTATAGCAGATTTCCGGCGTAAAGTCAAATACTTAATGTAATTCCCTTGAATTACGAAATGGATGAAAATCGCGGGAAAAAGTTTGGCTTTGAGGAGCCCCCGCGCTGTTTAACATTCGGCGCGGTTATCTTTTTCCGGATTATCCTTCTTTGAAAAAAATTTGCAGCTTCCATCGCTGAATATTTCATGCCCGTGGCATAACCCTCTTTTCTCATCTTCCAAATTAATCTGAAAATAGGCGCAATCCGCGCATGTTTTTTCTTGGGCTCCGATACCTGAATATTCGACGCAAATTTTCATATAATAAATATATTAATTATTCCTTTACTTTTTGGAAGACCGATTTTAAAATTTCTTTCGCTATTTTCGGATTTTCCTTGAGATACAACTTGGCATTTTCTCTCCCGGTTCCCAGTTTTTCCGAATTGAACGAATAGGAATTTCCGGATTTGCCGACTATTTCGTATTTGACGGCCGTATCCAAAAGATCTCCGGTTTGGGAAATTCCCTCGTTATACATTATGTCAAATTCCGCGGTCTTAAATGGCGGCGCGACTTTGTTTTTCACGATTTTCGCTTTCACTCTGTTTCCTACCACCTCTTCTCCTTTTTTTATCTGGGCGCTCCTTCTCACTTCAATCCTCACTGAAGAATAAAATTTTAACGCCTGCCCGCCGGTAGTCGTTTCGGGATTTCCAAACACCACTCCGATTTTCATCCGGATTTGATTGATGAAAATAACTATAGTGTTGGATTTGGAAATGATAGCCGTCAATTTTCGCAGCGCCTGGGACATAAGCCGGGCTTGGCGTCCCATATGATGGTCTCCCATTTCTCCCTCAATTTCCGCTTTCGGGACCAGCGCCGCTACCGAATCAATCACAATCACATCCACCGCGCCTGAACGCACCAACGCTTCCACGATATCCAGCGCCTGCTCGCCGTTATCCGGCTGGGAAATAAGAAGATCGTTTATTTTTACCCCGATTTTTTTCGCGTATTCCGGATCCAGCGCGTGCTCCGCGTCCACGAAAGCAGCCGTCCCTCCCTCTTTTTGGGCATTGGCGATAATATGAAGGGCTAGGGTGGTTTTTCCTGACGATTCCGGACCGTAAATTTCCACCACTCGACCGCGCGGAACTCCCCCGATTCCCAGCGCGATATCCACTGAAACTGAACCGGTTGAAACCGTTTCCACGTCAACCTTGCGGACATCACCCAGTTTCATTATCACCCCTTCTCCGAACTTTTCTTTTATCTCTTCAATGACGCTGCTGATTGATTTATTTTTTTCTGTTGACATAATTTTAATTAAAAATTAATTGATATCATCGATATCGCGACAGCATATATCTATAAGTATAGTTGATAATTGAACATTTAGATATTTATGGATTTTGATTTTTTGTAAAGACAACATTTTTTACCAACTCGGGATTATTGCCCAAGCTTCCTTTTTCCTGCCCATTGATTTTTATGAACGTGTCATTCCCTCTTTCCGAGCTGACGGCTATTTTTTCGCTGGCCTGGAAAATTTTAGCCGCTCCCGGATCAAGAGCGCCGCTATAAACAAGATTTCCGTCTATTTCTATGGAAACCCATACGGGATCTGATTTCGCGTAGATTTCCAATTCCATTTCATTCTGCCTTTCTTTTTCTGCCGCCGCGCTTTTTTCATTTTTTATTGATTCTTCCTGGTCAGCGCCGCCGCTGTCCTTCTGATTGGACTGGACTTTAATAATTTGCGCGGATTCCTTTTCGAATTTATTCACCGCTTTCACCGTAATGGAATTTAACCCGGATTGCAAAATTACATTTTCACTGAACTCCCCGTTTTCTTTAACATTCACCTTTTGATCGTTGATGAAAACCTGCGCTCCCTTTTCAGTCAGTCCGGAAACTTGAATGGGATTGTCACCAGCCACCGACCCGTCTTGAGGACTGTATATCAGAAGCCGGGGAATCGCAATGAAACTCTTGAGTTCTCCGTAAAAATACGCCAGTCCCGCTACTGCCAGAATTATAACCGCGGCAGCAGCAATGTATTTGGGAGTAATGACCAGTCCGGAAAAATTTATTGATTCCCACAATGAATTTTTATCTTTTCTTTTCTTAATATTTCTTTCAATGCCTTTTTCTCTCTCATAAAGCTTGACCAGCGTATTTTCGTTTATACCCAGATAACTGGCGTAGCTTCTAATGAATCCCCTCGCGTAAACATCCGGGGGGAGCATGTTATATTCGCCGTTCTCCAGATACTCCAGGTATTTCACCTGAATTTTGGTATTTTTCGAAACGTCGTTCAAGCTTATCCTGCTTTCGCTTCTTATTTTCTTCAATCTTTCCCCCAGTTTTAATGAGTCGACTTTTTTTCTGACAAACCCGTTGCGTATCATAATATAATGTAACAAAAAAATTTAACCGCGCCTCCGCTTGCATTTAAAAAAATACTAACACAAATTTTTCCGACTGCAAATATTTTTTTGTTTTTGGGTTTGTTTTTATTTTTAACTAATTTATATTTTCCATTTATCTCTCACTGACTGATCTTCTTTGGGATCTTCGTAGTTTGGTTCCACTGCGGAATTATCTGATTGGGTTAAAATCTCTCTGGGTTTTGACCCTTCCGCCGGGCCGACAATTCCCTCTTCTTCCAGCCGGTCCAGTATGCGCGCGGCCTTCGGATAACCCAGCCGCAGATGTCTTTGCAAAAGCGACGCGGAGGCCTTTTTAAATCTCGTCACCAGGTCTTTGGCTTTTTCATATAGTTCCGCGTCTTCGTCATCCGAAATTTCTCCGCCGCTGAAATTAAATCCTCCCGCGATTGGCGGCTCCGCGATATTTTCAAGTTCTCCGTTCTCATCAAAATTTCTGGCTTCTTTTAAAATATATTTAACCACTTCTTTGACTTCGTTCTCGCTTACGAAGACCCCCTGAATTCTTTTTGGCTTTTGGTACTCGGCTGAAAGATAAAGCATGTCGCCGTTTCCCACTAATTTTTCGGCGCCGCTCATATCAAGAACTGTCCGAGAGTCAATCTGGGTCGCGACCTGAAAAGCGATTCTGGTCGTGATATTCGCTTTAATAAGGCCTGTAAGCACATTAACATCCGGACGCTGGGTTGACAATACAAGATGGATTCCGACTGCCCGCGCCATTTGCGCCAGCCGGATTATCGCTCCTTCCACAACTTTGCCGTGAGACGCCATCAGTTCCGCCATTTCGTCAATGATAACCACGATATAGGGAAGTTTTTTCAGTTCTTCCTCGATTAATTCTCCGGAAGTCGGATCGTTGTATGTCCTTTTTTGCCCCTCCTTGACTTTTTGGTTATAGGAAATTATGTCTTTGGAGCGCATTTCCTGCAAGAGCCGGTATCTTTTTTCCATTTCCCCGACCATTCTCTTGAGAGCGTTTATGACTTTCGCGCTTTCCACTATCACGCCATGGCCGGCCAGATATGGAATTCTATTATAACTCGTGAGTTCCACCCTCTTGGGATCAACCAGGACAATTTTCATGTCCTGCGGGGAATTTTGGTAAAAAAGGGACAGCAGAATGGTATTGATGCAGATGCTTTTTCCTTTTCCGGTTGATCCGGCAATCAGGAGATGGGGCATTTTGGCCAGATCGGCGAAAATAAAGCTCCCGCTGACGTCTTTTCCCAACGCGATGTTCAGGTTTGATTTGCGCGCCTGGAATTCATTGCTCTCCAGCATTTCGCGCAGCCGTACTCTCGCCTTTTTTTTATTAGGCACTTCAATTCCCACGAATGGTTTCCCTGGAATCGGCGCTTCAATCCTGATTGGATGTTGGGAAAGAGCCAGCGCCAGATTGCTGTTAAGTTCGGTAATGCGGCTAAGCTTGACTCCCGGCGCGGGTTGAAAACTATACTGCGTTACCGTCGGTCCGGTTTTGATTTCCCCCAGCTCAACTTCAATGCCGAAGTGTTTGAGCGCATTCTTAATCACTTCCGCTTGGCGCTCAATGTCTCCGCCGACCGCTTTTTCGCTTTCTTTCTCCAAAATATCAGTCGGGGGGGATTTCCATTTTTGGTCAAGGCCATGGACAAAAAATTCGTCTTTGATTCTTTTCTTCCCCGCGCCCGGCGCTGAAAATTTTTCTCCGCTTTCCGATTTTTTCTTATCGTTGACGTCTTCAATAAAATTTATCTGCTTTATGTTGGGATCTTCCGTTGTTTCCTCTTTTTTTATTTCAGCCGGTTGTTCCTCCGGTTTTTCTTCCAGTCCGAATTTGTCATTCGCGACATCTTCCGCATATGGGGTGTATTCCTTTTCATCACTCTCTTTTTTCCTGAAAATTCCGGCCATTCTTAACAAAAAACCGCTGATGGAAAAATTAAAAGCGATTATCGCTCCAATCATAAAAATAGCGGCAATAATAATAATGCCTCCGCTTTTTCCGGCTAGTTTCGTGAAAGAAAGCAAAATCAAATATCCCAGATATCCTCCCCCTTCGCCTTTTTTGGCCACTTCCAGAATTTTTG
>MFRX01000010.1:15460-24802 GCA_001784725.1 Candidatus Moranbacteria bacterium RIFCSPHIGHO2_02_FULL_40_12b
GCGTGGAAAATTCCGAGGACTCCTAAAAAAGCCGCCGCCAGTCCCAAGAGTTTCGAAACATAGAATGCCCTTTCTTTCCGAAAAAGAAGTATCACTCCGGCAATCGCGAAGACAAAAGGCATAACCCATTTGACCGAGCCGAAAATTATTCCGGAAATTTTATTCAAGTATTTCCCTAAAATTCCCGCATCGCTCAAATAGCCCAAAATCAAAATTACCGCCAGCGCGAACAAAAAAATGGCGGCTACGCTTCTTTTCACGTCGCCGTGAACCGCCGGCTTTTTCTTTTCTTTTTTATCCGAAGAATTATTTTCTTCCTCTTTTTTTCTCCGTCCCATTTTAAAGTTAATTAGCAAGTTTTAATATATTTTACCACATTTTTATTTATAAAACAAAAGAGTATTAAACTGTAATAAGAATTTTAAGCAGATAGCTTGTCAGCTATTTTTTTAAAAGCAGGCGGATAATTAAGATAATCTAAATTTAATTGATTTTTATCCAGAGTTCCTGTTTTAATATGGCATTTAATTCCCTTTTTCCCGCAAAAATCCATAACTTTTAGGACATTGTAATTATAGAATGACTTGTAACCTTTATAATCAGTTACCAACTTGCTGTAATTCATTCTGCCGAAAAATACCTCGTCAATGAAAGATATTTTTTCCAGTATTTCGCTTATGTCTTGTTTGATGATATTAGGTGTCGGATAGGGTTCCATAATAACCCATGTTTTTAATCCCGCGTCGTGCAATTTTTTAAGGGATTTAATCCTGTCATTTACCGAAGCGGAAAATGGCTCGTATTTTTTTCTGAATTCTTCAGAAAGCGATACCACTGTGCTTCCATATTCGTTATCTGCGCCGAAAATTTTTTTGTCAGTTAATCCGCTAGAATAAATTCCCTTGCTGATTGTTACAACTTTAATCCCCTCTTTATTTAATCTTTTTATAATTTCCAAACTCAAACCAATAATTTCTTTTTGCTTGTACATAAACAAATCAGTGGCAAAGCACATATAAACCGATTCTATCCTTCCTTTTAATTTTCCAAGTTCCTTTTCTAAGAGCTCTAAAGAATTTTCAACAACGCGCGGCTCCCGCCAGTCCTTGTAATCTTTAAATTTTCCGAATCTTTTTTTCATTAAATAGGCATAGCAGGGATAGAGGCATCCATGCGTGCAACCTTCCACATGGTTTAAGGAGTAAGCGGCGCCTTCCACACCGCTTTTGTATAATAAAGTTTTTCGTTGGATTTTTTTCAAGTTATTGAACTTTTCACTTCTTACAAACTCACATGCTTCACCGGCAGGGTTTTTTTGAAAACGCCGGCGATTTTATTTTCCGCTTTTGTTATCCAATAGCTTTTTCAAGCGGGATCCAATAGCTCCTCTTTTTCTTCCAAATATTTCTGCTAATTCAGCCGCGGATTTGTTTTGTCTGAATTCTCTTATTAATTTTTGATCATCTTCTCTTGACCATGGCGCGTAGGCGTTTTTGTATTTTATTCTTATTTCATCAACGCGGTATTTTTTAGAAGACATTGCCGGATTAATTGGATAAAAAGCTTTTTTTATTTTTTCCTCTCTGGCGGGATAATCCACTTTTTGCATTTCATTTTCGGTCTTTTCCGATAACTTCAGTAATTCTTTGTCTAATTCATATATTTCGTCGTTTATTGCCAATGCCATCTTATTGATTCCTAAAAGTTTTATGCCGGAGAGCGTTTTGACTCGTGATAACGCGACATATCCCATTCCATACTCAAAAGATTTTTCCAAATCAATTTCCGCCATGTCTAAACTCATGCCCTGGCTTTTATGCACCGTGATTGCCCAAGCCAGGCGCAAAGGAATCTGTTTTATTCTGGCTAACACCGAATTATTTTCTTCAATTTCCCACACACCAGGAGAAACAACAATTTTTCTTCCCTTTAATGTTTTCACAATGGGAAATTTGTTTTCATAGTTAAAGCCAACTACTTCTCCAACAGTTCCATTAACATATCCCTCGTCAAAATTATTTTTGATAAATATCACGCGCGCTCCTTTTTTCAATACTAATTTTTCCGGAGCCAGGCATCCCCGTTTTAACAATTCAACCATCTTTTTGCTTCCGCTAAAGCGCATCGCATACCCTAAAGATTTTTCCTTTATTTTTTGAAGTTCTTTATCATTAATGGAATCAACATCAATATTATGCGTAAAAAGCTTGGTTGGTTTTATATCGCCAGCAACTTCTTTATTCTTACGCGACAATATTGTTTTCCACGTTTTCTCATTCACATTAGCTCCGCGAATATCATTCAATAAATCCAGTATTTGGCGGTCTTCTTGTCGATGTTGTTCATCCAGATAGCAAATTTTAATTTCCATTTTTTTCCAGACATCGGACTCAAAGGCAAACTTCGCTTTTTCGTTCTTGTTTTTTTGCACTGGCGGCAACTGAAAAAAATCTCCGCACAAAACAACTTGCAATCCGCCAAAAGGCAAAAATAGTTCGCCTTTTAAATGGCGGCAGATTTTATCCGCGTTATCCATTTGGTGGGCATGCAGCATGGATATTTCATCAATAATTAAAACACTGGTTTTATCCATTCGCCTTTGCGCGCGGTAATTGCGAGAAATTCTGCGCAAGTCATTTTCCGTGATTTTGTCTTTAATGCCCATCCCTGACCATGAATGAATTGTGGTGCCATTCATGTGCGTTGCCGCGATACCGGTTGAGGCCGTTACCGCCACGCCAATATTTTTGTTTTTAAGATACTGGATATACTGGTTTAGGAGATAGGTCTTTCCGCTTCCCGCCGCGCCGGTCAAGAAAACATTATGCCTTCTCTTCAAAATTTCCAAAGCGGTTTTTTGGTTCATAATTCGTCTTCCTCATAATCCGGATACTGCTCCGGCGATTCGCCCATTTTTTCCAAAATAATAGGATAGGATTTTTTCAAATCAGCATCTGTTATTTTTTCCAGTTTTACCAAAAAATTCCAACCGTCTCCGTAGTCAAACATGAAAAGCATTTTTTCTCCCTCTTTTTTCCATGCCTGGGATATTTTTGTCTTTTTTACGCTTTTTGACTCAGTCGGCTCAATATCGGGAATATCGGTAAATAATTCGTATGATTTATTTTTATCGCTTTTATGGGGATTTTTTAAATTGTCAAAAAATCCGAAGCAATGGTCAAAGTAAAAATCAAACGACTCAACAATCGCTTCGGCGAATTTATATAAATTTTGATTGCCTAAAATACCGATTTTTCTATGCGGCATTGTTTTTAATTTTGCAATTTTATTATTCGTTTTGCCATGATAAAACACCGGGCTTTCCTTGCTTACCGACACTCTGAAAATATATTCTTCGCCGCCTTTTTTGGGTTTAATTTTTTTCATAAAAAATTAAGCGATTTGTAATTGCACCCTGGGACTTACCTTGCTCCGCTCGTCTAATTTTTTCATACTATCGCTGAATAATTCCGGTCTTTCATCTAATTCTTTCAATCTTTTCTCGGCTATTTTTACGTATTTTTCATTTGCCTCAATACCTATATAATTTTTTCCCAGTTTTTTGGCCGCCACCGCGGTTGTTCCGCTTCCGATAAAAGGGTCTAAAACAACAGCATTTTTTGAAAAAGCCGATAATTTAATTAAATATTCACAAATCGCCAATGGTTTAACGGTCTTATGGTCGTTATATTCACCCTTCTCTTTTTTAGTCGGTTTTGGCAATAAAAAAGCCCTATTTATTAATTCGTTGATGCTATCTATCGTAAATACATTTGCCGGATACATATTATCGCCAATCCTCACATTTGTATTAAATAAACCCACTTCATGCTTTAACATATTATTTAGATACGTTTGGTCTGCTGGTTTTTGGGCCATTGCGATTGGTTCAAAACAAGATTTTATTTGCGGGGTTTTCCAGCCGTTTAGTTTTTCCTTGATTTTTTCTTTCGCTTTCTCGTCTATATTCATTTTTTTAATGAAATGGTCAACGCCCATCGCTTTGGCTTGATTTTGCGTATAAAGCCACATAAACGCGTCTCTTATTTCAAATCCTGCGTCATCTATTGCCGAAGCCATCCGATGGTAAAGCCGCGGACTAGAAAACGAAAAGAAAAATCCGCCTGGTTTTAAAATTCTGAAAATTTCCCTTGAAATATCTAAATACCAAGCATAAAATCTTTTTCCCTGCTCTCTATCAAATTTCATACCAGCAGGCAAAGATTTTATTACATATTGGTTGTTTTGATTTGAAACTTTCTCATAATCCCAATTATTATCCAGTTTGTCCAAGAAATATGGCGGGTCAGTTAAAACAACATCGATAGAATTTTCTTCAAATTGAGGAAGTAATTCTAACGTATTCGCACAAACAATTTTATTTATAAATTTATTATTTCTCATAGATCATTTTTTTAAATTTGGATTTTTGCCATTAAATTCTTTATAAAGTATTCTATAAATTATTTCTCTTACCTCTTTATCAAAATTTTTAACAAAATTTGCATCTGCCAATTTTATAACTCTGCCCTTCTCATCATAAACCCACCTATTTCTGTCGCCTCTGTTGCATTTTTGGCATTGCGGAATAATATTCCTGGCAACAAGTGGTTTATTCGGGTTCATATGAGATTTTTGCAAAATCGTTTTTGTCGCCGGTCAATGAAAATGCGGCTTTCCTTCTTGCGAACCGCAAGTAGCGCAACGACAGTTGTATTTTTCTTTTATCTTTTCCCAGTCGTCTGTGTCTGCTATTCTGTGTCCTTTCTTAAAACCCGGATATGGTTGTTCCAAAGTATAAAGCTGATACGAACCTCTTTCTATTCGCAAAACAATATTATCTCGTCCACCAGCAACTATCCACCATCCCGCCTGTGCGCCTAAATGTCTAGCTTGCTGAACGTCATTTGTATTTGGATAATGGCTTCTGACAAATTTAGTAAGTTCTTCTTTGCTGACCTTTCTCGTATTCGGATAATCATAGGCCAAATAAACTAAAACTAATGCGTCTTTTGTAAATTTCTTCTTGAAACCGTAAAGTTTCGGCAGCTTTACTCCGAATGATTTTAGATATTTTTCATGAAATTCGCAAATTGTTTTATAGACACTTTCTATTGATTTTTTATTCAGAATAAGACTGTCCAGCATATTTTTGCTATTCCTTAATAAATCATGCTTATTTACATTTTACTACAAAATTCAATTTATTAAAATCACAAACTCACATACTTCACCGGCAGGGTTTTTTTGAAAACGCCGGCGATGAGGACGGAGTCGGAAGAACTCAAGAAAATCGGCTGATGGGTTTTGTTTTTGGAATTGGGAAACAGCCCGATGATCCCCCGCCCGACTTTTTTGTACCGTTTGATGGTCGCCATGCCGTTAATCACCGCCACCACGATTTTCCCTTCCAAGTCCCCCTGATTTTCGTATTTTTCAAAAATGGCGTAATCCCCGTCGCGGATACTATCCTTATCCATTGAGTCCCCCAGCGCTTTCACCGCGAAAAGTTTGGCGGGTTTCGCGCGGCGGAAAAGCGATTTGGAAATCTGAAGATATCCTTCCACGTTATCCTGGGCATAGGCCAGCGCCTCTCCGCAGGAAGCCAGCCCGTAGACCGGCACGGAAAAAACATTTTCCATATTGCAATAATTGTCGTTTTCTATTATGTATATTTTTTTGTTCCTGTCCCTTTTGATCAAATCCTTTTTTTCCAGCGCTTCAATCACCTGCATCACTGATTTCAGACAATCTTTTACTCCTTCATTTTCCAAATATTTGTGCAATCCGTAACCGGTGGGATTTTCTCCCCTCCTTTCCACATATTCCCGGACGGACTCCAGGATGTTGTTTTGTTTGTTGGTTAGTTTCATAATTATGTATTAACGAATTAGCGGATTAACGAATTTAACAAATGCGTTAATGCTTTAACTCGTTAATTTAATAATTTCTTACTAGTGATATAATATCATTTAATGTTATCACTGTCAACCTGCCACCTGTGGATAACTTTATTCTTTAACATCCTCGTCATGAATTTTTGCAAAATTGACAAATCATTATTTATGTGATAATATTTAAAACCGCGAATTAACATTTTAAAATTTGAAAAATAAGGAGAAAAACAAATGGGAGCCGGACCAGAAAGGCATCACAGGATTGATTTACTGAACGATTTAAAAAATTTGTATGACTTAATAGGAAGGAGGCCTAAATCTTCAGATATTGATTTTTTTCACGAGAAAGGTTTATGCGTCACCAGCCAGAGATACCGAGACAGATTCGGCAGCATAAAAAACGCCGTGGATGAAATGGAAAAAGAATTTGGCTGTAAAAAACAGGAGCAATTATTTTAGACATTAGAAAAAGCTTGGATAAAATCCAAGCTTTTTTTACTATAGGACTTACGAGTTTGCAGACATCCGATGTCTTTCGGCTGTTATGGTCGCGAGACATCGGATGTCCAAAAAGGCAAACGCGTAAGTCCTGACTTAAAATTAATCTATTTCCGGAATCCCGTTCCCGCCGGAATGAGCCGGCCGATGATGACATTTTCCTTGAGCCCGCGGAGCTTGTCTTCCTTGACTGCCACTGCGGCGCTGATGAGGACTCGCGCGGTTTCCTGAAACGACGCCGCCGAAAGGAACGACTCGGTGGAAAGCGCCACTTTGGTGATACCCAGGATAAGTTTTTCGCCGGTGGCCGGTTTTCCTCCCGCTTTTTTCGCTTCTTTGTTGGCTTCGATAAATTGGTCTTTTTCCACAATGTCGCGCGGCAAAAGATCGGTGTCCCCCGGTTCGATGATTCTTATGCGGCTCAACATCTGCTTGATAATTACTTCAATGTGTTTGTCGTTGATTCCTTCTCCCTGGGAAGCGTAAATTTCCTGAATTTCCCTGACAATATAGCGATGGACTTCTTCCTGTCCCATCACGTGATAAAGTTTCTTGAGATCAATATGCCCTTCATTAAGAATCGTCCCTTTGGCGATTTTCTGCCCGGCGGAAATTTTGAGCGTCGCGTTGGCCGGGAGCTGATATTCTTTAATTGACTTATCCTCCTCGGATTCAATACTGACCACGACAAATTTCGCTCCATCATTGGCTATTTCGACAATTTGCCCGTCAAATTCAGAAATCTGGGCTTCACCCTTCGGCGGTCGGGCTTCAAAAATTTCCTCCACCCGCGGAAGCCCCTGCGTAATGTCGGTTCCGGCTACTCCTCCGATATGGAAAGTTCTCATAGTAAGCTGCGTTCCGGGCTCTCCGATTGCCTGGGCGGCTACGATTCCCACTGCCTGGCCAATTTTCACTAATTCATTTTTCCCGAGATCCACTCCGTAACATTTCTGGCATACTCCTCTTTCGGTTTTACATTTAACGACGCTTCTGATTTTTACCTTGCCTATTCCCAAATCTTCAATTTTTTTGGCTTGAACCCTGCTTATCAGTTCGTCTTTTTTTACCACGGTCTTTTTCGTCTTTGGATTTATTAAGTCCTCGACTGTATATCTCCCCTCGACGCGGCTGGCAAATCCTTGGCCGATTTTATCCGAGTCATCCCGGTAGAGAAAAATCCCTTCTTTATCCTTGCAATCGTGGGCGCAAATAATCACATCCTGGGAAACATCCACCAGGCGGCGGGTAAGATAACCGGCGGTCGCGGTCCGAAGGGCGGTATCAGCCATTCCTTTCCTAGCGCCGTGGGTGGAAATAAAATATTCCAAAACATTAAATCCCTCTTTGAAGGAACTTTTCACCGGGAGTTCGATTGTTTCCCCCGTCGGCCCGGCCATAAGGCCTTTTATGCCCGTCATCTGCACGACAACCGACTCGCTGCCGCGGGCCTTGGAGTTGATCATCGCGAAAACCGGCCCTTCTTTGTCCAAGGAACTGCGAACGGCTTCAGTAATATTATTTTTAGCCCGGTTCCAGACATCTATCACCCGGCTTCTTCTTTCCTCGTTAGTTAAAAATCCCATATCATATTGTTTTCTGACGGTTTCAATTTCCTTTTCAGCATCGGCCATGATTTCAGTTTTTTTAATTGGAACGATAAGATCGTTCATGCCCCAGCTTATTCCTGATTTGGTCACTGCTTCAAATCCTAATTCCTTTATTTTATCAACGAACAGAGCGGTTTCTTCCTGCCCTTTTGATTCCAATATTTTGGCCACCAATTGCTTCAGTTCTTTTTTTGTCATCTCTTCATTAAGAAAACGGAGATCATCAGGCAAAATATCATTAAGCATAATGCGGCCAGCCGAGGTTTCAAAAATTTTTCCTTCATAACTTAGTTTTATTTTCGTGTTTATCGCGATTATTTTTTCATGGCAGGCAAGTATCGCCTCATTAAAGGAGCTGAATATCTTACCCTCGCCCTTCTGCCCGTTTTTTATGTGGGTAAGATAATATATTCCCAGCACTATGTCTTGGGTGGGGGTAGTGATTGGCTCGCCGCTGGCGGGCTTGAGAAGATTTCTTGAAGCCAGCATTATGCCGGAACTTTCTTCCCTGGCTTGCGCGGTGAGGGGAACATGAACCGCCATCTGGTCTCCGTCAAAATCAGCGTTGAAAGCCGCGCAGACCATCGGATGAACTTGGATCGCCTTTCCTTCAATCAGCACCGGCTGAAACGCCTGGATGGAAAGCCGGTGGAGAGTCGGCGCGCGATTAAGAAGAACATAGTGATGCTCAATTATCTCATCCAAAATTTCATAGGCCTCTTCCGCTTCCGCGTCAATCATTCTTCCGGCAGTCCGCACATTGTAAGCATATTCTTTTTCAATCAGCTTATTAATAATGAATGGGCGAAAAAGTTCCAGCGCCATTTTTTTGGGAAGCCCGCATTGGTGGAGTTTCAACGTTGGCCCGAC
Source organism: Candidatus Moranbacteria bacterium RIFCSPHIGHO2_02_FULL_40_12b (assembly GCA_001784725.1). Lineage (GTDB taxonomy): Bacteria > Patescibacteriota > Minisyncoccia > Moranbacterales > 2-12-FULL-40-10 > 2-12-FULL-40-10. The sequence goes on from MFRX01000010.1 coordinate 24,336, forward strand.
GACAATAACGCTTCTTCCGGAATAATCAACTCTCTTTCCCAAGAGATTCTGCCTGAACCGCCCTTGCTTTCCCTTTAGCGAATCCGCTAAAGACCGAAGCGGCCTTCTTTGGCCGGTAGACGCGGCAACGGAGGTTTGCCCTCTTCTCGCGCTGTTATCAAACAACGCGTCTACCGCCTCCTGAAGCATTCTCTTTTCGTTTCTGGTTATCACTTCTGGAGCGCCTAATTCAATAAGTTTTTTCAGGCGATTGTTTCTGTTTATTATTCTTCTATAAAGGTCGTTTAGATCGGAAGTGGCAAATCTTCCCCCATCAAGCGCGACCATCGGGCGAAGATCGGGCGGAACAACCGGAATGACAGTGGGTAGCATCCAGGATGGTTTCAGCCCTGATTTTTTAAAGCCCTGCAACAGTTTCAGGCGCTTGATTAATTTTTTCCTATCGGTCAGATTATCCGACTCAATAT
>MFRX01000010.1:24809-33760 GCA_001784725.1 Candidatus Moranbacteria bacterium RIFCSPHIGHO2_02_FULL_40_12b
GATGCTTTTTATTTCAGCGTCCATATTCATCTTTTCCAGCATTTTTCGTATTGCTTCCGCTCCGATTCCGGCTGAAAAAACCTGACCGAATTTAGTTGAAAGATTGAAATACTCAAGCTCTGATAATGTCTGGAGAAGTTCCAGATTTTTTATTTCCTCTTTCGTATCGCGATAATCATTCTTCAACTCTTCCCAGAGTTTTTCTTTTATGTCGTCCGCTTCCGCTTTTCCTTTTATTTCTTTTTGCTTTGATTTATATTCCGCGTCCAGCTGGCCAAGCGCTTTTTGTTTCGCGCTTTCATCAACTTCGGTAATAACATATGAGGAAAAATAAATGACTTTTTCCAGGGCCTGAAGCGAGATCCCCAAGACCAACCCTATTTTTGAAGGCACGCCCCGCAAAAACCATATATGGGAAACTGGAACGATTAATTGGATGTGCCCCATTCTTTCGCGCCGGACAATAGACCGGGTCACTTCCACTCCGCATTTGTCGCAGACAATTCCTTTATACCGGATCCTTTTGTATTTGCCGCAGTAACATTCCCAGTCCTTTGAAGGGCCAAAAATTTTTTCGCAAAAAAGTCCGTCTTTTTCATAGCGTTGGGTCCGGTAGTTGATTGTCTCCGGCTTAGTAACTTCGCCGTGCGACCACTCCAAAATTTCTTCCGGACTGGCCAGTTTCAGGCGAACACTGCTAAAATCGCTGACTTTTGTTATATTTTCCATTTATAAAACCTGATATTTTAATTATTAAAAAAATTATTATAAATTACTGAATAATTTAACAGGCGAATAACCGCCTGAATGGCGCGGAAAGATAAATTATTAAGTAGTTTTATATTTCTTCCTTATCTTTTTTTTCATCGGTTTTGGCCCCTACTAACTCTATGTTAAGGCATAAGCCCTTGAGTTCGTTTACCAGCACATTGAATGACGCCGGAATATTGGGGCTTCGGATTGGTTCGCCTTTTATAATCGATTCATAGGCCTTCGATCTTCCCATAACATCATCTGATTTTATCGTAAGCATTTCCTGAAGAGTATAAGCGGCGCCATATCCCTCCAGCGCCCAGACCTCCATTTCCCCGAAGCGCTGGCCTCCAAACTGGGCTTTTCCGCCTAACGGCTGCTGGGTAATAAGCGAATAAGGCCCGATAGATCTCATGTGAATTTTGTCTTCAACCAGATGGTTAAGTTTCATGATATACATGATTCCGACAGTTGATTCATTGTCAAAATATTCTCCGGTCTTACCGTTTATCAGGCGAATTTTTCCTTTTTCCGGGAGTCCCGCTTTTTTAAGTTCATTTTTTATGTCATCCTCACTCACTCCGTCCAAGGCGGGACTGGCCGCTTTATAGCCAAGTTTGGTTGCCGCCCAACCCAAATGAGTTTCCAAAATCTGTCCGATATTCATACGACTGGCAACGCCTAAAGGATTTAGTATGACATCCACCGGCGTTCCGTCCGGAAGGTAGGGCATATCTTCAATAGGCGCGATTCTGGAAATTACTCCTTTATTTCCGTGCCGGCCCGCCAGTTTGTCTCCCACGGATATTTTTCGCAGCTGCGCGACCGACACCTGAATCTGCTGAATAACTCCAGTCGCCAGTTTATCGCCTTGTTCTCTTGAAAAAATTTTTATGTCCACGACTTTTCCGTGCTCGCCATGGGGAAGATACAGGGAAGAGTCCTTGACGTCCCTTGATTTTTCCCCAAATATCGCTCTAAGCAGCCGCTCCTCCGCGGTCAGATCGCCTTCGCCTTTCGGCGTTATTTTTCCAACCAATATGTCCCCCGAGGAGACTTCCGCTCCTATTCTTATAATTCCCGTTTCATCAAGATTTTTCAGCCGTTCCTCGCCAATATTGGGAATATCCCGGGTGATTACCTCCGGACCAAGTTTCGTATCGCGGACATCTATTGAAAAGTCCTCTATGTGCACTGAACTATATCGGTCATCATGAAGCAACTTTTCGGAAATTATAATCGCGTCTTCAAAATTATATCCCTCCCAGGGAATAAACGTCACTAAAACATTCTGCCCCAGCGCCAGTTCGCCGAAATCGGTTGAAGCCCCATCAGCCAGAAGCTGCCCTTTTTTTACCATTTCCCCTTTAATCGCTCGGGGAACCTGGTTCATACTGGTAAAAGCATTGGATTTGGCAAAACTCTGCAGCTGGTATTCCCGGTTATAATATTCTTTTTTTGATCCAGCCGGGGCTTTTTCGCGGATTATTACATGGGTAGCGTCTACTTCCGCTACTTCTCCGTCATTTACGGCTAGCACGACTTGTCCGGAATCCGATGCCGCTTTGTCTTCTATTCCCGTCCCGACAATCGGGGACTGGGGAACAACGCAGGAAACAGCTTGTCTTTGCATATTTGATCCCATCAGCGCCCGGTTGGCATCATTATGTTCCAAAAAAGGAATAAGAGAAGTAGCCACGGATATGCATTGTTTTGCCGATACGTCAATATAATCAAGTTTTGACGCTTCAATCATTGAAGGACTGCCACCCACCCTGGCCTCAACCATATCTTCCATTATATTTCTATTTTCGTCGGACTTCACGCCGGCATGGGCAATGTTTTTCCTGTCTTCCACGGTCGCGTCGATGTACTCAATTTCATCGGTTATGAATGGCTTTACTTTTATAGTCCTTTTCTTTTCCTGAACAATTTTTTTGGCTGTTTCATTGCTAATGGATGTTCCTTCATTAATTCCGCCCGCGTTTTCCGCCAATATTCTTCCAATTAATTCATCAGGAGTATTTTTTACTTCCTGGGAAATTTTAAGATACGGCGTTTCCAAAAAACCATACTCATTAATTCTGGCGTAAGTCGCCATATGCCCTACCAGCCCGATATTGGGTCCTTCAGGGGTCTGCACCGGACAAATCCTCCCGTAGTGGGAACGATGAACATCCCGGACTTCAAAACCGGCGCGCTCGCGCGTAAGCCCACCCGGTCCCATTGCCGAAAGGCGCCTTTTATGTTCCAGCTCGGCCAAAGGATTCACCTGATCCATGAATTGCGAAAGCTGGGAACTGGAGAAAAATTCCTTGATAGCCGCGGCGATAGGCCGGGAATTAATCAGCTGTCCCGGAACAACGGTGGCAATATCGCAGGTACTCATCCGATCCTTGATATTGCGCGCCATTCTGGCCATTCCCACCCGCAATTTATTCTGCACCAGTTCTCCCACGCCTCTCACTCTGCGGTTTCCTAAATGATCGATATCATCCGATTGAGCCAGCGGATTATTGTTAAGTTTTATTATTTCCTTAATTATCAATATCAAATCTTCCACGATAAGAACCCTGTTTTTCTCGTCATTAGGCCTTTCCACATCCAGCCGTTTGTTGAGCCGGTATCTTCCCACTTTCCCAAAATCATATCTATCAAAATTAAAAAACATTGAATCAACCATCTGTTTGGCATTTTCTATCGTCGCCATATCGCCCGGCCGGATTTTTTTATAAACATCGATATATCCTTCACCTTGATTTTTTGAGGGATCTTTCGCCAGCGTCGATTCTATGAATTTCATATCCCCTTTATCAATGTCAGAAAACGCCTTAATGATTTTTTCATTGGTTGAATATCCAAAAGCCCGCAGCAGCGCGGTTATGGGAATCTTTCTTTTTCTGTCAATTTTTACTGAAATTACCCCGTCAAGATCCGTGTCTATTTCCAGCCAGGCTCCGCGGTTAGGAATTACTTTCGCGCCGAAAAGTTTTCTTCCCTTCTGATACTCCATAGTAAAAAATACGCCGGGACTCCTGATAAGCTGGCTGATGACCACTCTTTCCACTCCATTAATCACAAAAGTTCCGCGATCGGTCATTATCGGAAAGTCGCCCAGATATATTTCCTGTTCTTTTATTTCCCCAGTGACTTTAATGACCAGTTTGGCCTTTGCCCGAAGCGGCGCTTCAAAAGATATATTTTTATTATTAGCGGCAATCTCGTCATATTTCGGCTCGTCCAGATAATAATTTGAGATTGTAAGTTCCAAATCCTTGCCGGTAAAATCCTTGATCGGATTAACCTCATCCAGCAGTTCCTTGAATCCTTTTTTCAAAAACCATTCATATGAATTTTTCTGCGCTTCAATAAGATTAGGAAGCGACACCATCAGGTGCTTCCGGAAAAATTTTCGCTTGGATAGCGAAGAAGAGAAACTGAAGGAATCTTTCACCTTCAGGGTTTTTGCGTTACTAAGCATAAAAACACTTCTCATCAGAATTCCCGGTTCCGTTTATTTTCTTGGAAACCGGAAGTCATTCTTAATGAGTTTATATTAAAAGTATTTAGTTTTCCGCGTTATTTAAAGCCATTCCCCCTTGACCTAAAAACACGCTGTTGTTATTTAATTTTACTGACAAATAAAATAATTTACTTTTTTATGCTACATCTGTAAGATACCGTCATTTTCTCCCATTGACATGTGTTAAGCATTATACCAGCTATCTCAAAATCGCGCAATAAGTCGGCTACTTTTTGATTTCTTATTTCGGATACTATCACAAAAGGCGCTATTCTGTCAAGTTTGGCTTATTCCAGCCATTTTTTTTATGTTAATAAAATGTTTAGTATTTTTGGAGTATCATAATATAACAACTTATCCACAGCGCCCTCTTAAGGGAATCTTAATGGCTAAATTTAAAATTTTAAATGAAGTCCAAATTTATCAATTTTAAAATTCAGTAATTTAATATTGATTTGAAATCTAAAATTTAAAATTAAAAATTCCGGATATTAGCCCAGTTAAAAATCTTTTCCGCTGTTTTCGCTATCCGATAGGTAGTAATCGACTTTTCGGCGTCAACCTCGGATTTTATTCTTTTAATATCTTCCGGTTTAAAATTATTGCGCTTAAGCAATTTATCAATTTCCGGCAATAATTTTTCCGATAATTGGTATTCGCCTTCAAAACTGGTTTCATCAACAACCTTTCTTTTGTCTTGCAAAATCAATCTTACAATTTTATTCTCGATTTTAATTAAAATTTCCATATTTTTTTATTCCCCCTTCTCCCCTCGGGAGAAGGTGTCCATAGGACGGATGAGGGATTGGTTAGTGATGTCAGTCCTTTTGAATTATTCTAATGTTTATGCGAGTTATGGAGCTTATTCACAATTTTATTGCTCCAGTAAAAGGAATTGATGGGAGAATTCGTAATTTCGTATTAATTCGTAATTTGTAGGGGGTTAAAATTCCAGGGATCATCTTTGCGGCCGGGAGCGATTTGATTGTGCCCTAAAACATACTTTATTTCGTATTTATCTTTAAGATCCTTTAGCAGCTTATTTAGGGAATTATACTGCGCGTCGGTAAATTTATCCTCTTTGGTATTCATCAGCTCTATGCCAATGGAAAAATTATTGACATTGCTCCTTCCGTCCGGCGTCTGGCTTTCGCCCGCGTGATAAGCGATATTTTTTTCATCCACTAATTTATAAATATTTCCTTTCCGGTCAATAAGATAATGGGGCGCCACGCCGTAGTCCTTATATTCTTTAACAAGCTTGTCTACATCATAAGCATCCCCGCCTAAAGCATTATAGGAAGAATGGATTATAATGGTATCAATACTCCTGCCTTCCGCCTTTTCATATCCCCAGAAAACATATTTACCGGTAATTTTCAATTTGTCATTATTTTCTTGTTTATCGGTAGTATTAATTTTCTCCTTTTTATTTTCTTCGGTATTATTTATTTCGGTGAAATCTTTTTTTAAATCGGGAGTTTGGACTTCTTGAGAAATTTCTGCTGTATTATCGCTAGAATTTTCCACTTCATCGGCAGCAGGTTCTAAAACAGTATTCAGGTTTACTATTTTTATTGTCTTTGAACCAAAAGGGAAAATAAATAAAAACACGCCGACCACGGCCGCAAAAATAGCTAAAACCAAAAATAACTTAACTTTTCCCATAACTACTTCATTATAGAAAAAATAAAAAAGCCGCGCAAAGCCGGCTTCTTAATTTGCAAAATACCTATAAACATTCTCCTCCAAATTTGCATCCGCCGCTTGAGCAGATGGCGTTTCCCGGACCGTTGCAAAAAGTAAAATTAGCGCAATTGAGGGTAAAATTCCAGTTTTCATTATCGCCGTTAAACACCGTCCATTTGGCGTCGCTGGAGTTGGGACCGCAAGCGGAAATAGCCGGCCAAGTATAATCGCCCTTACTGCACATTTTTTCCCCGCTGTTGCCTGACAAAATCGTTCCTCCATCATCCCGGCATATAATCCCAGAAGGCATTGCTGAACTCATGCTGGATTTTATATATGCTTTATTGGCTTTTGCCCTTGACCCGGTAACGCCCTTTTCAATATTTTTTATGGCCTCTTCCGCCCGGTTTTTTTCCTCCGCCGGGAGCTCTTCGATATTAAGATAAAGATTTCCTTTCATAAATTTTTCACCAAAAGAATTCTGACCGCCGATAAGCCGGATGGTGCGGATAACCGCTCCGACGGCGAAAAACTCATCGCTTCTTTCAATATCGATTTCATCTTTCAAGTAGTGGTTGAAATAATAACTGACCGCACCCCAAAAACCCTTGGTATTGATAAATGACCTTCCTATACCTTCCTCATCCCAGTGGGAGGCCACTTGCTGGAAAAATTTATTATTCGCCAGTTTAGGTTCCGAATTATTTTTTAATTCTCTCATTAACGCCTGCGTCGCGGCAAAATGCGAACCCAATATGAATGTTTTGTCCAGTATGGCGTAATCGAAAGAGATTTCAGCGCCCGGAAATTTGTAGGAATATATTTTCCCTTCAGAAGTGTCAGTTTCGGTAATGGCCGAATTCAGGATTTCCTCCGCTCTTTTTTTCTGCTCTTCCATTTTTTTCTTATATTCCGGAGTGCAGTAATAGGCAGTATACTTTTTTGTGTCTGGATTATTGCAGTCAATTTCTTTATAATAATTAAGGGAATAATTGTAAGTGGCATAATACTGATTTTTGGCATAATCAATTATTTTTTTCATCGTATCAAACATAGCGCCCGGATTGTCAATATCGGCAAGAAATACGTGCTTGGGCTCGGTTCCGCTGAAAGTAAACATTACATATGAGACATTCCCGACGAATTGATCTATGATGTCCGTTTCAATATTTATTCCCGCACCAGACGAGATGTCGTCAAGTCCTTCGTTCCACTCCTGCAATCCTTCCTGGGTTAAGTTTCCCCGCTTAAAGTTGTAATACAGCTTTTTGAAATTAACGTACTCCGCGAAAACATCGGCCCATTGCCCTTCAATTTTTTCGGGGATTTTTCCGGCGAATCCATCCGCGTAGGAATAATTTTTTATGTCTCCTAAGTCCAGTTGATTGGAAATATTTTTGAATGATACGCCATCTTTGCTCAATTTGACGGAATAGCCCGCAATAAGATTGTCCGGGTATTTTATGATGCTGTCGCTCATTTTCGGACAATATCCTCCTTTATCGCATCCTTTATTTTCTTTTTCAAAAAGCTTTTTAGTTTCAATGTTATAATAGAACATCAGGAGATTATCATCCTGACTGCCTATTTTCCCGAAAATCCTCAGAAAATTTTCATCGTTGGCCAGTGATTTGTTTTCTTTTTTGGAAAATATATTTTTCAAAGCGTTTTGCCTGCTCTTTCGGTCAATGAGGTCGAGCATAATATCTTGGTTGTTTGTGGCCACCCAATTTTTCCCCAGTATCGCGTTATACATGCTTCCCGCATTGAAAAATTTTGCCAGTTCATTGCTTTCATCAACTTTGGAATTTTTCCGCTTGACTTCAAAAAACTTATAGCCGTTGTATTCGTGCTGAATAATTTCATAATCGGCGTTTTTTTTCATTTTATCCATTACTCTTTTGGCTTCCTTGAGATCCCTTACCTCGGCGGCGACCATGAAATCCAAGGGTTTGATTTCTTCCTTTTTGTCGTCAATAGCGCTGAATGCTTGTTTCATTTCTCCCAGAACTTTCGGCATCTGATTATTTTCCAACCCTGGTTCAAGCGCCAGATATTTTTTTAAATAATCATCTTTCGCGGCGATAGCCGACTCCTTGATCTTGCCGCGATAAAAAACGAAATTATTTCCTATTCCTCTTCCTAGGGGAATTATGTCCGGTATAATCACATAAGCCCTTTCTCCCAGGATTGCTTTTATGTCTTTTTCAAAGTCGAGATTCAGCTCGTTCAATTTTTTCTGCATCGATTCCGACATATTTTTCTGCCCTTTTTCTTTTTCCATTTTTTCTTTCATTATCTCGTAGCCCGGAAATTTTTTCATATTTTCCTCCAAAAGCTGGAATTGGCTGGAATTGGGGTCTATCGTTATCCGCATCACAAAATCTGAGTCAGAAGGGAGTATCTGTTCAATTGCCACTTTTTTGAAATATTTTTCATAAAACGAAAATCCCCAAATGCCTCCGCCTATCAAAAAAACAGGAACAGCCGCGATAGCTGTCCATTTAAGTATGGTCATTATTTTATTTTTTTTGGGCTGGAAATCGCCCTGTATGATTGGAATATTCGAAGAACTGATTTGAGGCGAAGAATTTGGATTTTCTCCTACCACATTCATTTCCAATATTTTTCCCTCTTTCTTTTCCGGTGCTCCGCTTTGAGCCGCGGCAAATGGAGGATTTACCACATTGGAATTGCCTTCAATTCCCATCGAATCCATCCAATTAGGAGATTCGTTTTGATTTTCATTTCCCATTTTTTTGTTTGTGTATGTTTTTCCCCTATTGCCATTTTAACATAATGAAATAAAAAAACAAAACAAGGTTTAACACAACCTCGTTTGTATTTCAATCTTAATAAAATATAGGGCTTTATTTCACTTCATACTGCAAGTTCATCTCGATTATGATTTCCTGCGTGCCGGTGGGAATTTGGGGAGCCGGAGCAACCGCTTTTTCCGCCACTCCGCCGGCGCCGAACCCGCTGG
>MFRX01000011.1:0-10291 GCA_001784725.1 Candidatus Moranbacteria bacterium RIFCSPHIGHO2_02_FULL_40_12b
TATTATCACCCGGCTTAATACCGTCCATATTGCCTATATCCATTCACCGATGAGGTTTGTCTGGGACTATCACGAACAATATATTCGTGAAGTTAAAAGTTTAAAATTAAAAGTTCAAAGTTTTTTTATTAGATTTTTCGGGAGATTATTTTTAAGTTACTTGCGTTTGTGGGATTATGAAGCGGCGCAAAGGCCGGATTATTTGGTAGCTAATTCGTGTTATACGCAAGAGAGGATAAAAAAATACTACCGGAGAGATAGTGAAGTTATTTACCCGCCCGCGTCAAACTCCCTTCTCCCTTCGGGAGAAGGTGCCCACAGGGCGGATGAGGGAGCGTTGCAGAAAGAACCCTCTCTCCCATCCTCTCTCCCAAAAGGAGAGAGGGGTAATGGAAGATACTTTCTTTCGGTCTCCCGTCTTTCTCCGTATAAAAAAGTAGATATAGTTATTGAAGCGTTCAATAAGCTTGAGTTGCCGCTGGTTATAATCGGCGAGGGGAAAAAGATAAAATATTACAGAAAAATCGCCGGGAAAAATGTGAAAATACTCGGTTGGCAAAGCGAAGAAAAATTGGGAGAATATTATAAAAACGCGCGGGCTTTTATTTTTCCAACTGAAGACGATTTCGGCTTAACTATGGTTGAAGCGATGAATTATGGAGTTCCGGTGATAGCTTATAATGGCGGCGGAGCAAAAGAGATAGTTGAGGAAGGTATGACCGGAGAATTTTTCGACGCGCAGACAGTTGAAGTGCTGGCAGACGGAGTGAGAAAGTTTATGGAGAATGAGGAGAAATATGATAAAAATTATATAATAAAAAGAGCGGGAGAATTTGGGAAAGCGAGGTTTAAATTGGAATTTATGAACTATATAGAAAGTATAATAAATTCCTAATTCCTAATATCTAATCAAATCCCAATTTTTTTAATGACCATTTTTTTGAAATTTAGACATTGGAAATTATTTAGAAATTAGAAATTCTTAATTAGAAATTTTATGGACTTCATCGGCAATAAAAAAGCCGTAACACTTTTGGAAAAAACTATTCAAAGCGGCAAGGTGAGCCAGGCCTATCTTTTTTCCGGGCCGGAAGCGGTAGGAAAATTCACGCTAGCCAAATTTTTTTCCCGCGCCATAATTTCCAATCAGTCATTTACTTCAATACTTCGAAATATTAAAGTAAATGCCGGGAAAGATAATTTTCTTTTGGATCTGATTGTCCTTAGTCCGGATGTGGAAGAAAAAAATGGGATAATCAGGGAGAAAGACATTCCGATTGAGAAAATAAGAAATGCCCAAAAGGAACTTACGCTTTATCCGTATCAGGGAAAGTATAAAGTGCTGATTATTAACGACGCGCACAAACTTACCGAGCAGTCCCAAAACGCGCTGCTCAAGACCCTCGAGGAGCCGAATTCCACTTCAGTAATAATTCTGGCTACTCATGAAGAGGCAAAAATTTTTCCCACCATAAAATCGCGGTGCCAAAAAATAAATTTTAATCTGGTTCCAGACAGTGAGATAAATCTGGAAGCATCTGAAATGAAAGACATTTCGCTTTATTCACTGGGGAGGCCCGGGTTGGCGGTAAATATGATTAATAAAAAAGAAGAACTCAGTTTTTTCAAAGGGGCTTTGGATGAGCTAAGGGAACTTTCTTCCGCCAGTGTCAACCAAAGATTGGCGAAAGCGGAGGAAATATCAAAAAACAAAATAGAAGCCATAAAAAAAATGAACGTCTGGATCTGGTTTCTCCATAAAAAATCCATAACAGAGCCAAAATTTTTTTCCATTTTGGAAAAAATCCACAAGTGTATGGATGAAATTAATAATACTAATGCCAGCGCCCGCCTGCTGCTGGAAAATTTATTTTTGGATTTATAACAAATTTTATTAGGACTTACGCGTTTGCGGACATCCGATGTCTTTCGGTCGTTATGGTCGCGAGACATCGGATGTTCAAAGAGGCAAACGCGTAAGTCCAATTTATATCAAATGATTTCCGAAAGAAAGCAGCAAAAAGAAAAAAAAACTAAGTCCTTATCCAATTTTATTTTCATATTTTTGGCTTGTTCTTTTTTGGGAGTTCTGATATATTCACTTTTTTTTTCCGATTTTCTGCGGGTAAACAGGATTATCCTGGAGGGAATTAAGGAGCTTGACGAAAAAAAAGTAAATAAATCGCTCTTTTCATATATTAGCGGCAGTTACTTGAAAATTCTGCCAAGAAACAGCTTGATAGCCGTGTCTAAGGGCGAATTAAGGAAAAATCTCATGCGGGACTTTAAAAAAATAAAAGGTATTAAAATCGAAAAAAAATTTCCCGATGCGATAAAAATAAAAATTACTGAAAGGAAGTCGCTTATACTTTGGTGTTCAGGAGGGCCCTGCTATATTATCGACGAAAACGGTTACGCGTACAGCATAATCGATTTGAATTCAGAAGAAGTAAGGCAAAACAAACTTGTTAAATTGGTGGACAATAGCGCGAAGCCCATTAGTTTGGGTGAGAAGGTCTTAGAAAGAGAATTTGTGGAGTCCATTTCTAATATTAGGGAGAGAATTAAGGAAGAATTAAAATTTGACACGGAAGAAGAATTTTCTACTCAAGCGAGGGTCTCCGGAGATATAAAAATAAAAATAAATGATGGCTTCACATTATTTATTGATGCGCGCCAACCTTTAGAAGTTACCTTTAGTACTCTCAAAATATTTTTGGAAAATGAGGATATAAAGAAAAAAACTAAGGATCTTGAATATGTGGATCTGAAAGTTGAAGGAAAGGTCTATTATAAATTTAAAGATGAAGAGAAAGAAAAAACAGAAGAAAAAGAAGTGAAGAACTAAGGAATTCGGAAGACGAATATTGAATCTCCGATTCTAATCGGATCATAACTCCTTGTCCAGGCATATGACTTATCGCCTGGATTTTTCTTTTTATATATGCCTTCTTGAAGGAATTCTGCCGAAATTGCGTACCAGCCGGAAACGGGATCCAAATCAGCATGCCACGGAATAAATTTTTCTTTTAAATAATATTCGGGGCTGGAACCGCCGAAATAATCGACGCGGATTTTTTCAATTTTACCAAAAGTCGGATGTGGATTTACGGAAGAAAAATTCACGCATATTAAAGAATTAGTTTTCATCAGATCAGAACATTTATTATATTCATCCACCCAATTTCTTAGCCGTTTCAAATCCTGTCCCCAGTCCAAATTGGAATCCACGACATATTTATATCCGCTTTTCGGACCGCCAGCCGCTTCATTGAAATAGGAAATATAGCTGGGGAAGAAAATTATCGGTTCAAGGATTATCCAAAAAACCAAAACAGCCAAGGCAATTTTAAACATTTTTCTAGAATGTTCGTTCAGTCCCTTGAGGAATTCGAATGATTGTTTCGCGACTAAGACATAAGCGAAAGGAAGAATGGGGAAAAGATGGCGGAATCCAATGTTGAGATTTCCGGTGATGCTTAAATAGGAATAAAGGGCGATGAACGCCAGCATCGAGTACTGGGCGACGCCAGTCCGCAGATATAAGCCAATTGAAACAAGAATTTTCCTTAGATAGCTTCCAGGTTTTTCAAAAGTGTTTTTCAGCGCGTTAATAATGGCGCAGATCAGCGAGAAAATAAGCAAAAACAGCATAGGCAGCGTTTCTTTAAGAATAAAGACGGTGGGGAAATAGGACATCCTGGCATGGTTATCCACTTCGCCGAAAAAGTAATAAGTGTTTCCGCCACTAACTCTAACGAAAACCATCGCGACTCCGAGAACATATTCGCTCATTGGCCGCAGGACATCCGACTGGTCCATTTTAATGATTATGGATTTTGTAATTGCGCTTTTGCCTTCATCTGAAAAAACGGACTTTGCCACATCAGTCACTTTCCCCTCTGGCATTCTGAAAGTTGTAACGAAATAAACCGCGAATATTACTCCAAAACAGACGATAAGAGCAATTATGAATTTCCTTATATATATCCAGAAATATTTCCATTTATACCGGAAAGTTGAGATAACTTCACTTTCCGGCTTTTTTCTGGCCAGCGCGTAAAAGACAAGGATTAGTCCGAAAATCGGAAAAAGGAGAACCGCGGAGAACTTCGCCAATTCCGCCAAACCCAGAAACAATCCGGCTAAAACAGTATTATTAAAATCCGGCTTTTTCAGGAATTTCACGAAAAAATAAAAAGCGAAAAAAATAAAAGCCGCGATTCCAATATCGGTCGTCACGTAATGGTTGTGTCCCAAAATATTCGGGTCAAAAGCGTAAAGTAAAAGCGCGAAAAGTCCGGCGGCGGTGCCGGCCAGTTCTTTTGTCCACTGAAAGATAAATATGCCGAGAATCAGGGCGATTAAAATTATCGGAAAGCGCGACCAGAAAGTGATTGCGTCGGCGTTATTGGAATGGATAAATTTATTTCCCAGGTTCCATTGTTCGTTAATTCCTGTTTTCCACCCCGGGTCGTCAGTGGGAAATTTTACGTCCATGAAAGCCAGGGGAATTCCGGCAAGGTATTTAATGAGGGGAGGATGTTCAGGATTAAGCCGCATATCGGCGTATTTCACATAAGTATAAGCGGACGGAATATGCGCCTGCTCGTCCATGGTGGTTGATTCTTGCGAGGAAACTATTAATGATACAGCGAATACTGTCGTTAAAATTAACGCTACTATTAATTTGGAATATTTTTTGAGCATAATTATCTATGAATTTCTAATTCCCAATTTCTAATTTCTAATCAAGTTTCAATTTACCAATGATGAAATTAGGCATTAGAAATTAAATCATTAATTAGAAATTTTATTTATGCTTATTACCGTAAAATCAGAATTAAATCCAGGATTCAGGTCTACTTTATTAATAGTGGCAGAAGGATAAATCTTTTTCAGGTTGTCAATCATATTCTGTTCATAATCCATCGGAATAAATACCATCGGTTTTTTCAAGACAGCATCCGTCCCTTTTTTCAGAAAAGTCAGGTTTTTTGCTTTATCATGGGTCAGATATTTCACTACGTGCGCGCTTACCGCGAAACCATCCTCCATTTCGCGCCCGTGGCCGTTGGCGAAAACATATTTGTTCACTCCGTCAGGAAGATTGTTGAAGTAAATGGCTATATTTTTATATCTCTCGTCAAATTGCCCGTGCTGATTAGGATTTTTCGCCCAAAAAAAGAAATATTTGGTTGTCTCAAATATTGGAATCGAAACAAAGGCAATAGTAAGAATTGATAATGTCACGATTTTTGCCTGATAGCCCATTTTTTCAATCTTCCAAAAAATCCATAAAACAGGAATCGCGGATATTATGAATACCGCGGGCAATGTGCCAATTGAACGGAGGGCGTGCGGCAACCCTTCTTCAGTCAGAAATTCCGGAGCCAGCATCACGAAAAACCAGCTTAATAGAAAAATATAAATGTGGAGTTTTTCGTCCCGGATTTTATCCCGGAATCGCAGAAACAGAAGTTCAATGGTTTTTACTATCAAATACAGAAAGCCAATAAGGAACGAGACCCCGACCGCTGGCTGAAGAATCGGATAAGGCGGATAATTGTGGCGCCAATTCTGGTCACCCCAGAAATTATATTTCGCCAAACTCAATCCCAAGGTCTTCACAAAAAGTTTAATTGGATGGCCCTTGTTTATTTCCGGCGAAAAAATGGAAACGGCGCCAGTTCGCGAACTGAAATGATCGGGGTGTTTCCAGAAATCAATGAGCATCGGGGACGCGGTAATTAAAAAAGAAACAAGGAAAACCATTATGAATTTCCAGTGTTCCTTAAAAAAACTTTTTTTCGTCATCACGAGAGCCGCCAGAAGAACAATAGGAATGGCGGGAGCGAGCCGGAAGGCGATGTAGGTATGGAGCCCAATGCCGAAAATCAGCCCGGACAAGATAAAATCGTGGAATTTTTTCGTCCGGATTCCCCGGAAAAGGAAATAAAAGGAGAAAACCAGGATGAACGGCAGCATATTGGCGCGGAAAGATATTCGGGAAAAATTTATTGACCAGAAAGAGAACGCGGTGAAATAGGAAGCGACGATCCCGGCGCGCCAGCTGTTTTTGAACAATTCTTTGGCCAGCAAGAAGACCCCTAAAACCGTCAGTGTCCCGAAAATTATTGACCAGATTTTAAGCCCCAAAATGGTATTTCCGAAAATCCTGATAGAAAAGGAAATCAGATTCATGAATAATCCTTCACGACCGTAATTGTTAGTATAGAACCACTCGTAATTTCCTGTATCATTAGCGAGTATAGCGTCAGTGCCGTTTACTGTTTCATCGGGATAGAGTCCGGCGGGAATGTAATTAATTTTATAGAGGCGTAAAAACAAAGCGGACAAGACAATAGCCGCGAGAATTAGGGTATTTATGATTGTTTTGTTTTTCATCTTTGTTTTTATTGGAAGAATTACCTGAAGTATAACATATTTTTTGTTATTCACATAGCGAACAAACCAAGTTTGTGATATAATTTCAGTAACAAGTATCAAGAAATATGGAAGGAAGAAACGAACCACTAACTCATAAGCCGTTTGAAACACTCAAAGATTGGAGGCCTCGCGTCAGTGGAGGAAGCGGAACTTCAGAAAAACCGGCTGACATAAAAACTCCGGGCGTTTTTATGTTTCCCGTGGAGGTAGTGACGGAATATGTGGAAAAGAGCAAAGATCAGGAGAAAGCAAAAGCAAGAGTGGAAAATTTGGAAAAAACAATAAATAAAGAAATATTGGGGCTAAGAAAAAAAGGAAAGGATATTTTTTCTGATGATTATGCTTATGATTATCTGGAATCGAACAAAAATTCTCCGCTGGCGGATATTTTATGCGATTATTGGGAAAAGCAGAAAAAAGAGAAAGAGCCGGTTTCAGGCGAACAAAAACCAAAAATTCCAATAGAAGAAAGCGGAACCGATTCCAAAAAAGAAACCCCGCCGGATAAGAATATGGCAACAGGAGAAATAAAAGAATCAAAAACAGAAATCCCAATCGCGGATATTAAAAGTAAGGAAAAACCAGTAATTAAAGAAAAACCGGAAGAAAATATTCCAATCGAAACTCTTGAGCAAAAAGAAACAGAAAAGGAAAAAAGAAATGCCGATATTGAAAAAATAGGGAAAAATATCGAAAAACAACTGAATGATAGGGAAAATAATTTCGAAAAATTAGAAGTCGGAACGACTTATATTAATCCAGAAGGCGGCTGGATCAGAATTACCGGCGTATTTCCGGAGGATTACATTGTTTCTATTGACATTCGAGAAAACAAGCGCCGGGTCAACAAAGAGTTTTCTTTCAGGGATTTCAGGAGTTATTTAGAAAAAAACAAATTTATACGGGAAATAAGAAATAAAACAGAAACTGCGAGAGGAGTAGAAATTGACAAGAATAAAAAAGAGATTAGGGAGGAGAGAAATGAAATTAATAAGGAAGTAATAAAAACTCCCGAAGCAGTGAAAGAAGTCGTGGGGAAAGAGGGAATTTCGGAAAAAAAGCGGGTTAAAAAAGAAATAACGGAAGAAAAATTAAAAGAGGAGCTGGAAAATATAAGCAATACCAGAAAAGACCTTCTCGATTACCTGGATTCGTTTGACGTTTTAACGGTTAAAATAAAAAACGAATACGGAAAAGGACTTGTTAATGACTGGCTTTTTAATTCGCCATTTTTCGATGGATTAAGAAAATATCTTAAGGGGGAAATAAATAAACTGGATGACGGATACCGCCGGGACATCCCCTGGGTTATCCGAAATAAAGTAAAAGATATATTCGCGATAGAGAAGAAACGGGGGGACTCGGGAGAAAAAATTGAAGGCGGCAAAGAAAAGAGCGCGGAGGAGCAGCTATTTGAGCAGGATATGAAAACGCTCCAAGATATCGCGCTGCGAATGGCACTGGAATTAGATTCCCGCCTGAAAGAAGAGGATGCTGAGTTCAAAAATAAAAATGAAAAAGACAGAAACGCTTTTTTGCAAGGGGCGCTCCGAGGTTTTTTACAGAAGGCAATGAAAAGATACGAGCTTCCGCCGGAGGAAACAAAAGAAAAAATTTCTCAAATAATTGAAAGAATAATAAGTTCCTAATCAAAAAAGAATGGAAAAAGCGAACCCTAAAAAAGAAACGGCCAAAACGGCTGATGAAATAATCAATGAGGTTTATGATAAATATGCCGCTGAAGCCGACGCGAAATTATTCGGTGGAAAGAAAATGCCAGAACCGAAACCGGAAACCGCGCCAAAGGCGCCTTCTGGCGTTGACGCTGAAAAGGGAAAACCGGCTCAAAATCCGGAACTGAAAGAAATAGAAGACAAAACTTCATTATTAGAAGCGTTTGGGAAAATAAATAAACAAAACGAGGGACTGAAGGAAGAATTAATTGCCAAAAATAATAAGGAAATTCCAGTAATTTTATCTCCGGAAGAAGCTAAGAAAAGATACCATTACGAGCCAGAACCGGAAGAAACAGAAGAAGAAAAGTTAAGTATTTCAGAAAAGGAACGCGATGAACGGCTTCTTGAGCTGGGAAAAGAACTTGAGGCGGCAAGAAGAGAATACATTATTAGGGACTACAATTTAGACAAAAATTCTGGAATTTTTAAAAAACTTTTTGGTTTCGGAAAAAGGAGCCAATTGGGGGAATTTAACCGGGAATACGAAACAGCGAAGAGCCGATATGAGGAAGTATTGAAGAAATTCAAGGATGCTACCGCAGAAGGTCTGGTTTCCGACCGCCAAGAGGCGGAAATAACGTCTAATTGGCTGGAAAAAGGCGAGTTTATTGAACTCCAAAAAACCCGTGATCAAATCAAATTGGAAAACGCTCCCTGGTCGCAGGGAATAAAAAATGGATGCATGAAGTTGATTGACAAATACAGGAAACTTCCGACTTGGAAAAAAATAGCGATTGGCTTTGGAGTAGCCGGAGTAGCGAGTGCTGGAGGAGCAGCTGGAATCGGGGCGGCTGCTGCGCTTGGAGTCGGCTGGCGGATTTTCACTTCCGGCGTTTCAGCTATCGGTTTCAAAGGAATGTATGAGGGTGTCGCGGAGGGGTACAGAAATAAAAAAGCAAAAAGTAACACAGAAGAGAATTTAAACAAATCTTTTAATAAAAAATCTGAATTTGATCCGCAAGAATTTAAAAAACGTTTGGATGATAAAATCAAAACAGTTGATCGGGAAATACAAAAAAGAAAGGCCTGGGGGAAATTCAGGTCATGGTTGGCAGTAGGTACTGCGGCGGCGGTCTTTTTTGGGGGGCGCTATGTGGCACAAAGAGTAATGGAACATTTTCACGGAGGCGGAACAGGATCTGATAAATCAATTGATGATTATATAAGGTCAAGGGTTGCGGGACATGAAGGTTCTGGCGGTTCTCCGCCGCCGTCAGGTGCTGGCCAAGGACTTGGTTATCATGAATTTAAGGACACGTTCGGAATGGGAGGAAAGGGCGGAGCGTTTATTCCGGAATCAACTGAATTTCCGCAGGGAGAAATTCCTCCAATTGATCTTGAAGTTCCGAAAAGTAGCAGTTTGGAGGGAACGATCATAAAATACCTGGAAAATCAAGGGATGAATCATGCGGAGGCGGGAAACAAAGCCCATCTTATCGCCTTAGAATACGCCAAAAACATGGGGCTGGAAAAGGGTCCATACAGTTTAATTCATCCGGGAGCGCATATTGAAATGGAGATGGGAACGGACGGACAATATCATATTGACAATATCAGTGGAGACGAAAAACTTGGCTGGCTTGCGGAAAAAAACATCGAAAGTTCAGCTCACGATTTACATTACAATGAAGCGGAAATTTTCAAAAAACCAGAATTAGAACTTTCTGAAGAATCAAGGAAAATTATGGATTCATTGCAGAAAAGCGCTGAATCCGGAACTGACGCGGCGGCCGTTGATACAGTCCCGATTCCGCTGGAAAAAATTCACGCTACGGCTTATGAACTTCGCAGCGGAATAACCAATGCCGATAAAAATCTTTGGGATTCCGTTGCCGACAAAAATCTTTGGGATTCCATTGCCGACAAAAATCTCTGGGATTCCGTAAAAAATATGACTTATGAGGAAATTCATAATCAAAACGATTCTAAATTGGCAGGCGTGAACCATAAATTGGATGAAATGCGCGTTCAGTACGCCGAAAAATTCGGAAGCGGCGCCGAGCCGATGAGCGGGGAGACGCTTGCCCAATACACCGAGCGTTTAGCGCGGTTGAATAACGGCAGTCCGCTTCAAAGCGCGGTTGAAATAATTAATTCACCCTCTA
>MFRX01000011.1:10317-26002 GCA_001784725.1 Candidatus Moranbacteria bacterium RIFCSPHIGHO2_02_FULL_40_12b
GTGGCAGCTCGATTGTTGGAGAAGACAGTTTTCCGGCTGGCAGTTCTGCGGATGCTGATTTTCAAAAATTCAGTTCAGACGCTCATCAGACAATGGAAAAATTCAAAAGCGATGCCAACGATAAACTGGAGCGAATGAAAAGGAGTTTTTGATTAATCCGGACCTGTATAGTTACAATAAGTAAAAAATAGGAGTATAATAAATTTATTATTTAAATTTTAACTATTATAAAAATATGGATCAAGCACAAATTCAAAAAGCATTGTCGGATGAACTGGGAATATCCAATTTACCCCAGGACAAACAGGAAGATCTGATAATCAGAATGACGGAACTGCTTTTAAAAAGAATTTTTATTGAGACGATGGATAAATTGGACGAGGAGGGAAGAGATGAATACGAAAAACTTACCGAAGGCGGAGCCGGTCCGCGGCAAATAGAAGAATTTTTAAAATCGCGCATCAGCGATTATGAAGAAATGGTGCAGAAAATCATCGTTAATTTCAAGGAGGAAATGAAGAATAATATTTAACCTATAACCTACAACCTGCAACCTACAACTTAAAACCGGTAACGAAAAAATTGTTGTTTGTTGTAAGTGGTAAGTTGCGGGTAAAATTTATGCCTAATCCATACCAGGAACCAATTGAAGAAAAAGACATTAATTTGGAGGGGAAATTTACTGTCGGTAAGGAAAAGCCGGAACTGGCGATTTCCAAAGAAGCAGAAATTTCCAAAACCGAAAAAGAAACCGCCAAGGAAATCAGCGGAGCGGAAAAAGACGTCGCTTATGGGAAAATACTTTCCAAAGTGCAGAGCCAGCCGCAACCAATTGCCAGCGATGATGATGTTAAAAAAGACGCTCATACAGCGTCGCAAAAAACCGATGCGGAAAGCCAGATCCAGCATTTGGTGGATGTGGCGATGCAAAAAGGAGTTGCTC
The DNA here is from genome assembly GCA_001784725.1 of Candidatus Moranbacteria bacterium RIFCSPHIGHO2_02_FULL_40_12b. Taxonomy (GTDB): domain Bacteria; phylum Patescibacteriota; class Minisyncoccia; order Moranbacterales; family 2-12-FULL-40-10; genus 2-12-FULL-40-10. The sequence continues at coordinate 11,261 of MFRX01000011.1, forward strand.
ATGCTGTTAAAGTCGCAAGGCACATGGAGGATAATTATGTTCTTGATATGTTTCATGATAAATTACTGGCCGATGAACTACATGACGCATTGCTGAAAAAAGGGTTGATTAAAGATATTTAGAGTTAACGCATTAACGGATTAAAGAATTAACGAATTGATTTTTCTAATTCATTAATTCTTTAATTAAATAATTTGAATCCTCTCGATTTAAATGCTATTCTAATTCCGATAACAATAATTTTTTCACTGATTTCTTTTTTCAGTGGATTTTTTTTGGTTATCCGGAGCTTTTTGCGTTTTCGCGCGCAGGTGAGCCAGTCGATTCAAATGGATATTGAGATTGTCAGAGTGACAAAAAAGGTGATAGAAAAAGATGAGTCGGGAGGGAACGATAAATGGAAAGAAGAAGTGATGATGATGGAAAAACTATTCTCCGCGATAGCGAGTTTTCAGCAGAAAGTGAGCCCGTGGAGATCGTTTTTCTACGAAGCGCCAAACATTGTTTTTGAAATTGCCAAACCGGCAAAGAGCGAGGAGATTTTGTTCTTTATGGCGGTGCCAAAATTTTTCCGTGAAGCGATGGAGAAGCAGATTCAAAACTTCTTTCCAGACGCAGTCACAGAGAAGGTTCCGGATTATACTATCTTTACTCCCGGCAGTTACACGGCGTTCTCGGTGCTCGAGCTGAAGAAGGACTCCGCGCTTCCACTTAAGACCTATAAAACGATGGGAACGGATACGCTTGATGAGTTTGCGAACGCCATGAGCCAGCTTACCGCGGATGAGGGGGCGACTATCCAAATTGTTGCCGTGCCAGTCCGGGGAGATAAATGGCGCAGGCACGGCAAATCCATCGCGCACCGCATGCAGCAGGGAAAACAACTCAAGGATGCCCATACTCATTCCATCACCAAAGATATCGGAAAAGGAGTCGGCAAAGAGATGGCAAGCCATTTTTCGCGTTCAAAAAGTGAACAGGACAAATCCCCGCTTCAGCAGGAAAAGTCGCCGGTGCAGCTTACGCCGGAAGAGCAGGAACTAGTGAAAGCAATCGAGGGGAAGTCGAATCAGCCAGCACTTCAGATAAATGTGAGGTCATTCGCGTCGGCCAATACGCAGGAACGAGCTGAACAAGTCCTTTCTTATATTGAAAATGCCTTTACGCAATTCGAGAATCCTCAAATAAATACGCTCCGCGTCCGCAAAAGGATGAAAGGGAAACAGGTTTCTTTCGACTATATATTTCGGAATTTCGACAAGGAAAGCGCGATGATTCTATCCGCGGAAGAGGCAGCGGGTATTTTTCATTTTCCCATTTCTGTTACCGATACGCCGAAAATAAAATGGCTGAAATCCGGCGCGGCTCCTCCGCCAACCAATATTCCCAAAGTTGGGTTAATTTTGGGATATAACGAGTATCGCGGAGTGAAAACGAACATTCTTCTTACTGATGACGACCGGCGAAGGCATATCTATATCATCGGGCAAACCGGAACCGGAAAATCAACCATGCTCAAAGAAATGGCGAAACAGGATGTCAAGAGCGGAAAGGGAATCTGCCTCATCGATCCCCACGGGGATTTCGCGGAAGATGTTTTGGCGGCGGTTCCCAAAGAGCGGGCGGAGGACGTCATTTATTTCAACCCGGCTGACACGGAAAGGCCGTTCGGTCTGAATATGCTGGAATACGATCCGAAATATCCGGAACAGAAAACATTTGTCATTAACGAAATGATAGGAATCTTTGACCAGTTGTACGATTTGAAAGCCACCGGCGGTCCGATGTTCGAGCAGTATGTGAGGAACGCGATGCTGCTGATTATGGAAGATCCGGAAACCGGTTCGACCCTTATGGAAATATCAAAGGTTTTGGCCGACGATGATTTCCGCAAAATGAAATTATCGAGATGCAAAAATCCGATTGTAATTGATTTCTGGACCAAGGAGGCGGAAAAAGCGGGCGGGGAAGCGGCACTGGCCAATATGGTTCCTTACATCACTTCCAAGCTCACCACTTTCATTTCCAACGACATGATGCGCCCGATTATCGCCCAGCAAAAAAGCACTTTGAACTTCAGGCAAATAATGGATCAGGGAAAAATTTTAATTTTTAACCTTTCTAAAGGAAGAATCGGGGAAATTAACGCCCGGCTTCTGGGAATGGTAGTGGTGGGTAAAATTTTAATGGCGGCGCTCTCCAGAACTGATACACCGGAAGACCAAAGGAAGGATTTTCATCTTTATCTTGATGAATTCCAAAATGTCACCACCAATTCAATCGCCCAGATTCTGTCTGAAGCGAGGAAATATCACCTATGCCTGATTATCGCCCATCAGTTTATCGGCCAGCTTAAAGAGGAAATTTCCAAAGCGGTCTTTGGAAATGTCGGGTCCCTTTGCGCTTTTCGGGTGGGCGCGGAAGATGCCGATTTTCTGGAAAAGCAGCTCACTCCCGTGTTTACCGCCCAGGATTTGGTCAATGTTGATAATCGGAATCTTTTTGTGAAACTGCTTATTAATAATGAGCTTTCCAAACCGTTCAGCATGAAGACCAATCCGCCGACCCCAGGGAGTCAGGAACTGGCAAACGCCGTTAAGGAACTTTCGCGCCTGAAATACGGCCGCGACGCGGCGATCGTCAACCGCGAAATTATGGAACGCACCAAGCTTGCCAATACGCCGGGGATCGGCAGCGAAGGGGCAAGATAATTTATTTTACGGGATACATACTTTAATATGTATTTTAATACTTACCTCAATACTTACATGAAACTAAAAGACAAAAACATTAGAAAAATCACCAGGGTTGGCAAAACCAGTTTAGCCGTGACACTTCCCAAAGAAATGGCGAATGAACTCGGCTGGCGCGAAAAACAGCGAGTAGTTCTAAAACGAATCAAGGGCGGAATAGTTATTAGGGATTTCAGGAATAAGTAAGGGGTTTATCCTGTTAAATTGCTTATGAAAATAAGCACTATTTATACAGGAAGGGGTGTTAATTCAGGATTAGAAAAAGTAGAATATCTGCCCCGCCTGCCACGTAGTGAATTTATTCTACTATTATGGTTAAATTCTGCATCTGGCAGACCAGTTTATGGGTATTTAATGGGGGATTATCAGAGTAAAAAATAAATTTTATTATAACAACTAATAGTATGGGTCTTGATGACAAATCGATTACAATTATAGAAGAATTTAAGAATGAACCAGTCATTCCAACTCCTCAAGATACTAATAATAAAAAGAGAACTGAAAAAGGAGTTTTTATTTTACCAGTCCTGGTAGTTTTACTTGTGATCTATTACCTTTCACCACTTTCAATATATTTCTGGCATACATCATTGAACTTTATTATTCATATTTTTTACTTCCCATTCTATGTTTTGCCAGAAGATTTTTTTGTGGCAAGCGGGGGGCCTGTTGCAGTTCCTAATCCTATCACAATTGGTTTTGCAGCCCTGTTATCTCTAGCTTTTATTTATTTTTTTTCTAGAATGCTTTATTATATTGCGGGAAAGGTAGGATTAAAATATAAATTTATATTTTCATTATCAGTAATTTTAATTTTTGCAATTCTTGGAGGTTTTGGGGAGCAAGAATATTGTGAATATAGTTTTTCCAAATTCAAAAATTATACCGGGGAAAATTATCTGAAAAATACCGGAGTGATAAGTTTTGTATTAAATATTCAAGATAATTATAATTATAATATTTGGGAGGGAGACCAACACCCTTTTTTAACACGAACTGGATCAAATATTTTATACAAACTAACAGGTATCAAATATTTAAAAGGCGAACCAAATTTTGGTAGAATAATCGCCCAGGTTAATCCAGGAAAAGAGGCGAGTAAACTTTGCAAACTCAAGGCCTATAGGCAAGTTGCAGATATTTCTTCTCCAGTTACAGAAAGTCAGTTGTTCGGAAATATTTTTTCAGAATATTGGGAATATATAAATCCAAACTTTTGTGAAACTGGCCAGCTGACCTCGCATTCAAAAAACAAATGTTTGTTGAGTATAGAAAATAAAAGACCGTATCTTATGGACATGCCTGCTTCGATAAGTCAAGGGAGCGATATCCAATCTGAAAATTTTGACAGCAAACTAGTTTCGTTTGATTATCCTTCAATCTACAAAATAGACAGACAAACTGACAACGATACTAGCGTTAATGGCCGTCTATTAATAAAAGAAAGAGGGAATAGATTTTTTGCCGGAATTAGCGTTGATAAATCAGAAGTTCCAACACAATTAGCAATAGCCTATGATTATGAACGCAGGCAAAAGGGCGACAACGAATGGAATCCATCTGAAAAAAATTTACAATTGCTCAAAATCGGTGAATACGAATATTATAAATGGCAAGAAGGAGAAGGAACTCAAGAATCAACGCGTTATGAAACACTAATTGGCGGAAACTTCGTTTTATCAATAATGGCAAATTATCCAGGTTATGAAAATTATACCAAGGATATTGAGGATATTATTAAAACTATAAAAGTTAAAGCCGGCATTATTGATGATGAAAATATAACACTGAAATATGATGTTAATTCTTTTATTATAACCAGAAATAAGGGACATGAAAATGAAGTTTGGGTCGGAAATTATGAAATATATCCGGCAACTGACAATACGCTTCCCAACGGATTTAATGAAGCGGAAATCTATATTGAAAAGAAAACGTATCTTCGGGATATAAACATGATAGAAAGCGACATGAACCAAATCAAGCAATCAGATGGATCAACGACATCTCAAATACAAAGGATTAAATTAGGAAAGTATGAATATATTAAAACGGTTTCCAAGGAGACAATTAACTATAAATCACCATTTGGAAAGATACATGTTTCAGTAGTTTTAGATTTTCGATATCTGTCTCAGACTGATGAAAATGTTAAAAAAATTGAAGATCTATTAGTCAATATCCAGTATAAATTTAATACTGAATAAAGTTAAATTTATATTTTAGTCATTAGGGATTTTAGGAGTAAAAAATAATTTTATGGACTATTATATCATTTTATATTTTTTCGCCGGTATCTTGCAGGATTTTCTGCTGACGCTCAATTGGCGGTATATTGCCAAGCACAAGATCGCGCCGGCCGTCGGCCTTTCTTTTTCGGTAACTATCGTTTCTCTTTTAGTGGTTTATAACATTATTTCGCGCCTGGACAGCCAAAGAAGCATTTTAGCCATTGTTATTTATGCCGCCGGAGTCGCCACTGGAACATTTCTAGCAATGAAATTTAAGGTTGGATTTGATGATTAGAGATTGGAAAAAGTAAATTTTGATAATTTAATCAAATAAAAATATGCCAGAAAATATTTTCCCCGGAAAAAAATCAAACGAACGGATTGAAAAGATCAGCATTCCGGACGATGACATGGTCGGCTGGATCGAAACTTTGCGGTCAGGAAACTACAGTGAAAAGGAGATTGACGGCATACTTTCTAAGCTCAACCGGACCTATCGCGATAAAGCGCATCCCGACTGGATTGAAAAGGTGCTGGCCGATGTCGAAAGCTTGCTCGAAAGTGATTACGGGAAAGTTTTAACGGAGGAGCAGAAAGAAAGTTTCAGGGACTTCGCCAAAGAGTACCTTTGAGAAGGATAAGGTATTTGATTATTATAGATCCTCTTACCTTTGACAAGATGAGATAAAATGAATTAATATATTTTCAGTTCATAAGCAAAAAAGGAGGAAATTATGGAACAGAGAAATAAAAATAATCTAGAATGGAGGTATCGGTTCGTCCGGCGTCATTTCGGGGGATTGACAGTTGCGAGCATCAGAAATACTACCAAGGAAGAATTGGAGATTTTACAGACATTTCTGAAAGACGTCATTAAAGAAAAAAAGATCTAAAAACATGAACTAAGGGCTGGCATTAGTCAGTCCCTTTTTTAATGGTATAATAAAAATGCAAATTATCTATCGGCGACGGGGGAATAAAATTTCTGCTTAAATCTAATAAACTCCATCTCTAATTCGCGCGAATAGGAGAATAAGGAAATCATGTGATGAGATTTGTTTCGGACCGTTCGCAATCCGGCGGAAGGCGCAGGAAATTTAAAAAAAATTATGAAAATAAATAAAGAATGGCATTTGAAAAATCGAATGCCGAAAAATCCGGCTCTGGAGCAAAGGATCAAGTGGCATAAGGAGCATGCCAAGTTTTGCGCTTGCAGGGAGATGCCCGCTAAACTAAAAGCGGAAATAAAAAAATTAGAAAAATCAAAAAAATAAAATCCAGGACTACTGAGTTAAGTATAAATAAATTTATGATAAAAAAACGCGTATTTATAATCCACCAGTGGGACGGAAATCCGGACGAGGGTTGGTTGAGTTGGCTTAGCGATGAACTAAAAAAGAAGGGATTTGAAGTAATTGCTCCGCAAATGCCCAATTCCGGAGAGCCAAAAATAGGGGAATGGGTTTCTTTCCTTGCCGATTTGGCGGGCGAGCCGGATGAACGGACTTTTTTTGTGGGACACAGCATCGGTTGCCAGGCGATTATGAGATATTTGGAGGCCATTTATCCGCAGAAAGTTGGCGGCGCGGTTTTTGTCGCCGGGTGGTTTCATTTGGAAAATCTGGAGGGGCCGGAAGAGGAGGCGATTGCCAAACCGTGGATTGAGACCCCGATTAATTTTGAAAAAGTTAGAAATGCAGCCAATAATTTTACCGTAATTTTATCCGACGCGGATCCTTATGTTCCATTGGGCGACAAAGAAATTTTTGAAGAGAAACTTGGCGCCAAGGTAATAGTGCAGAAAGGAAAAGGCCATTTTACGGAAGATGATAATGTAACGGAAATACCTGAAATTTTAAAACTGATAAAATAAAAGGATCTATCGAGATTGAAAATCGATAATAAGCTACGTGATAAAAAATTCAGTGGCATTGACAACTTTTCTTTATCTGCTATAATTTTCTCGTAATCAATAATATTAATTGGAATAAAAAAATAATTTTTCTTCATGCTTTTGGGAGCATGTTTTTTAATAAGCTAAGAATAAAAAAATGACGCGACTAATTACCAAAGAAGGTCTCAAAAAGATTCAGGAGGAGCTGGAGCATAGGAAAGGGCAGTTAAGGCAGGAAATAGCGAGAGCCATAAAAGAAGCCAAGGAACAAGGCGATTTAAGCGAAAACGCGGAATACGCCGAGGCAAAAAGGCAGCAGAACGAGAATGAAAACAGGATTGCGGAACTGGAAATAACTCTGAAAAATTCCGAAGTGGCTGAACGCGACGAATCAGCCGCCGGGGTTCAGATTGGCTCAAAAGTAAAAGTAAAATATGGCGGATCTGTAATGGAATTCCGGATTGTGGGCACTAATGAAGCCAATCCCAGTGAGATGAAAATTTCCAATGAGTCGCCGATGGGCAAGGCGTTTATGGGGCATGCGAAAGGTGATGAGGTCGTTGTTGAAACTCCAAGCGGTAAAGTAACATATAAAATATTGGATGTAAGTTAGTTTGTTTTATTGTATTTTTTGTATTAAAAACAGTTTGCATAGAAATAAAAACAAATAATGAAAACTGAAAAAGAAAATTATATTTACGCTTTCCTGAGAATCGCGATGGGTTGGATTTTTCTTTGGCCGTTTTGGGATAAAATTTTCGGACTGGGATATTCAACTATGCCCGGCAAGGCGTGGATTAACGGAGTTTCACCGACAACCGGTTTTTTAATGAAAGCTACCAAAGGCCCCTTTAAGGAAATATTTCAAGGCCTGGCGGGCAGCGCTTTTGTTGACTGGCTTTTTATGGCCGGGTTGGTTTTAATAGGCCTGGCGTTAATGCTGGGAATTTTAGTAAAACTTGCCGCTTACTCCGGGTCAGTGATGTTTTTTTTGATGTGGCTGGCGGCGCTTCCTCCGGAACGCAATCCCATTATTGACGAACACATTATTTATATATTAATAATATTAGCGCTGGCTTATTCCGAAAAGGGGTATCTTTTCAGCATCAGCCGATGGTGGTCAAATACAAATTTAGTGAAAAAATTTCCAATTTTCAAATAGATATCTCCCTTTTTAAAAGGGAGAATAAAAGAGGGATTTTTAAAAATCTCCCACAGCCCCTCTTTTACAAAGAGGAAGTGGCGCTATTACAATATGAAAAAAGAAAAAGTCGTATTGGTTGATAAAAATAACAAAAAAATCGGAATTGAAGAAAAAATAAGAGCCCATACTGAAGGCAAACTTCACCGGGCTTTTTCCATTTTCATATTTAATTCCAAAAATGAATTATTACTGCAAAGAAGGGCCAAGACAAAATACCACTGCGGGGGATTGTGGACCAATACCTGTTGCAGCCATCCGCGTCCGGGAGAAAAAATAATTGATGCCGCTAAGCGCCGGCTTAAAGAGGAAATGGGAATCATTACGGAAGATATTTGGAATGTTTCCAGTTTTATTTACAAAGCGATTTTGGGCAATGGCCTTACGGAACACGAATATGATTATGTTTTGGCTGGCAATTACAATGAAAGCCCGAAGATTAACCTTAAAGAAGTGGACAATTGGAAATGGGTGACGCTGGAAGAGTTGAAAAAAGATATCAAAGAAAACGCCGACAAATATACTCCCTGGTTCCGGATAATTTTGGAAAAATATTTGGATAAACTTTAGAAATATGGCAATAAAACCGGTTTGCGATAAGTGTAAAAAGGAATTAAAAGATTTCGGCGGAATTTTATTGAGTCCTCCTGATAAAGATGGAAAAGTAAAAAAATTTCATTTATGCAATAAATGTTATAAAAATATCACACAATCCTTAAATAATAGGAGTAAAAATAAATAATATATTAAGCCTTTATTTTATTAAACAGGCAACGTCTGTTTTTTTATTGCCAATTTCGGAAAAATAAGGTAAATTTATAGTATGCTAAAAGATATTTTAAAGACAAAACTGGAAAAGTTAGAGAACCTGAAAAGGGCTGGCATGGATACGTATCCGGAAAAAACAGAGCGGAATTTTTACAATGGCGAAGCGCTGGACGGATTCGACAAGCTCACCGCAAAAGAAATAATTTTAGCCGGAAGAGTGAGGTCTTTCCGCCCGATGGGCAATGCCGCTTTCGCCCATATTGAGGACGAATCAGGAAAAATCCAGATATTTTTGAGCAAAAAAAATATCGGCGAGGAGAAATATAAATTATTTGTTGACAATATAGAGATAGGAGATTTTATTCAAACGAAAGGGAAACTTTTTAAGACAAAAAAAGACGAAAAGACGCTGGATGTTTCGGACTGGAAAATTTTATCAAAATCCATCTGCCCGGTACCGACGGAGTATTTCGGAATCAAAAACAGCGAGGAACTTTTAAGAAAGCGCTATTTAGATCTGATGCTTAATCCTGAAACGCGCGAAGTTTTCCGCAAGAAAAATATTTTCTGGCAGACAATCAGAAATTTTATGGCTAATGAAAAATTTTTGGAAGTTCAGACACCCGTGCTGGAACATATTCCCGGCGGAGCGGACGCGGAGCCGTTTAAAACGCATTATAACGCGCTGGATGAGGAATTATACCTTAGAATATCCCTGGAACTTCCGCTTAAGCGGCTTCTGGTTGGCGGCTACGAAAAAGTTTTTGAAATCGGGCGCGTATTCCGCAATGAAGGAATCAGCCGCGAGCATCTGCAGGAGTTTGACCATATGGAATTTTACGCCGCCTATTGGGATTTGGAAAAAGGAATGGAATTTGCGGAAAAAATGTTCAAAGAAATTGTTTATAAAGTTTTAGGAAGCTATGAACACGAATACGAAAACAATAAAATAAATTGGAATGTTAAATTTCCTATTGTTGATTATTTTGAGGAATTTAAAAAAGCTACCGGACTGGATTTAAAAACAGACATATCTATTAAAGAACTTTGCGCGAAGGCGTATAAATTAGGAATTAAATATGAGAAATCATACGGTAAAGGTCGGATGATTGACACAATCTATAAAAGAACCATCCGTCCAAAATTAATTCAATTATGCTTTTTAGTCGGTCATCCGATTGAAGTTTCTCCTTTATCCAAAAAAGATTCCAAAAACCCAAAAAGGGCTCTGCGCTTTCAGATTGTTGCCGGGGGATCGGAACTTTGCAACGCTTTTTCGGAACTCAACGATCCGATTGACCAGAGAGAAAGATTTAAAGAACAAGTAAAACTCCGCGAAGCGGGAGACAAGGAAGCCCAGATGATGGACGAGGATTTTTTGGAAGCCATTGAATACGGCCTGCCTCCGGCTTTCGGCTTTGGAATGAGCGAGCGCCTATTTGCTTTTCTTCTCAATAAATCCGTCCGCGAAACCGTGATTTTTCCGGCGATGAAAGAAAAATAAAATGGAACTGGCTATCGTAAAATTTTTGAATCGCTTTAAATTGGGAATTTTTGATTCTTTTCTTGAATTCGTCAACCGGACGGTTTTTTTATTTATTTTTTGGACTGCTGTCGCCTTTGCGTTTTTGCTATTTGACGATGCTTATGGGAAAAAAATTTTCTGGGGAATAATAACAGCGGCGCTTCTGCACTTTGCCGTGAGCGAAGGATTAATAAAACATATTCTTATTAAATTTTGGGGGAAAAGAGCAAGGCCGTATCTGGCGCATCCAGGCGAAATTAAACCGATTGGAAAACCGCACAAGGACTCTTCGTTTCCTTCCAGCCACATGGCGAGCGCGCTGGCAATCCTGGCAGTTATTCTTTTTTTCCATCCCCTATTTTGGCCTTGGGCGCTTCTCTTTGTTATTATTTTGGCGTTTTTCCGGATGCGCAGCGGGATGCATTACCCGACGGATGTTCTGGCCGGGGCTATTTTGGGAATAATTTATGGAATTATCGCGATTAAAATTATCAATTAAATAATTGTATGGGCATACAAGTAGAATTCAATTCCGATCTGGCGCTGCGAAATATATCTGAATTTAAAGCCGGGCGGAGAAAAATTGAAGAGTGCGTGCCAAGTCCTTTAAGAAAAGAAAAGGTTTATAATTTTCTGAAAAAAGGTCTGAGAAATTATTGGCTTGACGGGGAATTACCGCTCGTAGAAACTAAGGGCGACCAGAAATTATCCCGTCCATTAGCAAGCATTGTCATTCTGGAAGCGACGCATTTCAAGCAAAAAGGAGAGATGTGGACGAAAGGAAAATACAAAATAATAGAGGTCTTCAAGGATGATAAAATTCATTTTGAAAATATGACCATATTAAGAAAATAATTTTATGCACCGAAGTGTGGCGGCGATAATAAGAAACGAAAGAGGGGATATTTTGATGATGGATCGGAAAAATTTTCCGTTTGGTTGGGCGTGTCCGGCGGGGCATATTGAAGAAAATGAAATGCCGGAAGAAGCATTACAAAGAGAAGTAAAGGAAGAAACTGGGCTGGATGTTGATGATTTTAAGTTAGTAGTTCATGAATTTTTGGATTGGAATGAATGCAAAAGAGGCGTCAAGGGACACGACTTTTTCGTGTATGAAATTTCCGAGTGGGAAGGAGAAATCCATCAAAATAAATTGGAGTCCAAAGATTTGAAATGGCAGCCGGCTTCAGAAATAAAAAATCTGAAACTTGAGCCGGCCTGGGAATATTTTCTTAAAAAATTAAAAATCATATGAAAATAACAATTGTTGGAAGTTCAGTTTTTGCAAAACAAATGGTTGAATATCGCGATAAACTCATTACTCTTGGTCATAAGAACAATCTACACGAACATTATGTCGCTCAGGGAATGGGAGAAATGAAAGACATGATTGAATGGATGAAAAAGGAACATGCAAATGTCAAAATTGAAAATGATTACATAAAGTATCATTATAATGAAATAGTGGAAGGAGATGCTATTCTGGTTTTGAATTATGATAAGAACGGAATCAAGAATTATATTGGCGGAAATACGCTTATGGAACTGGGATTTGCGCATGTGCATGACAAGAAGATATTTTTACTTAATCCGATTCCCGAAATGCCATATTCTGAGGAAATAAAAGCTGTACAGCCCGTGATATTGAATGGTGATTTATCAAAAATTATATGAAAATAACAATCTGCGGGAGCATTGCGTTTTATGAAAAAATGCAGGAAACACAGAAGATTTTGGAAGAGATGGGACACGAGGTTGATATTCCGCCGTGTGAATTGAAAGACGACAGCGGAAATATAATTTCCATTCAGGAATATTATAAAATCAGAAAAGCTGGCAGCGAGGATGAGAAATGGATTTGGGACAGAAAAAAATGGGCGATGAAAAAGCATTTTGACAAAGTGGTCTGGGCTGACGCGATTTTGGTTTTGAATTACGCTAAAAATAATATTGATGGCTATATTGGCGCTAACACTCTCATTGAAATGGGACTGGCCTTGCATTTAGATAAGTCAATTTATTTATTAAATCCGATTCCCGAGATTTCCTGCAAAGAAGAAATTCTAGGAATGCAGCCAATCATTCTTAGTGGCGATTTAAGCAAGATTATGTAGCGTAAAAATTACGCGGCATTCCTATGTCATGGTTCCGTTATGACCGGCTGTTGGCATTAATTACCATTTGATGATATGATGATATAAGGTAGTGGAAAGAAACGAAACAGAAAAGTTAATAAGGGAGCTAATAAAAATTAAAAATAAAATAATGGCAAAAGTTAAATTTTACGATGTTGATAAAAAAGAAAGAATCCGCGTTATCGGTGAGCTTTATGAAGTTATCGCCGAGCTGAAATCAAAAGACGAGGTGTTTAAATTTTTATTTGGACTTTTTACGCCCAGCGAAGTTTTGATGATCGCCAGGAGAATCCAAATCGCCAAAATGCTTTTAGACGATAAATCGTATGAAGAAATTGGTAAGCGATTGGGCGTGAGCCACCAAACAACAAGAAAAGTGGAACATTGGCTGAAATCCGATGAGGAAAGAATGAAACTCATTGATATTAAGCTGGAAAAAATAAAAAAGAAAAACAAAGCATCCAAAAACAGAGGATATTATTATGAAAGCTTGCTTGACCGGTACCCCGGTCACCGATTTTTAAAAGAATTGTTCGGCGATTAATCTCGCGCAGCGCCTTATTACCTTATGATGATATATGGTAATAAAAGATTGTTGGATTTTTTTATATTGATTTTTTATTATAAGTATTTATATGTATATGCAAATAGAATACGAGGCGACATTTACGAATATTAATAAAGAAGGAATTAGAGAGAAATTAAAAAAAGACGGCGCGGAATTAATTAAGCCGGAATTTTTGCAGAGGAGGGTAGTTTTTAATATGCCCAAAGGTTATGAAGACAACAGCGTTTGGATTCGGGCACGGGACGAGGGAGATAAGATAACGATGAGCATCAAACAAGCCGGCAAGGACTCAAATCAAATTCATAATATAAAAGAATTAAAACTTATTGTGGATAGTTTTGAAAACGCGGAAAAATTTTTATCAACTCTGCATTGCCAAAAAAAATCCTATCAGGAAACGAAAAGGGAAATTTGGAAATTGGACGGTGTGGAAATTTGTCTTGATGAATGGCCGTATCTAGAACCACTGATGGAAATTGAAGGAAATAACGAGGAGTCAGTCAAAAATACGAGCCAAAAACTTGGTCTTGATTATGGGAAAGCTAAATTCTGTTCCGCGACCGAACTTTACAGCGAAAAATACGGAATATCCTGCGACGCGATTAATAACGGAATTCCGGAGATAACTTTTGAAGGAAAAAATCCGTTTGAAAAATTATGAAAAAAGTAATGGTCTTTGGGACTTTTGACATATTTCATCCGGGACACCGGAGTTTTTTGAAGCAGGCAAAGAAGAAGGGAAATTATCTTATTGCTGTTATCGCGAGAGACAAAACGGTGGCAAGATGCAAAAAACAAGACGCAAGAAACAAGGAACAACAAAGATTAAAAAAAATTAAAGAAAGCAAATTGGCGAACAAAACGATACTGGGAAATTTAGGCGACAAATATCAGGCGATTAAAAGATATAAGCCGGATATAATATGTTTGGGCTACGATCAAAAATTTTTTGTTCGGGGCCTTAAAAAGAAACTGGGAGAATTCAATTTAAAAGCGAAAGTTATCCGGCTGAAATCCTACAAGCCGGAAATTTACAAATCGTCTAAATTAAAAATAAGCGATATTGACAACAGGCAGGAAGTATGCGAAGATTTTTGAATAGTTATTTTGAAAATTTAAATTTAAAGGAGGTCAGCAATGGCTATAAAAATAAGCAAGAAATTGATTGGAAAATGGCTGGTTTATTACGGGGCTTCTGGATTCGCGGCTTATTTTGGAAAGGTAGTTGATGTGAATGAAACAGATAAAGAAATAAAGATAGCGGATGGGTTAACTGGCTCGAAGAGATATTGTAACAGCAGAAATTGTGAGATATTTAAAACAAAGAAACAAGCGGTTGAAGAATATCAATATTATCAACCGGAGAATTTGGGCGATTAAGAGGAAAGATAAGGAGGAGATAATGAAGCCAAAAAGATTTAAAAGCATCAAAGATATCGGAGAAGACGAGGAATTTCGGAAGATATTGGAAAATCTCAAAAAAACGTTCGCAAACGCGGGGAAAGATCGCGTAAATTTGATAAAATACTTACGCGAAAAATTAAAGGACATAACAGCGGCGGAAGAAACCAATGAGAAATTGCCTAAATCAATTTTAGATTCTCATATTGAAACTGCAATATCTTACCGCGGCGTAAAACCGCTCGCGGCGAAATACGGATATTCTT
>MFRX01000012.1:0-17020 GCA_001784725.1 Candidatus Moranbacteria bacterium RIFCSPHIGHO2_02_FULL_40_12b
CAATTTGAACAGCAACGGCTTTCTTGGATCCTCAATCAAAAAATCATTGGAAGAAAGCATCGCAGGTATTTAAAAAACAAAAAAATGTTTTTTGAAAGGAGAAAATATGTTTTATGATCTCGATTTCAGCTATTATTTTCCCACTTCCGATGAACCAGATGAACCAAAAGAAAAGATTCTTTGGAGAGAGATAATTGTGATTATTATCTTGCTGGTTTTCTGTTACTTTGTTCATTTATTGAGAAAATTAAAAAAATATTTCGGATTTTAATCCAAAAGATATTTTTTAAAGGAGGTTCTTATGAACAACTACCCATATAATGAAAAAGACCTGGAACTTCTAAAAGAAGTAGGAATAATTATCCCCACAGAAGGAGAATTCATTCCGGGCCGTGACTGCAAAAAAAACTGCGACATTACCTGTTTTGGAGGAGCCCATAAACTATTCGCTCTTCTTTCCGGACCACTCCCCTGCAGCGATTCCGGCACCAGCGGAAAAGGACTTATGCCAAGCAGTATCAATACGGATATGTTTTCATTTGAAATATAAATAAAAAAATAGTTATAAAAAAACACCCGACAAGATAACTCTTGACGGGTGTTTTAAATTTGTAATCCGTAATTTGTGAAAATTAGTTTCAAATTCGCGTTAATTAGCAATCTTTACAATCTCCACTTCCGTAAACATCTGCCGATGGCCGAATTTGACTTTGTATCTTTTTTTCGCTTTATGCTTGATTCCCCAGACCTTTTTGCTTTTCCCCTGCCGGAGAATCTTTCCCTCCACTTTCGCGCCTTTGACAACCGGATTTCCCACTTTTACTTCTTTCTCGCCGCCCAAAAGCAGAACTTCCGAGAAATTTATTTTACTCCCGTCCTTTCCCTCTAATTTTTCAATTTTTATCCGGTCTCCGGCCCTGACTTTATATTGCTTTCCGCCGGTTTTGATGATGGCCAACATGACAAATTTATTTGTCATCCTGAGCGAAGTCGAAGGATCTCGCATGCTATTCCGGGATTCCTCACTGCGTTCGGAATGACAGAATTATTGTAAATTATAAATTTTACACGTAAAATTATCCTATCATTAAGAATTAGCTATGTCAATATTGCTTTAATTCTTCTGACACCCGCCGAACTTGCCTCTTCTTTTATTATTTTAAATTTTCCCAGTTCTACGGTTGATTTGGCGTGCGGTCCGCCACAGACCTCAATACTGAAAACTTGCCCTGAACTTGTTGAAGGGTCTCCGATTTTATAAACTTTAACTATATCCCCGTATTTTGACGGGTCAAATGAGACCTTGGAAATTTTGAGCGCTTCGTCTTTGGGCATTTCCGTCATTTCCACCGGAAGATTTTCTTTTATTTTTTCGTTGACTAAATCTTCTACTTTTTTAATTTGCTCCGGCGTTAATTTCTGCGGATAATTGAAATCAAACCGTAGCCGCTCGGCGGTGATATTGCTTCCCTTCTGATATATTTCCACACTTAATATTTCTCTTAAAGCCGCTAGGAGCAGATGCGTCGCCGTATGCAACTTCGCGGTTTCCTCTCCCGCATCCGTCAAACCGCCTTTAAACATCCCCGCCGAAGCGGTGCGGGAAAGGTCTTGGTGTTTTTTTAATTCTTTCTTAAAAACATTAGCTATTTCCTCTTCATCAAAATCTATATTATTACTTTTCCAAAATTCGAATGTTTCTTCTAAGGGAAGCCCATCTTGTTGATATAATTGGAATGCTAATCTACCTAAATTATCTGCTTTTACCTCATCTGCTGTCCAAAAACTACCATTCTCTTTGGGTCGACGAGCAAAAACAAGATTTGCATTTTTCAACGCCTTTGCTATCGCATTTTTATATTTAATTTCCTCTTTTTCTAATTCTTCAAAAATTTTTTCTTTATTATTTTCCAACTCTTTATATTCTTTATAAATTTCAATAATTACTTTTACGATTTGTTTGGTAAAATTATTTTCTATTCCCAAAATCTTCCCATATCTAATCGCTCGACGGATAAGTTTTCGCAACACATATCCCCTTTGAACATTAGAAGGCATAACTCCATCAGAAATAATAAATGTCGCTGCTTTCAAATGATCAGCGATTATACGCATTAATTTAGGAATTTTTTCATCTAACATTCCAACCGTTCTTCCATCAATATCGCGAACTGCATAACCAGCTTTATGACCCGAATCTTTTTTTGTTTCCATTTCATCTTGTTCATATATTTTTCCGGACAATTCTTCAATTTTTGAAAATATCAGTTGAAATAATTCCGTTTCATAAACATTATTTTTTCCCTCCATTATCATCGCCAGCCGTTCTAATCCCATTCCCGTGTCCACTCCTTTATTGTCAGAATGTTCATATTTCCCGTTTTTTAAAATATACTCATTAAAAACGCAATTCCATAGCTCTATTCCGTCAACATAAAATTCAACAGTCGGCCCGCCGGGCGAATTTTCCGTTCCTAGCGACCAAAAATTATCCGTAAATCCCTGTGGTTTTATTTCTTTCAAACCGTCTATTTCTTTTAGAATATCCAGCGATTCTTTGTCTTCCGAAACTCCGTTCTCGCCCTTAAAATAAGTGGCATAAATTCTTGATTTATCAATGCCAAACGTTTCCGTTAAAAATTCCCACCCGTATTTTATAGTTTCTTTCTTAAAATATGAATTTTCTTTGTCCGGATATCCAAATGAAAAATTGCCCAGCATTTCAAAGAATGTCAGATGCGTATCATCGCCTACTTCGTCAATATCAATAGTTCTTATGCATTTTTGGCTTGTGGTTATTCTGGCGTCCCTTGTTTCGTCGGGATTCAAATAATATTGCTTGAATTGCTGCATTCCGGCCGTCGTGAAAAGCACCGATGGGTCGGTTTCTTTGGGAATCAAAGAAGCCGAAGGAATAATCGTATGCCCTTTTGATTTGAAGAAATCCAAAAATTTGCTCCGCAGTTCATTGGCAGTCATAGGATTATTATAACATATCAAATTAAAAAGACAGGCGCAATGCCTGCCCCCCACACTCAAGCAAGAATCTTTACTCTCTTTCCAGCATTTTTTCAATTTTTTCAAAATCGCCTCGCTGAAAATTAAGATTAATTACGCTGTCTGATTTTAGGCGTTCTATAATCCCGCTGATGTCAATTTTTCCATTCCGATAGTCCCTTTCTATCGATCTTACGCGGTCCTGAAGAAAACTGGACATTTGGACCTTTTTGCCACTGAGGATACTTTGCACTATCTGCAGCAAATTTATCATAATTTTATCCCGCATCTTCCTGAAGCCCCCGGGTTTCTGATCTGAAGATGAAGATTTAATATATACTTTATGGAGAGGTTTAATGCCTTGCAGAAAGGTGCGGGACCTACTTCAAAAAATTAATTTTTTTCCTCAAACTGTTAATGTTATTGCTAAGTATAAAAGCGTCAGTATCAAGTTTTCGCATTTCGAGATTTTTATTTTCAATGTCAATTTCAATTTGCGCCTTGCGCCTTTTGAGTTGTGTCAGTTCCATTGCCAATATTTCTTTTTTCCGCAAGAATCTCTGGAAATCGGATTCCATCGTGACCAATTCAAACTGAAGGCGATGGCGGTCCGTTTTTTTATCGTCCTGCTGATTGCTAAAATCCATGGATTTTACTTAGTCCCACTGCTTATTATAATTTTCGGGAAGCTTCGTAACGTCTTTTATTTCCTCCGCATGCCTGCTGCTGATGATCCCTTTTTTGTGCGCGTCATCAACAATTTGGTTAAACTCATGTCCAGTAATATTACCGCCTTTGTCCAACTCGCGGACAAAATGTTCCCTGGCTTTATCGGTTAAATCTAGTTTCGACGAGATTTTCCCGAATTCGTCGCGCGCATGCCTTGCTGAAAACGTGCCTGCGCTGGCATTTCCCCGATTGCGAAAATTTAGCGCCATAATTTTTTAATTAATAATTAATAAAAAAATCTTTTTTAATTTTTATCCGTCAGCCGGCGGATTGATATTTTATTTTATTATTCCTCCTCCCAGTACTTCTCCCCGGCTCGTATAAAATACTGCCGCCTGACCGGGTGTCACCGCCCTCTGCGGCCCGTCAAATTCAATAATATAACTGCTGTTGTTGGTTGTTGGTTGTTTGTTGTTGGTTAATTTTATTATAGCACGAACTGCCGGATGGCGGTAGCGTATCTTTACCAGCGCTTTCATGGGCATTTTTGGCCTTATTTCCACCCAATTTAATATGTTAACCAGGGCAACACTCCTGTAAAGAGCGGCGTCTTTTTCCTTATTTGTGACAATAAGCTCATTTTTTTTGCTGTCCTTTCCGACAACATAATATGGGCCGGTCCCTCCGATATTTATTCCCCTCCTTTGACCGATAGTGAATATGGGAAGTCCCTCATGCTCACCTAAAATTTTTCCGGAGGTGTCAATAATTTTTCCTTTCTTCATTTTCAGGTTTCTTTTTATGAATTCCTCCGGATATTTTTCCGGAGCAAAACAGATTCCCTGCGAATCGTCTTTATTGTAAACCGGCAGATCGAATTTTTTCGCCATTTTCCTTATTTCCGATTTTTTGTATTTTCCAACGGGAAAAAGTATTTTTGAAAGCTGTCTTTGACTAAGATTAAATAAAAAATAACTCTGATCTTTTTCTTTGTCCTTCCCCTGATATAACCTATAAATAATATTCTCCTTCACTTTTAACTTTGAACTTTTAACTTTGAACTTATGCAACTGGGCATAATGACCAGTTGCAATATAGTCCGCTTTCATCTCCAGCATTTTCTTGAGCATTACGTTGAATTTAATGTGCTGGTTGCAGGCCACGCAGGGATTGGGAGTCCTTCCCTTTTTTAATTCCTCCAGATAATAATCAACTACCTCCTTTTTAAATTCTTTTGCCACATTAGCGGTATAGAGAGGAATGCCGAGTATTTGGGCTACTTTTCTGGCGTCTTCCTGCGCTTCCAGCGAACAGCACTTATTCTCCACTAGTTCGCTTTGATGCGGTTCTTTCCAAAAATGCATAAAAATCCCAACCACGCCATACCCTTGCTTTTTGAGAATTGCCGCCGCGACTGAAGAATCAACGCCTGATGACATCGCGACGACCACATTTCCCTTTTTGACTTTATTGTTTTTCATGATAAAATTAATGTATGAAAATAAAAAAATTTCTGAAAATGGCATTAAGGTTCGCGGTTTTTCTTTCGATGGCCTGGATTTCCTATATGCTTCTTGATTCAATATCAAGATATATAATTGTAGGGATAATAAAAGGGCATACTGTCAGATTCCTTTGGGAACGCAACAACTGGGAAACATTCATTTTTCTGTGGAATGGATTGATTTTTACCCTCGTATATATCATCGCGAGGCATAAAAACATAAAAAAATCGGTGCTAATCGGAATCATCATCGGCCTGCTGACGGAAATATACATTTTTGACAAAGGGGATATGCTTACTATTATTTTAGCTCCGATATTTTACGGCTTATTATATTTTATTTCATTCGTTATTGCAAGAGAGAAAATTTTTTCATAAAAATAGGATTTAAGCGTTTGCGGACATCCGATGTCTTTCGGCTATTGAGGCCGTCCGCCTTAGGCGGAGATGTCCAAAAAGGCAAACGCGTAAGTCCTAAAAACATCAGCTTCCGTTATCAGAATTTCTTTTATTGATTAACTTCCTAACCTCTTCCAAGTTCACCTGCGGTTTTGGACGCGGTTTGAATTTTTTCGGAGCCATATGCCGAAGTTGTGAAAGTGACAAAGGTTCTTCGCTGGAAACAAATGCCTTCGGCGCGATGGTTTTAGCCGGCCGTGCTTTCTCAAAACCTTCCATTTTTCTATCTTCATACTCTGGCTTCACTTTTGTTATTCTTTCTTCACTGGTCCGGGATCTGGCCATCACTCTTTGGTAGTCCTTCAGGCAATCCTTGCAGAAAGTCGGCCTTTGGCCGTCCGGCCGGAAAGGAACCTGGATTTTTATTCCGCAGGTGTCGCAGACCGCATCGTATAATTCCCTTTCTTCAACCGCTGGCACTGCTTTTTTAGGTGTCTGGACAACGACCGGGTTATTTACTGCTATTTGCTGCTGAACTTTTTCCTGTATTTTTGCTTCTATGACGCGCTCGGATAATCCTTCGCTCCAACGCTTGATTTTATCTTCTACTTCCTCTTTGCCGCTGGCATATCGTTCGCGGGAAACCTTTATTACTTTCTCTCTGTTAATCTCTGTTTCCCTGACGTCAATAGGCGGCAAAGTCGTGGCCGAAAAAGCATCGCCGGCTACTCCGTCTATCATTAATTTCAAATAAATATGATATTTAGGAAGATTGACTAAATCATTCATCATAAACGCCGGCTCAAATTCTTTTTCCATAAATTCGGCATCTACTGCGCCTACCCTGAAAGCGACAAGCGTGCCCACGTTGCCAAAAATAGCGTCCCTTACCGTTTCGTCAAATTGAGTGACATATTGATTGGCCAAAGTCAGATTCAGGCGGTATTTCCTGGCTTCTGAAAGTATGTTAATGAAGGCCTCGGTGGCGAAGTTCTGAAATTCATCAACATAAAGATAAAAATCCTTCCTGTCTTCCTCTGGGATATCCACTCTTTCCATTGCCGCCAGCTGGATTTTAGTAATCATCATCGCCCCAAGCAACCGGCTGATATCCTCCCCTATTCTTCCCTTGGAAAGATTAAGTATTAATATTTTTCTTTCGTCCATGAGATTCCTTACGTCAAAGGATGATTTGGTCTGCCCGACGATATTTCGTATCAGGGAACTGGTTAAAAATTGGCCTACTTTATTCTGGATCGGTGAAACAACTTCCTGCAACACCCTTTCGTTCCATTTGGGAAATTCATCTATCCAAAACGACTTCACTACCGGGTCAGTAATTTTTTCAACTACGCGCTGGCGGTATCTTTTATCCACTAATATTTTCATGACGCCAAGCAGCGTGCTTCCCGGATATTCCAGAAGAGCCAAAATCGCGTTTCTTAGAATATATTCCAGGCGCGGCCCCCAGGAATCAGCCCATAATTTTTGAAATACGCTCACCAATCCGGAAGATACCAAATGGCGGTGTTCGGGTTTCACTTTTTCCATTACATTCATGGCAATCGGATAATCCTGATCAGCTGGATTGAAATAAATAACGTCGTTCACCCTGTTTGACGGAATGGCTTTGATTATTTTTTCCGAAGTGTCGCCGTGCGGATCGATATAGCACACGCCGTGGCCGTTCCTGATGTCCTGAATGACCAGATGCTCCAAGAGATTGGTTTTTCCCATTCCGGTCTTTCCGATAACGTAAACATGCCGGCGGCGGTCGTCGGTTTTTATTCCAAATGTCTTCTCCTGATTGCGAAAATTGGTTTTGGCGAAAAAAGTTACATCGCTCATGATAGAATATTTCTTTACTAATTACTAATCTAATACGAATATACTAATACGATTTAATCTAAAAATTTATAGAGTAAAATCAGATAAGATTCGTATATTCGTACACAATTCGTAATTCGTAAATTTTATCCGACGGGCAAATTAGCCGGCGCCTGTCCCCTTTTTGATACTGCTTTAGTAATGGACGGAGCGACAACTGATTTATACGGAAAATGATATACGGTAGCCAGTTCCTCGCTGCTTAAAATAAATTTGGCTCCATCCGTATCCCGGTCCCTGTATCTTCTGAAAATTTTTCTCTGCCGGTAGCGCAGGCGCGATTTTGTCAGAATATAATTGGCAATGGTCTTTGAATTCTCATAGGGCTTGAAACTGTTCAGATTAAAATCCGCGAATTGCTTTATGCTTCCCACAAAAGAAGAAACATGGGCTTTGTCAAATACCTCCCTTTTCCCCAGATACAAAAATCTCATTTTCGTGGAATAAACGTATTTTCCGATATTGCTTTCCAGCGCTTTCAGGACATCTTTTTCCACGGGAGTAAGGCGGAATTCCAGTGGGGATTCCGCTTTTTCCTCTTTTTTCGCGGCAAATTCAACTGGTCCAAAAAACCCTTTTGTTATACTGGATAAAACATCAATAACGTCCGCCCCGACATTCGCGAAAATCCCTTCTCTTTTTTTCGCCCGGCCGGTGAATATATCCACATGGGGCTTTCCCATTTTCGCTCCCCATGCTTCGTGCACCGGCCGTATGACATTCTGAAACCAAATTTGTTCCCCGGGACCGATTTTTCCCATCGCTTCAAGAATGGCGGAAAGAGGATCTATCATCTCGCCCGTGACGCTTTCCTCAAAGTTTTTATAAGTTTTTATCGGGTAGGGATCGGGTTTTACCAGTTCAAAGTCGGTCCCCCACAGATCCCAGTCCCGGTTGGGAACAAGTTTTGGAATATTCTCAATGTAGTCGGAAACTTCCGTCAGTTCTATGTCAGGATATTGGGCGTACAGATGGGCTTCCACCAAGTTCCTGAACGCCTTGGGCATCCGGATATAAAAATTCACTTTCCCTTCAAAACTGGCCAGCTCCAAACTGAAAAGTGCGGTCAGCACTCCTTGGATATATTCTTCCAGCGGATTGAAGGTTTTGAGCACTCCGGCAAGGCCGTTGAAAAATAATTCCATCGGTTGCGGGGTCATTTCAATTTCCCGGGGAGGTGTAATTTCCAAAAGCACAGTGGGAATTGACCGTATATATTTTCGCCGAATATATCTTAACCAAAGCAGTTTCCAAAAAAAATAAAAAGGCACTGGCAAAACAACAAACCAGACCCTTGAAAACACATACCAAATATCCTTTAGGTTTGAACCTGCGTCGGAGAAACTCGAAATTATTATTTTTATAAAACCCATACTCTGCGTTGAGAGTTAACCCCGCCCTTCGCGAAGGGCGGGGTAAATTTTTATTATTATTTTTATTATTTCCTTATCGCGTATTTATCCTTGTCAATCCGCGCGAAAAAATTATTGAGATTTATCAGAATCGTCGATTTTTTTACCTGCCGCATCTGGGAAATTTTCTCCAAAATTTCATCCCGTCTTAATGGCATATGGCTGACTCTAAGAATATCCTCTATTAATTCCTTGACTGTTCCTTTTTTGTATCCCCACTCGGCTAAAGCGTAAATTCCGCGGCCGACCAGGACAAATTTTTCATTTTTAATCAGCTCATTATGGATTGTTTGCGGATGCGCTTTCTTTTTTGAAATATTATACCGGTCTATCAGGCGCGCTATTTCGGTAAAATGCAGGGGTTTCCCGGCTTCTTTCATAATGAGATAGGCCCTTTGCCACGCTACTCTGGGGCTGATTTCCGCCCAATGATTCAAACCCCATTTCCCGAAACTGTTGGGTTTGATTTCCTTGGATATTTTCAGATAATTTAAAAACTTCTTCTTGTCAATTTCGCTGACGCTTTCATTCTTGATAAATTCCCGATAAAGTTCCTCTTCCTTTAGGACTTCTCCATTCTGCTCCAGGATTTTTTTAACCGCGTTAATCGCTTTTAATAATTCCTCGGATTCAAAGTCATTTAAATGATAATGTTTTTCAAATATTTCATCTTCATCTTTGGCGACAAAATCATCAAAAAGCTCCAAAAGCAGCCGAATCGTGTTTTTGGAAACCGGATCATTTCCTGCCAGAATATTGAGGATATCTTCCTCTTTAATTATACCATCGTTTTCCTTAATTGTAAATTCAATTTTCTTTTTCGCGTCCATTGAAATTCCGTCAATTTTTGACGTCTTCACTTTTTTTACGACTTCTTTTATGATCTGGCGAACCCTTTCCCGGGTAATCTGGAATTCTCTCCCTATATCTTCAAGCGTCTTCGGAGCACCGTCAAAAATTCCATATCTTTTCTTTACAATATCAATGGATCTTTGCGGCACTCCGGAAAAAGCCCTTTCCAAAGCCATAGTAAACAAGTTTTGGCTTGTTTTGCTATTTTCCTTTTCTTGAGCGTTTATTTGAATATTTTTCATATCGCTTAACTTTGGAATACTTATGTTATTTTAAGCATCATAAGATACTAACATAAAAGGGTTGTTTTTGTCAAGAGCCCGGACTTGATTTTTAGAAGTATTTCTCGTATGCTAAACGAAACAAAAAGTTGTTTGAAAAATTAATAAATTTGCCAGAAAAAAGATAACAGGAGGAAAAATATGACGGAAAATTATATTTATCTGCCGGAAATAATTATTGACAGTCACTGCCACGCCAGAGATTTTCGGCAATCTTACAAGACAACAGTGATGCAGACATTGAAGGAAGCGAAAAAGGGATTGATTACAATCTCCGCACTTATGCCTAACACCGACCCGCCCATTATCTCTCTTGAAGTTCTTAGTGATTATTCAAAACTTATCGTTGCCGCGGAAAACGAACTTGATTTGCCGCGCCAGTACGTCTGGTTCGGCGTGGTTGACGGAAATCTCAAGGAGTGCGAGGAAGCGCTGCGGCTTCCTTTCGTCGTCGGACTGAAAATTTATCCAAAGAAAAAAAAAGGCCAATCCGTAACTACCGGAATTATTGGCGTTACCGAGGAAGAAACAATTCCGGAAGCAATGCGACTGGTAAAAAAATACGGCAAGGCGCTGGCTATCCACTGCGACGATCCCGATATCATCTTAAAAAAGGGATATGTCATAGAAGCTGAAGTGGAATATGTGAGAAAAATTATAAGATACGCGCAGATTGTTCCGGGAGTCAAAATTATTATTTGCCATGTTTCCTGCGTGGAAAGCGCTTCTCTTATTCTTTGGGCGCAGAGGGAACACCACATGAAAATTGCTATTGAACTATGCCCGCATTATCTTTGGTTTGACAGCGAAAAAACAAACTGGAATCCGAATTTTGATCCGGTATACTACAAATGCTTCAATAACTTGCGGCCGGCCCGTCACAGAAAATATCTGATAAGTCTCTTGAAACTTAATAACCGGCTGATAATAATCGGTTCCGATAATGCGCCTCACACCAGGGAAGAAAAAATGGAAAAGGGGTTAGGCGGCCTGCCGACCAACCATGAAATGGTCGCGGTTATCTGCGCTCTGGCAAAGCAAAATAAGATTCCGGACGGAAGAGTGGCGCAGCTGCTTTCGTATAACCTTTCGGATATTTTGGAAATTCCAGTGTCAAGAAAAACCAAAAAATACCGGCTGGAAAAAATGACTGACGATATTCAGTATAACAATGGAAAAGTTTTGAACCCTTGGAATGGTTCGGAACTTTTGTTTCCAGTGAAAATTGAAGGATAAGGAGATGAAAAAGATGATTAGCTTGAAAAATGGAGCAAGTATTTCCAATATTGTCGTTTCAACAATACTGGGCCATTCAGGAGGAGGAATGTTTCCATATATTCTGAATCCCGCGTATCGGCAATTGATTGAAGACGTTAAACAAACAAAAACGACGGTGATAACGAAATCTTCCACATATAAAAAGCGAATTGGAAATTATATCGCGTGGAAACCTTGGACTTGGAAGTACATAAAAAGATTGCCGGATAACGGGATATTGAATGCTTATGGGCTTACCAACGGCGGTATTGAAGCACACGCGCCCCAAATCGGCAGAGTGGCACATAAAGGAATAAGAGTGATTCCCAATTTTTACCCGGAATTTTCCAAAGGCAAAGATATGTACCTGCTTGTTATGGAGATTGTAGAAGTAATGAAAATATTGTGGAAATATCTGCCGCTATCAAAGTGTATTCAGCCGCTTGAATCGAATTTCTCATGCCCCAATTCTCCGGAAGACAGGGCTAAAAATGTTGAACAAATAATCCACTGTGCGCGAGGAATTAAAAATTACCTCCCGAATCTTCCCATTATTGCAAAGATAAGCTGTCTTCATCCCTACGAATTAGCTGAGGAATTGGAAAAAGTGGGAGTTGACGCGATTCACGCAGTCAATTCAATTCCTTACAATAAGGTATTCACCTGTCCAATATCTCCTTTACATTACGCGGGCGGGGGCGGAGTTTCAGGAGAACCGGCATTTCCATTAGCTTTTGAATATAACAAAGAGCTCCGGAAAAAAATAAAAATTCCCATAATTATGGGCTGTGGAGTAATAAGTGCAGAACATTACAAAAAATACAAAGACATCGGCGCCGACGCAGTCAGCATCTGCTCGCTGGTAGCGATAAATCCGCGAGAAGCTTCAAAGTTAATTCAAAATAATTCGTGAGACATAAAAAAGGCCTGCGCGTCGCGCAAGCCTTTTTAAATTTCAGAAAATTTTCCGCTATCCTTTTTACCATACGATGATATATGGTAGTAAAGAATAAAAAAAGGAAGTAAAAAAATATTAAATTATAGTCCGTATTTCACCTTATTGGCGTTATGTTCTTCTATTGTTTTGGAAAAAATCGTCTGCCCTGTTTCCGGATCGCTCAAAAAATAATTATAATCTGTCTTGATGGGATAGATCGCGGCTTTAATTGATATCAGTCCCGAATTGGAAATCGGTCCTGGCGGCAGTCCTTTGTTTAAATAAGTATTATATGGAGAATTTACCCGGGTGTCTTCAAAAGAATACTGTTTTTTGTTAACGCCCAGAATATACGCCAGCGTCGCGCAACTCTGGAGCGGCTGTCCCGTTCTTATTCTTCCCCAAAAAATATCGCTTATGGTTTTTCGGTCATCTTCAGTTCGGACCTCGTTTTCAATGATGCTGGCCATGGTCATTATCTCATAAATACTTTTCCCCTGTCTTTTAATCTCGCCATTCAAATCATCGGATAATTTTCTGTCAAAATTATCCAGCATTTTCTTGATTATTCCTTCCGCGGTTATATTTTTCGCGAAAAAGTAAGTATCGGGAAATAAAAACCCTTCAAGAGAAGCTCCTTCCGGCAGATTATCCAGAAAATCATAATTATATGTTTCCTTAAAATAATCAGCGCTTTTAACCAGTTCGGAAAACTTATCAGTGCCGCTTAATTCATTATTCTTAATTCTTAATTCCATCTCTTTTGTTGTCCACCCTTCCGGAAAAGTAACTTTTATTGAGTCGTCTTTTTTTTGAGTTATTATATGCGCAATTTCAGGAATAGTAAGTTTCCCGCTAAATTCATATTCTCCGGGCAG
This sequence comes from Candidatus Moranbacteria bacterium RIFCSPHIGHO2_02_FULL_40_12b, assembly GCA_001784725.1. Classification (GTDB taxonomy): domain Bacteria; phylum Patescibacteriota; class Minisyncoccia; order Moranbacterales; family 2-12-FULL-40-10; genus 2-12-FULL-40-10. Next base: position 13,074 of record MFRX01000012.1, read on the forward strand.
AATTTTGTTTGTCAGTTTGTTTTTTCTCAAATAATAATAAAAGTAAATTTTTCCCGATATCAAATTCTCATTTTTAAGGCGCGTTGCGATTCCGGCATTCCCCTCTCCTTTTTTAATTTTAAATATTTTTTTTTCCGCGTAATTGCCATGTGAGTAATAAACCTGATTGTAAAAATAATAAAAACCGCCGATGACAACGGCGAGAAGAATAAGCATCAAGATAACCGATTTTTTATATTTAAAAATAAACACGTTAATATTGCTGAATTATGAATAAGGAATTATGAATTAAGAATTATTTTTTCCATCATTTCTAATTCTTTTCAATTAATGGGACAAAAGAAAACCCAGGAAATTCTTCCTTGTAGAATTCATTCTCTCCTTTTTTCTCAACATACCAAACATCGTTATGAATCGGAATTACCATCTTGCCTCCGATTTTAAGCTGTTCTTTGAGTTTGGGAGGAATTTCATCCGCCATAGCGGAGACCAAAATCCGGTCATAGGGGGCGCTTTTTGGATAGCCCTTACTACCATCGCCGAGGTAAAATTCCACTATTCCATTTTTTATAAAATTATACTTGCTGATATTTTTTTCACCAAAATCATAAAGTTCCTTGAGCCGTTCAATGGCGGTTATCTTTCCTTTTTCTCCCACAATATAAGCCAGAAGCGCTGTTGTCCAGCCGGAGCCAAACCCGACATCAAGAATATTATTTCCTTTCTCCGGCTGAAGAAGCTCAAGCATTATTGCTACTGTCAGCGGCTGGGAAATTGTCTGGCCGTATCCGATCGGAAGCGGGATATTCGCCTCTGCCTCGCTTTCTAAGTCCTTAGGAAGAAACTCCGCCCGGTTAATTTCAGAAAAGGCGTCAATTATGCGATCCGTCCGCAGATAGCCGTTTTTAATAAGATCGTTTACTAATCTGCTCATAAAAAATCATTAAAACAAAATAACATGAAAAAATAAAAACAATTAACATATTTGTTTTTATTTTTCTGTCCATGGCGCGCGTTATAATCCTACAATTTGCACCAAAATATCCCTTTTTCTGCCGCCATCAAATTCCACCGCGAATATGTTCTGCCTTGAGGAAAGCATAAGTTTTCCTTTTTCCAGAGGAATGGTCTGGCTTATTCCTGTGACGAATGATTTGCAGTGGGAATGGCCATTGCTTCTTCCGTCGGATTTTATTCCTCTTCGAAGTTCAAAGAGATCGTGGGAATAACTGTCTTCCAGCGGAACAAGCTTGTGCATAACGCGCAGAAAATCCTGAAGCAGCATCGGTTCATTGTGATTGACGATTATTCCCATGCTTGTGTGCGGCGCGTACACGAGAACCCATCCTTCCCGGATTCCCGATTTATCAATGACTTCCTGGACCTTGTCGGTGACATCAATGAATTCCGTCTGGCTTTTGCTTTCTATTTTTATGTTTTGTTTGTGTATTCGCATATTCTAATTTTAATCCGAATTATATTCGAATTTTATCCGAATAATTTTTAAATGGCATTCGGATTTAATTCGGGTATAATTCGTATCTTAATTCGTATAAAACACTCTAGCAACTTTCTCTGCCACTTTTCTATCCAATGCCCTTGGGATTATTTTACCATAATTCGGATTTTTTACCAAACCGGCAATCGCTCTGGCTGCCTTTATTTTATGCTCATCGGTAATCATTCTGGTTCTCGTATCCAAAGCCCCCCGGAAAATTCCCGGAAAAGCCAGTACATTATTGATCTGGTTGGGATAATCCGACCGGCCGGTGGCAATAATTTTTGCTCCTCCTCTCTTTGCTTCTTCCGGCATAATTTCCGGAATGGGGTTGCTCATCGCAAAAACAATCGCGTCTTTGTTCATTTTCCTTATATCTTCCGCTTCAATCAAATTAGGCGCCGAAACGCCGATAAACACATCCGCTCCTGCCAAAGCATCCGTCAATTTTCCTTTGATGTTTTCCGGATTGGTCATTTTGGAAATTTTTCTTTTTACCTCGCTTATTCCCTCCCGATAGCGATAAATTATTCCCTTGCTGTCTGATACCACGATGTTTTTGGCGCCGTATTTGATAAGCAGCTTTATAACTGAAGTTCCTGCTGCTCCCAGGCCGGATATTGCTATTTTCACTCTCTTAATATCTTTTTTCACGACTTTCAAGGCATTGATGAGCCCCGCCAAAACTACAATCGCCGTCCCGTGCTGATCGTCGTGAAAAACCGGAATGTCCAGTTCTTTTTTTAATCGTTCTTCAATTTCAAAGCATCTCGGCGCGGAAATGTCTTCCAGATTGATTCCGCCGAAAGTCGGCGCGATGGCTTTCACAATTTTTATTATTTCTTCCGTATCCTGCTTGGCCAGCACAATCGGAATCGCGTCCACGCCCGCCAGTTCTTTAAATAATAACGCCTTTCCTTCCATTACTGGCAGTGCCGCTTCCGGACCGATATTTCCTAATCCCAAAACCGCCGATCCGTCGCTCACGACGGCGACGGTATTTTTTCTAATCGTATATTCAAAAACCAACTTCTTATTTTTCGCAATCGCCTTGGACACTTCCGCCACCCCCGGCGTATAAAGAATCGGCAATGTTCTTTCCGTCAGTTTCTTTTTGGATTTTATCTCGATTTTTCCGCCTAATAACTTGCTTAATTCAATAGAATTCATAAATTATTTTTTACTCAACTTCGATTTCCGATAAATACTGCCAGCGGCGACGGCGCCTTCGGCGACCCACTTAGACATTTGATGTCTAAGTATTAATTTTCCAGTAAATAACTATCCATATTTTTCAGCATCTCCTTTTTTTCAATTATACCCTTCACGAATTTTTCCGCAAATTGCTTGTATTCCTTTTTATTCCGAAACTGCCCCAAAATCATTTCCTTATTTTTACAAAACTTAACCTCGCTATCTCTTGTGTACTCTTCCCAGCTCGACTTAGACATTTCGTGTCTAAGTGATATTTTATGCACCAAATTATTCAAATTAATATAAACACTTAGATGTAACAGGTACTCGTTGGAATCTATATGCACCGATTTAAACACTCCTTGAAATAAAACTCCGCTCCTTTTATGTTTATGATTAAAATATTTCGTATAGCCATTACCCAACTTTTGCATAAACTTTTCGATTCCTTCATCTACCGACGGCTCCAAAATAAAATGATAATGATTCGGATTCACACAATAACAAACAACATTAACTAAACTACTTGACTTAGACATTTGATGTCTAAGTTTACTGGTTTTAAAAGAATTCCAGTAGATACTTCCAATGGAATAATCCACATTAAATTCAAGCATGCTCTGAAAAAATCTTTGGAAATCGTTTTGATCGGAAAAAATATTTCTCTTATCAACTCCTCTGTTAAAAACGTGATAAAATTCTCCTTTTCTAAATGGAACTTTGCGCATTTTGTTTTTATTTTTCGACTTGGACATTTGATGTCCAAGTGGTTATTTTTTGGAAAGTTTGAGTTTGCGGTAGACAGAACCGGCCGCCACGGCGCCTTCGGCGACGGCGGTGATGATTTGCCTGAATTTATTAGAGCCGGTGGAGACATCGCCTGCAGCATAGACATTTTCAATATTGGTCGCTTGCGTCTGATCAACAATAATATAGTTTTGTTCGTCCAGTTTGACGCCTAATTCTTGCGCGATGGCCACGCCCGGAGTCGATCCGACTTCAATAAAAATTCCCTGAATGGTCAGTTCTTTGGCCCCGCCTTTTTCCTCATAAACAATGCTTGAGACCTTCGCGTCTCCTTTGATTTCTTTGATATCAGTGCAGCATATTTTTTCAATCTTCGGATTTTTATTTATCAAATCGTCCCAGGACGGCTCCCAAGTGTATGATTCGCGATACATAAGATATACCTCGTTGGCAAATTCAGAAAGATGAATGGCCGCCGTCGCCGCCGCGTCTCCTCCGCCGATTACCA
>MFRX01000012.1:17068-26399 GCA_001784725.1 Candidatus Moranbacteria bacterium RIFCSPHIGHO2_02_FULL_40_12b
AAACACCTTTGCCTATGAATTTATCCTCACCTGGCACATTCATTTTCCGCGCTTTCATTCCGAGAGCCATAATTATGCTTTCGGCCAGATACTCCTTTTTCCCGGCAAAAACTTTGAAACCCTCTGGAACAGCGTCAATATTGGAAACATCCGCTTGAATTATTTCGGCTCCCAAGCGCCTGGCGTGCTTTTCAAATTTCCCCATCAGTTCACGCCCGGAAATGGAAATATCCCCCGCCCAGTTTTCAATTTCCGCCGCTTCCACCACTTGCCCGCCAATTTCGTTTCCAATAACAATATGATCCAGCTTATAACGAGACGCGTAAATTGACGCGCCTAATCCCGCCGGTCCAGCGCCGATGACAATTAAATCGTAAATCTTATTTTCCATAAAAATTGAATTTAGAATTTAGTATCTCGAACTTTGAATGGGAATATAGAATTTGGAATACAGGAAATATTTTCTCGATTCATTATTCCAAATTCCTGTTCTAAATTCCAAATTCGCAATTCAAAATTCTTATAATTTTTCCAACTCCCCTTTCAGTGTTTCTTTCGCCTGCACTCCAACAAATTCCTTGACTACTTTTCCGCCTTTGAAAATTTTTAACGCAGGAATAGACATAATGCCGTATTTGGACGCGGTCGCGCCATTTTCATCCACGTTTAATTTCCCCGCTTTATATTTGTCTCCGACTTCATTCGCTAAATCCTCTATAATCGGTCCCATTATTTGGCAAGGACCGCACCACGGCGCCCAAAAATCAACCAACACTGGCTTGTCGCTTTTTAAGACCTCTTGGTTAAAATTTTGGTCGGTAAACTCCATAGCCATATAAAATAGTGTCATCCTGAGCGAAGTTCTGATTTTAATTGGAACGAAGCCGAAGGATCTCGGGATTCCTCGGTTACTCCGCCGGCTGGCGGATTCACTCGGAATGACATTGTTTAAATCCTCGAATAAATCAAATAAACTCCCAACAATAACATTATAACTCCGGCAACCGCGTGGAGCAACTGAAGATTGCTTTTTCTCCATTCGTCCAATTTTCCCATCCGGGTATTGAAAAAGTACATAGCGAATGTAATTATCAGCATCGGCAGGACGAATATCAGGTTATAGAGAGCCAGAAGAAAAAATGGAATCGCTCCGCCTGTTTTTCCCGCAATCATTCCTAAAATCACGATATACGGCCCGCTGGCGCAGGGAACCAAAAACAAACTTACTATAAATCCGACTCCAAAAGCGCCGATTGGACTAGTCACTCCTTTGATAATACTTTGCAACTTCGGTCTCCATCTGAAAGGCACTTCCATTACAAAAACTTTACCGTGCCAAAATGCGTCTTTGAGATTTGCCAGTCCCACTATTATGGACAGGACTCCGGCTCCAAGCGATAAATATCTTGAAATACTGAAAGCCGATATGGCCTTATAGAAACCTATGCCCATTAGAAAATAAGACATAAAAATAGCCAGAGAAAACGCCAGTCCTGATAAAAGCGCTTGATTTTTCCCTTTGGAAGCGATAACTGTTGCCAAAAGCAAAACAAGTACGGCCATCGCGCAAGGATTGCTGGCATCCACAAAAGCCGCCGCAATAAGCGCTATCAGCGTAAAATTATTCGGAAGATTTCCTTTTTCTGGTTTAAATTCTTTGAGTCGCCCTTTAAAAAAATCAATTATCGGCTGATCTCCCGTTATCAGCTCTCCATCCGTAATAACTGCGGGAATCCCGGTCTGGTTTCCGTATCCTTTTTCATCGAAAATATTTTTTAGTTTTATTTTATTTTTCAGTTCGTCAAAATTCAGTTTTTCCACATCATATTTTTCATAAACTCCGTTTTCCATGAAAAAATCATTGACATTTTGGCAATGCGGACACCAGTCGGCATAGAAATAAGTAAAAGATGGTTTATTTTCTTGGGCAAAAGCGATGCTGGCCAATGCGAAAAAAAATAATAGAGATGTAAGAAAAAATATTTTTTTCATAATTTTTCATTAATACCTCCCCCCTAGGTATACCATAGCACATGTTCGTTTTCCGTCAAATGCAAAAATTAATTATTCATTTCCCCAACCTTCTTCCCCTACTCTGATAATCTTCAATTGCTTTATCCAATTCTTTAGCGGAAAAATCCGGGAAATACTTGTCCGAAAAATAAAGTTGCGCGTTAGCGATGTCCCACATCATAAAGCCGGCTGAAAGATGCGGCTCTCCTCCGGTTCTTATCAGAAGATTGACTGGCGGCAATTCTTTCGTCATGAGATTGCTTTTCACCGTTTCCGCGGTGATTATCGTTCCTGGCTTGAAATCTTTCGCTATTTTTCTTATCGCCCCGAGCAATTCAGCGTCGCCGTTGTAAGCCAGAAAAAAATTGAGAAGATGTTTTTTAAAATCCTTCGTTTCATTAATTCCCTTTTCCAGAATATTTTTCAGTTTGCCCGGAAGCTGCTCTCTCCATTTTCCTATTATATTAATTCTGGCTTCATTTTTATGGATATCGTCGCTATTAAACAATTTGGTGAAATATTTTTCATATATTTTCATAAGAGCGAGGTTTTCCCTGACTGGCCTTTTTTTCAGATTATCCAGTGATGACCCCCAAAAAGACAGGCATTTTATTCCCATATCTAAAGATCGCCTGATTAATTTCTCGGCATTTAAAGCTCCGGCTTCATGTCCGTCCCATGCCTCCAGTCCTTTGCCTTTGGCCCAGCGGCGGTTGCCGTCGGGAATTATTGCGATGTGATTGGGCAAATTATCATTCATTAAATTTCACTATTTACGGATTAAAGGATTAACGGATTATTTATTGCAATAATATTTTAATCCGTTAACTCGTTAATCCTTTAATATTATAATTTGTTAATTTATAATTCCCGGTTTATCATATAATCCGCTATTCCTCTCATAAAATCCTTCCCGCTTTCTGATATTTCCAATTTTTCCATTTCCTTTTTTCCCTGAATAACTAATTTTTTGGCGAAATTTTTCGAGTACTCAAGCGCGCCAGTGTCAATAATTATTTTTCTGAAGTCCTCAATATCCTTTCTGGTCAAATTCTTTTTTCCAAAAATACCGCTGAATATTTTTTTCTGTCCGGGATTCATTTTTTCACGCGCTTTAACCACCAAAATCGTCTGTTTCCCTTCTCTGATGTCTGAACCCTCTGATTTTCCCGTCTTTTTTTCCGAACCGAAGACGCCCAAAATATCATCTTGTATCTGAAAAGCGATCCCCACTGGTATCGCGAACGCGCTTAGTCCCTTCAAAATCTTCCCGCCGGCTCCTCCCAAAATCGCTCCTAAATGCAGCGGCCCTTCAATCGTGTATTTTGCCGTCTTATATTCATACATCTGAAGAACTTCTTTCTCTGTCGCTTCGCCTTTATAATCCATATAAATATCCTTTGACTCTCCAATAACCGTCATTGAAATTATCTCCTGCAGTTTTGTCAGAGCCCTGAAAACATTCTCGGTGTTGAATCCGGAATTGAATATTATTTTGCTTCCTATTGCCCCCACCATATCTCCTATTATTATTGCCATTGAACTTCCAAAGTGCCGGTAGTCGCTTTCAGGAAATATCCGCTTTCCCAATTTTTGATACCGGAAATGAACGGTATTAGTGCCATGCCTTTTTTCATCCCGATCGATAATGTCGTCGTGAATCAGGAGAAACGCGTGAATCAATTCAATGCTCACCGCGGTTTTGAGTATCTTTTCTTTTTCTTTTCCTCCTGTTGACAAGTATCCGTAATACATCATCGCCGCCCTTAGCCGTTTCCCTCCAGAAAGCACGAATTTCTTCACGTATCTCAACGCTTCAGAAATTAAATAATCTTTTTTTCTGGCTTCCTTAACGGCTTTATTAAGATAATCCTTAATTTCTAAATCGATTTTCTTTTTGAATTCCGAAAGTATTTTTTGGATATCCATAAATGAAAGCTTAAATAAGAAAAATAAAAGGAATTTATTATTTTCCTTTTGAAGGTTATTTATTGACATATACCATACTTCCCTAATTCTATTCCAAATAAAAATATTTGACAAGGATAGTTTTCTAATGTAAGGTGATTAGTGGTTTTTTGAAAAATTAGGAATTATTAATAAATAAAAAAACAAGTAAAAGGAGGAAAATTTGGAGAAAAAAAGCAACAATTCTGAAAGATATGATACGGTGGACAGATACGTAAAGAAGGTCGCGAATCTCAAGAATTATGGATTTTCCGAGGAAGAACTCGCGATTGATGTGAAAGAGGGGGAAGAAAAAATTATAATAAAAACACATCCCCGCCTGTTCCGAATTCTAAAAGATTTTTTTGACAAAGAGTTTGAGCTTCCCGATTTTTATACAACAATGAAGAACATTATAGGATTCAGAGAAGAAGGCGTCATTGTTGTTGAGAAGGGAAAAAAGTTCTGCTATGCTCCCGCTATAACGCGAATGCTGATATTTCAGTTACTTGATAAGTTGAATCGGGAGCGGATATTAAACCAGAAAAAAACTAACAAAGAGAGGGAAAGAACCATACAAAAACTTCTTTCCCGAACCGAGATGGGACTCTTGCCATGCATTGAGAAAATAAAAAGAATTAATTGCTACTATTCCAACGGGCTTTATGTGATCACCATCAAATGCAAGAAGTTAAAGAAAGTGATAAAATCCCATTTATTATCGGAAGCCCACAACCAAATCACTGAAATCGAGCATCTGATAATACCTTTTAGTATCAAAGTCAAGGAATCAATGACCGAAAAGAAAAAATGGGGATATAGAGTGGTATTTAAAATAACGGGGCTGACGATTGAGTTTGCTCTCACCCAGTCCGAGGCCGAGGAGACGGATTTGGTAGAAAAAGGGGTAAATGCCGCGATTATTCCTCTGATGCAGAAATTTTCAAGAAATAAATGATTCATATAAGGGATGCAACCGCATCCCTTATTTTTTTAGTGCCGCCAAGGGGATTTTAACCCCTGATCTTCAGGACTCGCCCCGCACTAATAATTTTCGTACCGCCAAGGGGATTCGAACCCCTGATCTTCAGGATGAGAACCTGATGTCCTAGACCGGACTAGACGATGGCGGCATTCAATTGATAATTTAACAATCTTTAAGAATTTAATCAATATTCATCAATACACGATTTTAACATTGCCATTTATTGCTATCGCAAAAAATGGCAATGTTGATAATTTAATAAGCAAGAAAATAAAAAAACCTTGTCAGCGATTCGTTCTTAATTTTAAGAATATAGAAATTCATTTTGAATTTCGCCGACAAGGTTTTACAGAATCACTTCCATATTTTCTCCCTCCTTCAGATTGAGCTTTGCCCGCATACGCAGGCAATAAATTCCGGAACATATACTCTTTCCTCAACTACTTCTCCGATCTCAATCTCTGTTCCCGGAATTTTAAAAAAATTATCGCCGCTCTTTTCAAATTGAGCGCAATATTTTTTTCCGCCTTTTTGATATTCGTGGGTTATTACTTCTGACATGACGATACCTCCTTTCTTTGTAATAATGGAAGTTAAATTTTTTCAAAAAACTGCCTATAAAACGAAACAGAAGACAACCCCCATTAGGAACTGTCTTCTGTTTTCAAAGCAACTCTCGCAAAAATGTCACTTTGAACTCGATTTATACAATTATGTTTTTGTATTATTTCACCCCTTATTATACTCCTAAAACTATTACTTGTCAAGTCGTAGCTGTGGATAAAATACCAACTTGAATTTACGGCTTAATAAAGGGTTTTTTCCTCCATTTTTTTGATTGGCGGCATAAGTACATTTTCGCTTTTAGCGGTTCGGCCATTATTTCTTCCACTATCTTTTCCATCCGCATTCCCTGCGATCCTTTTATTAAAATAAGGTCTTCTTCTCTTATCACCTCCTGAAGTTTTTTCCCAGCCAACTCCGGATTTTCAAAATAATGGATATTTTCCGGGGAATACTCCCTTTTTCGCAATTCCTTGACCGCGAATTCCATTCTTTCTCCGACGCCAAAAAAAATATCGGTTTTTATTTCGAAGACCTTCCGGGCAACGTTTCTGTGGCCGTTCTCCATGTCGGAACCCAGTTCCATCATGTCTCCCAGCACGACAATTTTTCTTTTCGCTTTCAGTTCATCCAGTACTTCAAGAGCCGCGATTGTCGAGGTCGGAGAAGCATTGTAAGTATCATCAATAACAGAACTCCTTTTGATTCCGGGAATCAAATTCATCCTCCCGGGAGGCGAACAAAAATTTTCCAGGGAATTCGCCACATCCAAAATATTCACTTTAAACAGATTCCCGGCGGCGATTCCGGCCAGCACCGAATATATCTGATGTTTGGCCAAAATATTGCGAAGGCGAATAGGAACCACTTTTTCCTCGTAAGCAAGTTTGAAGATTATTCCGGATAATTTTCCATCCTGATAATTGTAAGAGACATTAATCGCCCGAATTTGATTTTTTTCTCCGAATCCGTAGGTTATCAATTTGGCTTTGCTGTTTTCATTTATTTTCATCACTAACTCATCATCCCCATTCAGAATCGCGCAGCCGTCCTCGGGAAGAGCGCTAATCATTATCCCTTTTTCTTTCGCGATATGATCCAAGTCCTTGAAAAATTCCAAATGGCTTGAAGAAATGTTAGTTACTATCCCGATTTTAACCGGAATAAAACCGGCCAGATATTTCATGTCTCCCGGAGCGCCAACGCCCATCTCCAGGACTAAAATTTCCGGATATTCAACCGTCATCAGGGTTACCCATAGCCACTTCAGAAAAACCAAAAACCATTTTATTGGCGACTTTTCTCCGCTTTCCGCCCCAATTATAGTCAGCGGAATGCCGATCTCATTATTATAGTTTTTTTCGTTTTTTCTTACTCTGTATTTTGAGGAAAGCGCCAAAAAAACTGCTTCTTTGGCGGAAGTTTTTCCCACTGAACCGGTTATTCCAATGATAGTCGGATTGTATTTTTTTAAAATTACTACCGACATCCATCGGAGAACTTTTTCCAGCAATTGTAATTTTTTAGATTTCATAAATTAAAATTCGAAGTTCGAATACCGAAATTCGAAACAATATTTAAATTCAAAATCTGAATGTTTTAAATTTTTAAAATTTTAGTAATTTGGATTTATTTTGTGCTTCGAATTTAGAATTTCGGATTTATTTCAGTTCGTATTCTTCCGTCGGCTTTACTTTATAATATTCCAGCAAAAATTTCATGATTTCGCCGAACGCGGGAGCCGCGGTTGACTCGGCCCATTGCACTTCTTTCGGATTATACACTTTAACCAACACCGCGAATTGCGGGTCGTCAATAGGAGCATATCCGACAAATGATCCCATAGTCAATCCTTCTTCATATCCCCTTCCCTCAGCTTTGGCAACCTGGGCGGTTCCGGTTTTTCCGCCGACCAGATACCCTGGGACATTGGCTCTTTTTCCGTGGCCTTTAACAATCACACTCCTCAGCATTTTACCAATCTGCCTTGATGACTCCTCACTGATAACCCTGCGGATTTCCATTGGCTGAATCTCCTCGGTCTTTCCGCCAGGATATATTATTCTATCCACTATTTGCGGTTTCATCAACTTTCCTCCGTTGGCAATGGCGGAATAGGCATTGATTAGCTGAAGAGGGGTCACGGTAATTCCCTGGCCAAAAGAAGCCGTGTAGAACTCAACATTCCTATTGACATTTCTTAAATTTTTTATGCTTCCGGCCAATTCTCCCGTAATTTCTATTCCGGTTTTGGATCCAAATCCGAATCTTTCCGCGTATTCGCCAAATTTTTTGTTACCCACTTGTTTTTCCGCGAAAATCGCTCCGGTATTTATGGACTCTTCCAAAACCTCCGTCATGGTTTTTTTTCCGTATTTTTTGTCTTGGGCGTTGGTAATGGAAAATCCTCCTTCATTGATTTCTCCCGGATCGACAAAAGTCGTGTCGGGATTTATTTTTCCGTCGTCAATTCCCATCGCCATTGTTATCGTTTTGAAAACTGATCCGCATTCGTATGGATTGCTGATAGCGGAATTAATAAAAGTTGAAATATCTTCCGCCTTTGAATATTCATTCGGATTGAAACCGGGAATATTGGTTAAGGCCAAAATTTTCCCGGTTTTCGGTTCCATCACGATAGCGGTTCCGTTATCCGCCTTATATTTTTCAACGGCGTTTCTCAGGATTTTCTCTACTTCATACTGGACCGGATAATTAATCGATAAGACAAGATTTATCCCGTTTTCAGCCGGTTCTACTTTACGGTCGGTAACCGATATCCATCTTCCGCCCGCGTCCTTTTCCTGGGCCACGCTTCCGTTTTTGCCTTTCAGCGAGTCCTCCCAAAATGATTCAATTCCGTAACGGCCGACGAAATTCTCTCCGTCTGAACCGACGAATCCCACTGTTTGAGCGGCAATCTCCCCTCCTGGATAGTACCGGAATACTTCAGGGGAAAATTTTATTCCGGGATAATCCAGTTCTTTTATTTTTTTCATCTCCTCTTCGGATACCTTATGTTTTAAAATTTCAAACACGTCATCGGCGTCGCTAAATTTATCCAAAAGCATGTTTTTTTCAAGGCCTAAAATTAAAGAGATATCCGTGGCGGTTTTTTCCTTGTCTCGGATTTCCCTGGGAACGGCATATGCCATTTGCAGTTCCTTGTTGATTGCCAGAGGGTAAAGATCCGCGCCGTCTTTCAGGTAAATTTCTCATCTTTTCGGCTGAAGTTCAAAAAATGACTTATGCTGAATTTCGGCAAGCGCTTTGTACTTATCAAAAGCCACTATCTGGATAAAATACAATTTGAGGATTATGGCTGACGCCAGGAAAAAAATAAAAAAAATCAGAAGATACAATCTCCAGTTCGAAAATTTATTGCCTGATATTTCTTTTTTTGAATATCCGTACTTTTTTCTCTTAATATAACCCACGGCAAGTGCTTATCTTATTTATTTCTTATTTATTTAAAGCAAACGGGCTTGTCTCTTGAATATAACTAATACTTTTTATTTCCGCCATATTCAATTTTTTGCTGGCTTCTTCGACGTTGCGCAATGATCTTAACTCGGCTTCCTTGATTTTTAAATCTTCATTCGCTTTAATGAGATTGTTAAGCTCGTTTTCGGCTTTTCTGAAATTATATCCCTTGATAGCGGCGGAATTTATTGAAAAAATGTAGGAAAATATCGCGACTATGACCGTAAAGGCAAGCACAAAAACAAGTTTTGAAAAACTCCTTGATTTTCTTTCTTTTTTTGTTTTTGTTTTTGCGGCTGCGCCGAAATAATAATGGCTTCTCCGCAAATACACGGATTT
>MFRX01000012.1:26451-31909 GCA_001784725.1 Candidatus Moranbacteria bacterium RIFCSPHIGHO2_02_FULL_40_12b
TTTTTTCGCTGCGCGCTTCCGTCAATCGCAGATTTAGATCCTTTCTATCACGCGCATTTTCGCGCTTCTCGCGCGAGGATTGTTTCTTATTTCCTTTTCCATAGGAATGATCGGCCTTTTGGTTATTATTTTTACCTTTGGCTTTCCGCCGCAGATACAAATCGGAAATTCTTTTGGACAAACGCATCCCCCGGCGTTTTCCCTGAAAAAATTTTTCACCAGTTTATCTTCTCCTGAATGGAAAGATATGGCTGCCAAACGGCCTTTCTTTTCTAACGCATCTATTGCTTGAGACAGAAATATTTTAATATTTGCCAGTTCGTTATTAACTTCCATCCTAAGCGCCAGAAATGTTTTGGTGGCGAAATGAATTCTGCGGTGTTTGTATGGTTGGGGAACGGCCTTTTCGATAATCTCCACTAAATCCTTCGTGGTTGTTATCGGCTTTGCTTTCCTCGCCAGAACTATCGCCTTCGCAATTTTCCCTGAATATTTTTCATCGCCAAAAGTTCTAAAAATTTCCGCCAGCTGTTTTTCCTGATAATTATTGACTATTTCTCGGGCAGTTATGCTTCTATTCGTATATTCGTATCGATTCGCCCGCCTCGCTTCGACAAGCGGAATCTGCGAGTCGAGACGGGTAATTCGTAAAGGTTTTCCCATTCTCATATCCAGCGGGCCGTCTTTTTGAAAGCTGAATCCCCTTTCAGCGTTTTCAATTTGATCAGAAGATAAACCGAAATCGGCGATTATCGCGTTGACTTTTTTAATTTTTAAATTTTCTAAAATATTTCCTAAATTCGCAAAATTACTGTTAATGAGATATGCGTTTTTAATTTTGAAAATTGGAAATTGGAGCTTGTTTGGAAATTGAAAATTAGAAATTAGAAATTCCGCGAAATATTTTATTGCATTAATGTCATTGTCAATCCCGATTAAAATTCCCCTGCTTCCGATTGCCTTTAATATTTCGCGGCTGTGCCCCCCTCCGCCCAACGTCGCGTCAACCACAATATCGCCTTTTTCCAAATTTAGCGCCTCAATGCTCTCCTTCAGTAAAACTGGCTTGTGGATACTCATTAAATCACCAGAACATAAAAACACGAGAGTAAAAATTGTTTTAATGTTTTCATGCTTTAATGTTTTAATGAAATTAGTATACTCCTAACTTCCCCAATTGCTCCGCTATCTCATCGGTATTTTTTTCGGCGTTACTTTTGTATTTCTTCCATTTATTCTCGTCCCACACTTCCATCCGGTTGTATAGTCCGGCGATCGTCACGTTTCTCCGCAGTTCCGCGTAGGACTTGAGATAATCGGGAAGCAGGACCCTTCCCTGCTTGTCCACTTCCACATCCGTCGCTCCGGCCAGCATCAGGCGGATAAAACTTCTCGTACTCGACTCCCCCACTGGAAGGGATCCCAGTTTCTTCGCCAGTTCTTTCCAAATTTTCAAAGGATAAATAAAGAGGCACCTGTCCAGCCCCCTTGTTATCACGGCGCGGCTCCCAATTTCTTTTCTGAATTTTGATGGAATCGCCAGCCGTTTTTTTGGATCAATGGAATGGGAATATTCTCCGATAAACATCTGCAGTTATTTACGAATTACGAATTTAGCGAAATTACAAATAAATATTTTCGGGTTTCGTACTTTCGTAAAATTCGTAGTTCGTAATTCTACCACTTTACACCACTTTATGTCACTTTAACTACATTTTACTCCACTGCAAAACACTTGTCAACACTTTTTCCCAAAACAAAAAATAGCTTAAATAAGCTATTTTCTGAAAGATTATTCACACCTTGTCCACTTTTCTCCTTATTTGCAATCCTTCGGGCAATTTTCGCGGTTTTCCGGCAAGGGACAATTAATGCCCGCACAAACTATATCATCGCACACGCCGTCGCCGCAGACGCTTTTTTGCCTTTCACCCTGATTTCCTTTCTCCCCTTTCATTTTGTTATAAACATAATATCCGGCAAATGCGATCACTCCCAAAAGAAATGCCAGTGTAATAAGAACAACGATTGCGAGAAATATCCGCTTCATAATAAAATTTTAAAGTTGTTAGTTGTGGGTTGTAAGTTGTTAGTTATAAATTACTTCGCCGCCATTTGGTCTTTTCCGTATAAAGTCATTATCCATATTAGAATGTGCTTTGGTTCACGATATTTATTATAACAAATTTTCTTTTAATCAAAATCAACCAAGTTGTTCCCCCATGAGCAGTACTCGCAGTTAGAATGGCGCGCGGGAATCGGGCCGCGAAGGCATTTTACCGCTTCAACAAATAATTCTTTGGCGCGCTCGGCTGAAACCGGAATTTCCTTGGGCTCGACATTGAACTTTACGATTCCTCCCTTATCCACTTTCTCCGGATAGTAATAGACGAGATAGGAAAAATTTCCTGCCGGATAGCCGTTGGATTCTAAAAGCAACGCGTAAGTGTCCAGTTGCGTCTGGTAATATCTTTCGCTGTCGCCCTCTTTTGGAGCGAACCCTCGGGTTTTATAGTCCAGCGGGATATGCCTTTTTTCATATTCCATGCAATCATCCAGCGCGCCGAATAAAGTCGCGTTCAACTTTTCGTCTTTATATTTCAGCCCGGTTCGCCAGTTCCGCCATCGATTTAATAATTTCAAATCGGTTATCAGATTCCCTTTTACTTTTCCGCTGATTTCTGGCGGAAGCGTTCCACGATACTGGTCGAAATATTTTTTGATGACCAAATCCATTCCGCCGGGAAGCGACGGAAAAATTCCCCGCGGCCGATGGACATTTTCATTATAATGCAGCCAAAAGCACCTGGGGCAATTCCTAAAAAGCCCAAATCCAGTCGTCGGCGACAATTTTATAACTTCGCTGTTTTCCATTCCTTAATTCTAACAAACTTTTAAAGTATTAACAAAAATAAAAAAATTAAATTTTCTAATCATCCTTTTATCACTACTAGTGGTTTCAACCGCGCCACTTTTTTCGCTATTCCCGCCTTGTCCACGATGTCAACGACATCATGAATGTTTTTGTAGGCCTCCGGCGCTTCTTCAACCAGTCCCCGGATTGATCCCGCTTTGACAATAATATTTTCCTTTTTCAGATTATTTTTCAGCCGGTCAACGGTTATCATTCTTTTCGCCTGATGCCGCGACATTTGCCGCCCCGCCCCGTGGCAGGTAGAACCGAAACTTTCTTCCATCGCTTTGTCGGTTCCGACAAGAACATAGGAAGCCGTCCCCATGCTTCCGGGAATAATCACTGGCTGCCCCGGAAAAGCTCTCGTCGCCCCCTTGCGATGCACTATCAACACGGACTTATACTGACTTGACGCTGGCTCACGCTGAATATTATCCGTATTAGTCCGCGTATAGTGTTCTTCAATCTTGGCGATATTATGCGCCACATCATATAGAATGGATAATTTGCTTCCGTCAAAAATTTTCGCCCAAATCTTCCTCACCAGCCAGGTGATTAATTGCCGGTTCGCCCAGGCGAAGTTCGCCGCCGCCGCCATGGCGCTGAAATATTTCTGCCCTTCGGGAGAGGAAAAAGGAACGCAAACCAATTCCCGGTCAGGAACGGTAATTTTATATTTAGACATCGCTTTGTTCATTATCCGGATATAATCAGTCGCCACTTGATGCCCCAGTCCCCGCGAGCCGGTGTGAATTAAAACCGTAGTTTGATTTTTCCTCAATCCGAAACTCTCCGCGATTTGACCGTCAAATACTTCTTCCACTTTTCCGACTTCAATAAAATGATTTCCCGCTCCCAATGTGCCCAGTTGATCCCGTCCTCTTTTTTTCGCGTGGTCCGATACCGCTCCCGCGTCGGCATTTTCAATTTTCCCATCGGACTCAATATGATTCAGGTCGTCTTTATTTCCGTAACCCTCTTTCACTGCCCATTCGGCGCCGTTGTTTAATACTTCGCCTAATTTTTTGCCGTCCAGTTTGATTTTCCCTCCCCTTCCCACGCCGGAAGGTATTTCGCTGAATAATTCTCCGGCTAGTTTTTCCAAATTATTTTTTACGTCTTCAAAATTTAATTCTGATTTTAACAGCCGCACCCCGCAGTTGATGTCATATCCGATCCCGCCGGGACTAATTGCCCCGTTGGGATATGAAGTCGCCGCCACCCCGCCGATAGGAAATCCGTATCCCTCGTGCGCGTCCGGCATAGCGTAGGCCGCTTTTTGGATTCCGGGAAGAGCCGTAACATTTATTAATTGTTCCATTGACCGGTCGCGGAACAATTCCTCCAGCATTTTTTCGCTCGCAAAAACCCGCGCCGGCACTTTCATGTCCGCCCGGTATGACTTGGGTATTTCCCAAAGATAATCGGTGATTTTAATAAGATTTTGTTTGTTCATATCGTTACTTTCCTACAAATTACGAATCCTTTTACAAACTTACAAATATTTGTATTATTTGTAATTTATTTGTAAATTTGTAGGGTCTTGACTTTTTCCCGAAATGGGAGTATAATAGTACATAGAGTAAAATTACTCAAAATTTCTTTAACAATCAAAAGGAGGGAAATTTATGAAAACTTTGAGAGGACTTTTTATTGCCTTAACGGTTCAGTTTTTTGTGCTAGGCAATGCTCTCGCAAAAATGGGCTCTGGTATTCCTATCATACCACGGAAAGAAACAATACCCATGGTTTGTGATAAATTCCATTATATTCTCACAGGGATGGCGATCGGATTGGCTATCAGCCTTCTGACTGCTTTTGCGGTTGGTCTGTGGAACAGAAAACAGAAAACTGTTGGTTGAAATTTCGCAACCGCCGTTCGTTTGCATCGCAAGCGTCTGGCGGTTTTTTGTAAAAAAATTTTTGAATTTTGAATTATATGTCGAAGATAATCACCGTCTCCCAATTCCCCCTATTATTCTTCACCACATTCGCCTCGTGATAGGTGACGGCTTTGATGTCTTCGCCGAAGTCATCCACGGTTTGGCCGTAAATTTCCGCGGCGATATTTTTTTCATCAAGATCACTGAATAATACTTTCGTAAAAACCGCCCTTTCTTCCTGCGAATATGTCAGCGCTTCCGACAAAAAATCTATCAGCAAGGATGTCGTATCGGTTGCCGATAAGTTTATTTTCTTTACAACTTCAACGCTTTTAAATTCTCCCCCGTCATTTTTAACTTTTACCTTTTCCTTTTTAATTATATCGTTCATTCCCTGAAGCCCCGCTTCAAAGAGTTCCTCTAATGTAGTGCCTTCAATTTTTAGCCGCACATCCGCCGTATGCGGCAGAATTTTGTATTTTTTCATAGATTTTTAGGTTCTCTTAAGATTCTTAAATATCTTATAATTTTTCGCTTTCCCTTTGGGAATTGATTTTACTATTTTATAAACCTTGGAACGGAAAGACGAAGGCGTTCGGTACGCCGGCATCCCCTTTCGGCCGCCGGTTTTATGGTAACTTCTCATATAAACCATACTACT
>MFRX01000013.1 GCA_001784725.1 Candidatus Moranbacteria bacterium RIFCSPHIGHO2_02_FULL_40_12b
TTAAAAAATTAGATTTATTTAAAAATTACAAAATTAAAAATTTTTAAGCGCTCTTTTTATTTTCCTGCCCGCTTCTTTTTTGGCAATATTTTCCCGCTTGTCGTACTGCTTTTTTCCGCGGGCGATCGCGAATTCCAGTTTCACGAGTCGTTTCCTAGTATACATTCTAATCGGCACTAATGTCAAGCCCTTTGCCTTTAGTTTTCCAATCAAGTGGCGGATTTCCGCTTTTTTGAGAAGTAGTTTTCTGGAGCGCCGGGAATCATAGCCGGGTACAATGCCGGCATGGCGGTAAGGCGGAACATCAGCGTTAATAAGGAAAAGTTCGCCGTTTTTGAGCGTAACAAAACTTCCCTTGAGGCTCACGTGCCCGGTTTTTGCCGATTTCACTTCCTGGCCGAACAAAACCAATCCGGCCTCGTAGCGGTCCAGGATTTCATAATCAAAAAACGCTTTTTTATTGCTGGCTAATTCGACCATAATATAATTTTAATCTTTTAGCGGTAATGACACAAGTTTGACTTTTTTCCGGCAATCGGCTAACATTAGGTATATTGCCAATGAGGCCATCAAAAAAGGCCAAATTCCTTATCCCTTCACCAAGTACTCTCATTTTTGGTATTTCTTTAGCTTAATTTGCTTCAGTATCTTTGGAAATTGTTTATATTCGCGGCATTTGGTGCGGGGGGTTCAATAACTATCCAATAAAGATACTTCATGAAATTCGTATCAATTATCCAAGTAATAGTTTCTGTTTTGCTCGTGATATCGATCCTTCTCCAAAACCGCGGATCCGGGCTCTCGGCTGCTTTCGGCGGCGATTTTGGCGGGTACTATACTAAAAGAGGTTTTGAAAAATTTCTCTTTTATTTCTCAATAATCCTTTCCATACTTTTCATCATCCTGGCAATCATTAATGTTTACCTTGCCAGCCAATAATAATACTTTATAAAAACATATTAGCGAAGAAGATAAAATTAATTTTTTGTTTGATAATTCGGGTAAACCGAAAAGCCAAAACGGCGGAAATGCGAAAAAAAGCAAGTCCTTAGCTTGGATTTTTCCTAAGAATTGGATTCCATTGGCAAAGCTTTTAAAGTTCAGGGAAAAACTCTACGCGATTACCCTGGCTGCTTTAATGGCGGCCTCCTTTTTTTTCTGGATTGGGAAAATCTATTATTCTTTAACAGTGGCTTTTCCTAAGGAAGGCGGGAATTACATAGAAGGGGTTATAGGAGACGTAAAAAATATTAATCCGCTGATATCACAGGAACGCGGAGCGGAAGCGGATTTGGTCAAATTGTTTTACAGCGGACTTTTTAGGCGCGATAAAGAGGGTAAAATTGTTGAAGACCTGGCCCAAAGTTATGATCTGTCGGAAGATCACGCCGCCTATACTATACATCTTAAACGCAACGTAAAATGGCATGACGGCGAGGCCTTTAATTCCAGCGATGTATGTTTTACTTATACCGTATTGCAGGACCGCGCCTATAACAGCCCTTTAAGATTCAGCTGGCAGGGCGTTGAGGTGAAGTGTCCGGACGATAATACCGTGGTAATCACTTTAAAAAAGCCATATTTTGGTTTCATTAATAATTTAGTAACCGGCATAATTCCCAAGCACATCTGGCAGGATGTTCCCCCGGAAAGGTTTGCTTTGAGCGATTATAATCTTCGTCCCGTGGGGACTGGTCCCTATAAATTTTTTGATTATCAAAAGGACTCGGGAGGGAGGATTTTAAGCTATGAGCTAAGGTCAGTTCCTGAATATTACTTGGAAAAACCGCTGATTTCAAAAATTACTTTTAACTTCTATGAAAATTATGATGATATTATCAAGGCCTATAATGGAAAAGAAATTCTGGCTATTGGAAACATTGCACCGGAAGAAATCAAAAAGATAAAGTCCCTGAAGTCAACCAATATACGCGAAATTTTGGTTCCCCGGTTTTTCTATGTATATTTTAACCAAAATAAAAATATTCCTCTTACTGAAAAACCGGTAAGAAAAGCGCTGGCGCTGGCAACTGACCGCGGAGAGATGATTAGTAAAGTGCAGGATAACCGCGGAATTTCCGCGTATTCGACTTTTCTTCCGGGAATGCCCGGTTATAAAGACGATAGCGAGAGGCAAGAATTTAACCTGGAGGAAGCGAAAAAAATTTTGGAGGAGTCCGGTTGGAAGGCGAATGGCGAAGGAATCAGGGAGAAAAACGGGAAAAAGCTGGAATTTAATCTTTATACCACCGATTGGCCGAAACTCGCCCAGACGGCGGATATTATAAAGAGCCAATGGGGAAAAATAGAAGTAAAAATAAATGTAAATATTCTTACTGTTTCAGATCTTCAGCAGAATTTTATCAGGCCCCGTGAATATGAAATCCTGCTTCTCGGACAGGACGTATTGTTTAATTTTGATCCTTTTCCGATTTGGCATTCCAGCCAGAAAAAAGACCCAGGACTTAATATGTCTATGTTTGACAACAAAGACGCGGATAAGCTTCTGGAGGAGGCGAGAGAGGACTTAAATGAAACAAGCCGATCGGAAAAATATGAAAAATTTCAAAAAATTATCGCAGATGAAGTTCCCGGCGTATTCCTCTATAGCCCCTATTACATATATCCAGTAAGTACCAGGGTCAAGGGGATTGACTTGAAGTCCGCTGATTTTCCTTCTGACAGATTTGCGGATGTTTTTCGGTGGTATATCAAAACAAGCCGTAAATTAAAATGACACTTGGCCCCGCCCCAGTTTCAAATGAAACCAGTATCCGGCAAAGGATTATTTCGCGGACACGCCTTCGGCTGAAATCGAAAGAATTATAAGCGTTACTAAAAACTGGAGCGGGGTTGACAGGAATAAATAATCGTGCTACAATAAACAGATTTCATTATTTACTTGTTTTTTTGGCTAAAAATTCATTTTTTTAGTTAAAAATATTTTAAAACTTTTTCCTTACTAGTGGGACCCGATATTAAAAAAAAGATTTATTTGAGGCAAATCGGCAGACGCCCCGCATTAATTTTTGGGAATATGGCGGAACTGGCAGATCTGCCCGAAATGCCTTACTGGCGGAATTGGCATACGCGCTAGTTTACCCCAGCACCATTTTGAAAATTTAGTAAGGGTATGTGGCGGAATTGGCATACGCGTACGCTTCAGGAGCGTATGAACGCAAGTTCGTGAGAGTTCGAGTCTCTCCATGCCCACAAAATTATTCTTCTTTTAATAATTAACAGAAATTGGCTTGTGTTTTCAAAATACAAGCCGGAATCAAAAAATTATGATAAAAAGAAAAGCAGCTAACATTGACGGAATAATCCGCCATAATTCAGGGAATTACGCGATTCCCAGAAAATTCCGCAGGCCTTTGCGGAGAAGATCATTCCCGAAAAATTTGGGAAAAATTGAAATTGTCCGCCAGCCGGAACAAAAGGCGTATTTTGAAACTCCAAAGCGAAAAAAAACGGGAGTCCTGCGCATTATTCCTTTGGGCGGCATGGAAGAGGTCGGAAGGAATATGACTGTGTTTGAATACGAAAAAGACATAGTTATTTTGGATATGGGCCTTCAATTTCCAGAGGAAGATATGCCCGGCATTGACTACATTATTCCCAACGCAAGTTACCTTAAAGGAAAAGAAAAAGACATAAAAGGAGTTATTTTCAGCCATGGGCATCTCGACCACATCGGCGCGGCTCCGATTCTTCTCAAGGAATTAGGATATCCGCCCATAATTGGCCGGGATCTCACCGTCGCTTTAATAAAAAAACGGCTTGAGGATTATGAAAAAGGATCAGTAGGGAATCTTAAAACAATTTTGGTCAAATCAACTCAAGACAGGATAAAACTGGGAAAATTTAATATCGGATTTTTTGATATTGAACACTCAATTATGGACGCAGTGGGAGTGACAATCAATACTCCTGCCGGGACGGTAATTCATCCCGGGGACTGGACAATGGATAAAGATCCGATTGATCATCAGCCGATTACGTACAATCATTTGTCAAAACTTCCAAGACCTACGATTTTGATGCTCGAGAGCTTGGGCGCCACGGAAAAAGGAACTAAAACAGCGTCCGAAAGGGAAATGTATGAAAATCTTCAGGAAATTATCAGCAAAGCTCCCGGAAAAGTGATTATCGGAACTTTTTCTTCCCAAATCAGAAGGATCGGGCAAATCCTTGAGTATCTGGAAAAAATAGGAAAAAAAGCCGCTCTTGACGGATACAGCATGAAAATGAACATTGAAATCGCCAAGAAACTGGGATACATAAAGACCCACAAAGAAACTCTCATTCCCATAGGCGAGGTTAACAAGTATCCTGACAACAAAATTGTCATCATTTGCACTGGCGCCCAGGGAGAAAAGGAAGCGGTGCTCTCAAGAATGGTGAATGACAGCCATCGCTACGTAAAAATCAAGAAAGACGATACTGTTATTTTTTCCTCTTCCATTATTCCGGGAAACGAAAGGACCATTCAGCGCCTCAAGGACAATCTGTACCGCAAGTGCGACAATGTGATTCACAGCGACATAATGGACGTCCACGTGAGCGGCCACTGCAACGCGGAAGATATTAAGGATATTCTGAAGCAAATTGAACCGGATTATTTTCTTCCGGTTTACGCCAATCATTACTTTCTTAAAGAAGCTGCCAAATTGGCTGTCGGAATCGGTTTTTTCAAAGAAAGAATATTTGTTTTGGACAATGGTTCAGTAATTGAGTTTGAAGACGGAAAACCGCGGATTCTTCCGAAAAAAATAAAAACCGATTATGTTTTCGTGGACGGATTGGGAGTGGGAGACATCGGGCAAGTGGTGCTGCGCGACCGGCAGGTTCTTTCGGCGGACGGCATGTTCGTCATTACCGTGCTGATCGACAACAAAACCAAGGAAGTCGTCGGAAATCCCCAGGTGACTTCGCGCGGATTCATTTATGTCAAGGAAAACTTCGATTTAGTAAATGAGACGAAAAGAAGAGTGAGAAAAGTCGTCCGGGAAACGACATCCCAAAGCACGCTGATTGACCGGAAATTTATTGAGGATAATATTCGGGAGACCGTCGGGTCGTTTCTTTTCCAAAAGACGCAACGCCGTCCCATGGTTCTTCCAGTGGTGATAGAGGTTTAGAAAATTTGTGCAGAATAACTTTTATCAATACTATTTTTTATTGCTATAGCAATAAAAAATAGTATTGATAAAGAGATAAGTTTAACAAAAGTTTTTTGTCCTGTTAATATTGACTTTCGATAAAGTATTAGAATATTTTAAAAACAGTAAATAACTAATTATCATAATGAAAGGGAGGCAATATGCAAATAGTGAAATTATTAAGGGACTGAATGGCAGATCAGTTGGGGCTGGAAGCTCAAAAAATTGATGAAAATGTATTTATTTTCAACCATGGAGCGGGCTATGAAGAGATTTTTGACATCATAATCGAATGTCTTGACGGTTACGAAGTGACAGAGGAAAAGGTGGACGATGAGTTGTTCGAACTTTATGCGGAAAAGAAAAAAAGGCATATAAAATCAGAATTGATTTTAGTGCTGAAGAAATCAAAGTTTCCATCAGGTAAAAGATACAAAAGGGAAGATTATAAGAAATTTAAAGGGAGTGTCAGTAGACATCTCCCTTTTTGATTTATTCTATTTGGTATAATTTGGCGCTTCTTTGGCGATTTCCACGTCATGGACATGGCTTTCGCGCAAACTGGATTTCAGCTTCTTATTAAAGCCAGAATTTCGTCCCGCTTGGCTTTCATAATTTCTTGGGAATTGGCTTCCAAGTTGAGGCGAAGCAGCGGTTCCGCTTGGGACTTTCGAAGATTAAACCACCAGTTGGGAAAAACGACGCTTAGTCCGTCAATATTTAGGATTTGCGCTCCCGCGGCCGAGTATTTATTTTTTAGTTTTTCCAATATTTTATCCGCTTCCGCCATATCAGCCATTTCAAAATTTGTTTCCTCAAGGACGAAATATTTTTCGTTGAATTTTTTTATTATTTCATCTATGGTTTCAACTTTAGCGCTAATCGCCTGCAAAAAAGTGAGCGCGGCTAAAATTCCATCATCCGTTTCATGGAGTTCCGGGAAAATATAGTGTCCCGAAGTTTCTCCTCCGAAAACAATTCCTTTATCATCTTTCATTTTTAACTTAATCGGTATAGTCCATGCGCTAATTACCTCTATATTTCCACCCGCTTTTTCTACCCAATCTTTTACGACTCGGGAAGTCCGCACTTCCACAACGACTTTCTTTTTAGCTGAATTAATGATCATATATTCAGCAATAACGGCCATTACAAGATTAGGATCAATTGCTTCTCCGTTTTGATCAAGAACATACATCCGATCCGCGTCTCCGTCAAACATAAAACCTAGATCGGCTTTTTCCG
Organism: Candidatus Moranbacteria bacterium RIFCSPHIGHO2_02_FULL_40_12b; assembly: GCA_001784725.1. Taxonomy (GTDB): domain Bacteria; phylum Patescibacteriota; class Minisyncoccia; order Moranbacterales; family 2-12-FULL-40-10; genus 2-12-FULL-40-10. The sequence continues at coordinate 6,408 of MFRX01000013.1, forward strand.
TGATGATTTTTTCTTTTAACTTGACTCTGTTTTTCGGAATTTTCGGATTAGTTTCATGGTTGGGAAAATTTCCGTCCGGTTTTAAAAATATCGGGATAATAGACAATCCGGTATCCTGAAAAATTTTTTCTATATAAAGCCCCGCAGTTCCGTTGCCGGCGTCCATCACGACTTTTAACGGCTTAATTTTTTCTTTTATGGAATTTTTTACCGCCTGGACATAGGCATCCGCGCTATCTTGTTTTGTTATTTTTCCTTTAGAGGCAGCTGTTGGCAACTTATTTTCCAAAACGATTTTTTTAAGTCCAAGCAACTGTTCTTTAGTAAGGGATGTATTTCCCTTAAAAACCAATTTGAACCCATTAATTTTTTTGGGCGCGTGCGAAGCGGTTGTTATAACTCCTCCGCCCGCTTCTGAATCGCCCACGGTAAAATAAAAGCAGGAAGTGCTGCAAAGGCCGATATCAATGACATCCACGCCCTGGTCAGTTGTTCCTTTTATAAGAGCTTCCGTAAGTGAAGGCGAGGAAAGCCGGGTGTCACGGCCGACAATGATTGATTTTGCTTTCGCGTAATAGGCGAAAGCCCGACCAACTGCATAAGCTGTTTCTTCATTGAGTTCTTCAGGATAATCCCCCCGGATATCGTAGGTCTTGAAGATTTTTTCGTTCATTTCTTATTGTCATTCCGAACTTGTTTCGGAATCTAGGTTATAAAATTTAATCAGATCCTGAAGTAAGTTCAGGATGACATTATTCTACCATTGACAAAGCCCATTTTACAAGCGAAAATAAAAAAGTATTCGCAATTTCGTTAAATTAGTAATTCGTAAAGTATGAAAATAGGAATTGTCGGACTGCCTAACGTGGGCAAATCAACATTATTTAAAGCGCTTACCAAAACCCCGGTGGATATCAGCAACTATCCCTTTTGCACCATTGAACCGAATGTGGGAGTGGTGAAAGTGCCGGACGAGCGCCTGGAAAAATTGGCGCAAATGTCAAAGTCGGCAAAAATTATCCCGGCCGTGGTTGAGTTTGTGGACATTGCCGGACTGGTCAAGGGCGCATCCGTTGGAGAAGGGTTGGGAAACAAATTTTTATCCCATATCCGTGAAGTAGACGCCATTGTTCAGGTAGTGCGCGTATTTGCCGATTCCAAAATCACCCATGTGCATAATAAAATAGATCCCTTAGGCGACATTGAAGTCATAAACACTGAATTAATTCTGGCTGATTTAGAAACTATTCAGAAAGCGATTTTAAGAATTGAAAAAGAGACGCGGGGAAATAAAAAAGGGGCTAAAGAGCAACTGGAAGTTATAAATAAAATTAAAGAAAAACTGGAAAGGGGAAAATTGGCGAATGAGACGACCTTGAATATGGAAAATGAAAATACGAAAATCGTGGTTCGCGAACTTTCCCTTCTCACAATGAAACCATTCCTGTACGCTTACAATATTTCCGATTTCGACGAAAAATTGACGGATGGACTGGAAAAATTGCCGCACATCAAGCTGGATATTAAAATAGAAGAAGAACTGGGAGAAATGACCGAAGAAGAAATAAAAGAACTTAACCTGAAAACAAATATTAACGATTTGATAATAAAGTCCTATGAACTTTTGGGGCTGATAACTTTTCTCACCACTGGGGAAGATGAAACCCGCGCCTGGACAATCAGGAAAAATTCATCCGCGCCCGAAGCCGGCGCGGCGATTCATGGGGATTTCAAGGAAAAATTCATCCGCGCCGATGTGATTAACTGGGAAAAACTCTTAGAAGCAGGAAGTTGGTCTAAAGCTCGCGAAGTAGGATGGCTAAGGACAGAAGGGAAGGAATATATCGTGCGGGATGGCGACGTAATAGAATTCAAAATTTGAAAGTTAAATCAACTTATTTTTACATGTACTGTATATTTACGAGTTGCGATTGAAATGGATTGTCAAGCGATAATCGTCCAAAAATAGTATACCCCATTTATTGCCTAGGCAATAAATGGGGTATATGATAAAATCTTAGTTTAATTTAAAAAACATTTTGGCCCTCTTGTCATCTTCAATTTTTTCAGCAATGATTGTCTGCATTTCATTTTTCGTAAGTCCGAAGAAATCGCGAAGTAATTTTATTTCCTTGGAAAAATCATGCGGATAAATCCAGACACTTTTTTGAAGCTGAAACAAACCCAGTTCTTTTATTTTGCCCCGCAAAGCTTCTCTTTTGATTTTCTGCTTATTTTCTATGTCAAAAATCAAAATTCTCCATTTTTTATCCCATTTTGCCGGTTTTTTTATCCGCAAATCATTAATCTGATATTTTCCGGCTTTCTTTTTTCCTTCTGTAGTGAGGGAAATATAAATCTGGCC
>MFRX01000014.1:0-938 GCA_001784725.1 Candidatus Moranbacteria bacterium RIFCSPHIGHO2_02_FULL_40_12b
GAAGAGAAGCGTCCTCATTCCAGGCAATGCCTCCCATCGCGTTCGTGGAATCAGTGCTGTCATAAGCCGAAGAAGTCAGTGTTTGCGAGGAAGGATAATAATTGTAGCCGACAGTCACATCGTCCAGCGACGGAGTGACTGAAATATCAGAAGTAGAAAGCGCGGCTTGATATTGCATATACCTATGTCCGCTAGTGGCGCATCCGCCGGTTGACAATGCGGCGCCGTTAGTAATATCAGAACAACTGCCCCAAGTCGGCTCCCCGCCTTCTTCAAATGTTCCGTTATTGTCCGACCTCGCTTTAATTGTGATTGTTCCCGTCCCTGAAGCCGTCCAACTTAAATTTCCCCAAAAAGCATTAAGTTGCCCCGTGTCAATCGCTCCGGAGACAAAAGTGCCGGAGGAATAGTAAGGAATATCCTGATAGGCAAACTTGAGGTCAGAATTAGTACTATCATAATAGCTGATTCTAGCGTAGCCGTTAGAGTTCAGATTAATCGAGGTGAGTGATCCGACATCGCCGGTGGAATCAACTGTGGTAATGTTTTTGGTGGAGCAGTCAGCGTTGGTGCATTGGACGAATTTGAGGTCGGCGTTAGTACCGTCATAATAACTAATCCGGGCAAAACCGTCGGAGCCCAACACTAAAGAATTATACTCACCAACACCCAAAGTTCCCCCAGAATCAACTATTATATTATTATTTGTACTGCAGTCAGCATTGGTGCATTGGGCAAAGTTTAATTTAACATAATCACCACTTCCATCATCAGTCGCATAACTTATCCTGGCGAAGCCGTCAGAACCGAGAGCAAGAGAGATATGAACATTAGGGACATTGCCGGTATCAACCGTTTGAATATTTTTAGTAGAGCAGTCGGCGTTGGTGCATTGGGCAAATTTGAGGTCGGCGTTAGTGAAATCACGATAACTAATC
>MFRX01000014.1:964-1782 GCA_001784725.1 Candidatus Moranbacteria bacterium RIFCSPHIGHO2_02_FULL_40_12b
GATAGAGGTTACTTGGCCGACAGAGCCGGTGGAATCAACTGTGGTAATGTTTTTGGTGGAGCAGTCAGCGTTGGTGCATTGGGCAAATTTGAGGTCGGCGTTAGTGAAATCATAATAACTAATCCGGGCAAAGCCGTCGGAACCGATATCTATGGAGCTGTATTGGCCGACATTTCCCGTTGAATCCACGGTAGTAATATTTTTAGTGGAGCAGTCAGCGTTGGTGCATTGGACGAATTTGAGGTTGGCGTTAGTACCGTCATAATAACTAATCCGGGCAAAACCGTCGGAGCCCAGAGCGATAGAGGTTAATTGTCCGACAAAGCCGGTGGAATCAACTGTGGTAATGTTTTTGGTGGAGCAGTCAGCGTTGGTGCATTGGACGAATTTGAGGTCGGCGTTAGTGACATCATAATAACTGATTCGGGCAAAACCGTCGGAGCCCAGAGCAAGAGAGGTATATTGGCCGACAGAGCCGGTGGAATCAACAGTGACAGGAGTTTGCCAAGCAACGGTGCCCGTAGTACTTAGTTGCACGCCCGCCCCGCTGCCTGTTCCTGCCACTTGTGTCTGGGAAAAAGTCCGACCCGAAAGATTAAAGCCGGTGTTGGTCGTGCCGTCGTTGGTCTGGGTAATTAATCCGGCAGTCGTGGAAAGCGAAAGCGCTGTTCCGGCGGAAACATTGGCGTCTTTGGCGGAATATTCCGTCCAATCCGCCGGCGCCGGATGGCCGGTGGTATTGGCGGTCTGCGTATTCCAGTTAGTTTGCGTCCAGGTATAAGTCGCGCCCAATGTCGTTGAGGTATTCTGAAAATACG
>MFRX01000014.1:1794-8679 GCA_001784725.1 Candidatus Moranbacteria bacterium RIFCSPHIGHO2_02_FULL_40_12b
CAGAAATTATAATCAGCAAAACAGCGGGTTTTTTGAGATAATTTTTTTTGAATAAATTTGAAATTCTAAATTTGAAATTTCTAAAAATCCCCCTTAATCCCCCTTTTAAAAAGGGGGAGAAATTTTCTCCCTTTGTAAAAGGGAGTACCCCGCCCTGGCGGGGGGAGGGATTTTTACTTTTAGTAATTCTTAAAACATTCGAAATTATAGAATTAAAAATTGATTCAAAATTCAAAATTAGAAATTCGAAATTCTTTCTGAATTTTTTATTCTTAATTTCTGATTCGTGCTTCCCGGTATTTTTGAAATCCGAGTAATTCAAAATCCTCTCCGTTCTTTTTGGGTTCTTTCGGATTCCGTCCATTGTTATTTTTTTATTTCTTTTTATATCCATTTCTTCTTAAAATTATTCGGGTCATTTGGTCCGCCAGTTGGCGGATCGGATTTTTCGGATCGCTTATATCTTTTATAAAACTTTTACTTTCCGAAAGCCGAGCTTTCGGAAGACCTATTCTTCAATTAAATATTTACTCAACTCTTTCTTTTCTCGCATATATAAACTATTCCTTTTCATGAAATCATTGTACTCTCCAATCTTATTTCCAAACTGTCCAAGAATGATCCGTTTGTTGCAAAATCCGTTCTTCTTTTTAGTTTTGTACTCTTCCCGGCTTGAATATTCCCGATTTTCCTTTCCGTATCCATGGATAAAATAATTATTATTCACGTAAGCCGAGAGATAGAGCAAATATTCATTTGAATCAATATGCGTGGCTTTAAATTTTCCCTGAAATAATACTCCGCTTCTCTTGTTTTTTTTATTAAAATATTTAGTGTAGCTTGTGCCTAGCTTATGCATAAATCTTTCTATGCCTTTTTCAATTAATTGTTTTAAAACAAAATGGTAATGATTCGGATTTACGCAATAAACAACAAACTCCACCAATGGCTTCCTTTTCTTGATTATTTTCAAAATCTTTTCCGAATCCGAAAGCCGAGCTTTCGGATTGCCTCTTGTTAAATTTCTCCAATTTTCCATTAAGCCATCTTCATTGTCGTTTAATAAATCCATAGACAACAAAAATCTTTGATAATCCTTTTCATTTGAAAATACTTTTCTTTTATCCACTCCCCGATTGTAGATGTGATAATATTCTTCGTTCGCGAAAATAATTTTTCTCATATATTTGTTTTTCCGAAAGCTCGGCTTTCGGAAGAAGATTTAACAGCGTTCCCGCGCCATCTTCTTCATGAAATTCTTAATCACTTCAATGTCTTTTTCATCATAAAAACGCCAGCCCCGCGAGTCCTTTCGGGGATGGGGAATCAGACCCTCCCGCTCCCAGCGCAGGATGGTGTTTCTGTCACGGTCTATTAATTTTTCTACGTCTTTGACACGGATATAGGACATCAATTCAGAATTATTTTTATTTTTGCTTGCCCCGTAGCGAGCCTTGCTCTGCTATCGGGGTTTATGTCTGAATTATATCTGAAAAATCATGTATTGTAAATATAGTTATTATACTGATTATAATAACTATATTAAATATATTTATTACTAATTAAAAAATAGAGGCAAACTTATCAACTAATGCCTTAAATAAGCTAAATATTACTTGTAAAGGTAAATAACTGCGATAACTGCCGCCAGTGCCAGCCGATACCAAAAAAATACCCCGTAGCCAACCCTGTGGATAAACTTCAGCAGGTATTTTATCGCCAAATAGCCGCTTACCGCCGAAAACAAAATTCCCAAAATAATTTTCAGATCCATTCCGTTCCGGAAAAAATCGGGAAATTGGTTAACCGTCGCTCCTAAAATTATCGGAGTGGAAAGCAAGAAAGAAAACCGCGCCGCCTCTTCCCTGTCCAGTCCCTTCCATAGCCCTCCGATAATCGTCGCTCCGGACCGCGAAACGCCGGGAATGATCGCCAGCGCCTGCAACAGCCCTATTATGATTGAGTCTTTTAAATTCAGATTTTTAATATTCTTATTATGTTTCAAAAATTTATCCGCCAGATATAAAACCAACCCCGCGAATGCCAGAGTAAAAGCGATAACCAGGGGGTTTCTAAAAATCGTTTCCGCTTGCTCTTCCAGAAAATATCCCGCCAGTACTCCGGGAATTGTCGCGATGACTAACAGCCACAAAATATTTCTATCATATTCGCGCGTTGTTAGTTGTAAGTTGTTAGTTGTGGGTTTATTTTGAACCGCCAGTTTCAAAATCATTATCCAATCTTTATAGAAATAAGAAACAACGGCAACTAGGGTACCCGCGTGCAGCGCCACGTCAAAAGAGAGTCCCGGATCTTTCCATCCGAAAAATTTCGGGAGCAAGATTAAATGCGCCGTGGACGAAATCGGCAGAAATTCTCCCAGCCCCTGCGCGATTCCAAGAATTATTGATTGAAAAATATCCATAGAAATAGGATTTAGGATTTAAGAATTAAGAACATTTTCATTTAACTTAAATCGTGAATCTTAAATCTTAATTCCGGCATAAAAAATATTCTTGCCGTTTATTGTCTCGCTTTTTTCCGTTACAAATCCGGCTTCCGAAAAAAGTTTTTTTACTTCATTTTTCCCGAATGCGTGATGGTATCTCTGAAAAATATGTTTACTATCCTTCTCGAAAGGGATATGACAGTCATTCCAACCAAGCTCGCTTTTCCGCAAAATCTTATTGACCCAGTTTGCCATAATATCTTTGATATGCTCCAACTGCCACAAATTCCAAGCCGTTACAATAATATGCCCTCCGGGTTTGGCCACTCTGTGCAATTCTTTTGCCATTTTAAGACGTAGCTCCCGGCTGGGGATATGATGAAAAACCGCGATAGCATAAATAACATTGAAATAATCGTCTGGAAATGGTAAACTATTACAACTGGAAATTTTTATGAATTTCACATTGCCCGCGAATTTTTTGGACGCGATGTTAACCAAGTTCTGCGAAATGTCCGCTCCTGTATATTCAATGGGTTTGTCCGAAAACAATTCCAAAATCCGGCTGTTTCCCGATCCGAAATCAAGAACTTTATCACCGGCCTTGGCATAGTCCTTGATGAATTCCAAATCAGGCCAAAAATGATTCCGGGTTTCAGAAAATTTATCAGCTATCATATTATATCCCTTTTCCGTTTCTTTCAATATTTTCTCGGCAATATCTCTTTTCATATGAATAAAATTTACACTAATTTGGTAAAAGAGGCAATTAGAAGGAAAATTTCAGATCCTAAAAGTTTTTTGATTTTCAAGAAAAATTTCTGCTCCCGGCGCAAGATTTCATTTCCGACTAACGCCGACCTGCGGGAAATTTATAACAAATTGCTGAAAAGCAGGAAAATAAAAAAAAGCGAAGCGCTGGAAAAAGCCATGTTGAGCCGCGCGGTGCGCACCCAATCCGGCGTGGCTGTGGTCGCCGTTTTTACCAAGCCCTATTCCTGCCCGGGAAAATGCCTTTACTGCCCCACGGAAAAAGGAATGCCCAAAAGCTATCTTTCCAACGAGCCGGCGGTGATGCGGGCGATTGCCAATAATTTCGATCCCTATTCCCAGATTCAGAGCCGGATAAAAGCTTTGGAGCTCAACGGCCATGCCACCGACAAGATAGAACTCATCGTAATGGGCGGGACTTTTTCGCATTTTCCGGCTGCCTACCAGCAGTGGTTTATCACTGAATGTTTCCGGGCGTGTAATGAATACCCAAGAAAAATCAAAAATCAAAAATCAAAAATCAAAATTAATGAAAAACTTTTAATAGGGGAACAGATTAGGAATGAAAAAGCCAAGCATCGGATTATCGGTTTAACACTGGAGACGCGCCCGGATTACATCAATGAAAAAGAAATAATAAATTTCCGGAAATTGGGATGCACCCGCGTTGAATTGGGAGTGCAAAGCATATTTAATGATGTTTTATGGATTAATAAACGCGGACATAATGTGGAAAAAACGATTGAAGCGACGAAACTGCTCAAGGACGCGGGATTTAAAATCAATTACCACATAATGCCGGGCCTTCCCGGATCAAATTTAAAAAATGACTATCGGATGTTCAAAAAATTATTTTCTGATCCGGATTTCCAGCCGGATATGCTCAAAATTTATCCTACCGTTGTCGTAAAAAGCAGCCCGCTTTACAAAATATGGAAATCATCGGCAAAAAAATTAAATTCAAAGAGCATAAAACTCTCCAAAAAAACCATTATACACTTCACTCCGGCTGGCGTAAAGCGTATAATAGCAAAATATAAGCCATTAAGAGACAAGCAATTTTCTGATTTTATCGTTAAAGTAAAAAATGAAGTCATTCCGCCCTATGTCCGCATTTCCCGCCTGGTCCGCGACGTTCCGGCCACTTCTATCCTTGCCGGGCCAAAAATTTCCAATCTGCGCCAAATTATTATTCCCCGCTCAAAATGCCGGTGCATTCGTTGCCGGGAAGTCGGCGCCGATTATAAAATAAACGAACGGATTGTTTTAGATAGAATAAATTATAAAGCGTCCGGCGGAGATGAAATATTTTTACAATATGTTTCGCCCGACAAGAAAAAACTATTCGCCCTGCTTCGCTTGAGAATTCCAAAACAAGGTTCGAGTCAAAATTTTCAAGTTAAGGTTCAACCTTGGGATTTAAAAAGGTTGAACCTTGGAAAATTTTGGAAAACTTTGCGTAACGCCGTTCTCATCCGCGAAGTCCATACTTATGGAAAATTGGCTAAAATAAATAAAAAAGACAAAAGTTCTCCCCAACATATCGGGCTCGGTAAAAAACTGATGCGAGAAGCGGAAAGAATAGCCAAGGAAGAATTTAATTTAAATAAGATTGTAGTAATATCAGGAATAGGAGTCCGTGATTATTATCGCCGGCTCGGTTATCGACAAAAAGATACTTATATGGTAAAAAATTTATAATGTATGTCATCCCGCAACAAATTTTCGGAAAACGCGTGATAATATTCTTTTTTGTTTCCATAAACGCCTTCGGCTTAAATTATGCTAAACTATAATTAATATTTAATAAATTTGTGCGAGATGCTCATGTTTGTAGCTTCTCGTTTCACTCAAGACAAACATGGCAAAAATAATCATCGCATCCGGTCCGATTATCGTGGAGGACAACAAAGTTCTTCTGAACCAGCACGGGGACACGGCCTTTTGGAAGTTCTGTGGAGGAAGAGTTGAGGATTACGAAACTGATCTGATTGAAAATGCCCGCCGGGAAGTGAAAGAAGAAATGGGAATTGGCATTGAAGTTCTGGATGAAACTCCTTTTATCACCCATACGACAAAAGAAACAGCCGAAGGAAAAATTGATGTGCTGCTCGTTCACTATCTGGCCAAAAGAATCGGAGAAATAAAACCGGGACTGGACATCCGGGAATGGGATTGGTTTGATCTTGATAATCTTCCGGAAAATCTGGCGCCGAATATAATACCGGTTTTGAAATATTTTCAATTTATCAAATAATCAACGACAATGACCTTGCCTTGACAGGGTCTTTATTTTTTCCCCAAAAGGATTATAATAATTACATCTAATAACTCGAATTTAGAGTTTAAAATTTGCAAAAATATTTTGTTTTCAGGCCGCAGGAAAGCCAGATAAAATAATAAATTTTTAGCGAGTGTAGAAATTCGATAATTTTTTCAGAAACTTATTCGATGGGTCGTTAAAACAAAATATTTTTGCTAATTTTAAGCAATAAAAGAACTATGAAAATCGTCAATCACATTATCAATCTCACTACCTCCGCCACGCTGGATTTTATTGATGTCACCGAAAAAATCCAGAAAAAAATCAAGGAAGCCGGCATCAGGGAAGGAGTAATCAACATTCAATCGCTCCATACCACGATGGCGGTTATCGTCAATGAAGCGGAACCATTGTTAATCGAAGACATGAAAAAACTGCTGGAAAAACTGGCGCCGAGAACTTATAAATATATGCACGACAACTTTGAAATCAGAACTGCTAATATGTGCGACGGTGAATGCGCCAACGGGCATTCGCACAACAAGGCGCTTCATCTCCCCACCTCGGTAATGATGAACATCAAGGAAAATAATCTTCAGCTCGGAACCTGGCAGAGGGTCTTCGCAATTGAACTGGACCGCTCCCGCCCGCGCCGCATTGCTTTGCAGATTATGGGAATATAACAAGTCAGTTCTTAATAAAAACTTCTCCCTTTATCCGTCGCCTGTTATGATGGATGAAAACCGCTGGTAACTGCTGGCGGTTTAATTTTGACTTAATTATCCTTAAATAACGACATTCACTAATTTCCCTTTGATAAAAATAACTTTTTTAATTTCTTTTCCATCCGTCCACTTTTTTATTTTCTCGCTCCCCAGCGCCGTTTTTTTCGCTTCTTCTCCTGAAATTTCCGCGGAAACCTTAACCGTGTCGCGCACTTTGCCGTTAATCTGGATTACCAGTTCAACTTCCTCATTTTTGATAAGTTCCGGATTATAACTCGGCCAACTTTCTTTAAATATACTTTCTTTATTACCTAATTTATTCCATAATTCTTCAGTGATGTGCGGGGCAAAAGGAGACAGAATAGTAATCAGCAGCCGATAATATGTAGCAGAGAATGACCCTTCTTTTTCCAATTCATTGGTCAACATCATCATCTGACTGATTGCCGTATTGAAACGGAAATTTTCAATATCCTCCGTCACTTTTTTGATGGTTTTGTGGAGAAGGATTTCGATTTTTCTGCTCGGCGCCTGAAGTTTATTATTCACAACCTTCTCCTTTAATTTCCAGATTCTTTCAATAAATCTCACTACTCCCATAATTCCTGACGGATTCCATGGTCCGCCCTGCGAGTATTCTCCCATAAAACACAGGTACATTTTTACCGCATCCGATC
>MFRX01000015.1:0-8020 GCA_001784725.1 Candidatus Moranbacteria bacterium RIFCSPHIGHO2_02_FULL_40_12b
AGGGAAACCGGTGGCCGGCGCCGGCCTTTCCCTCCAATTTTTTCCAGCCGGAAATAAGGGGATCCCCTCCCTGGGGCGTGGCGTACTGCCTTCTCTGGATTACGCCGGATGCGGCAACGCTTCTGTCCTGGGTTTCCTTTTCGCCGCCGGGGATAATAATCTGATCGCCTTCCGTTATTTGACCGTCCGCTTTAAGGTCGTTGAAAGCGATAATTTTGTCCTTATCCGCTTTGTATTTTTTGGCAATCCCGTCCAAAGTGTCTCCCTTTTTGACAGTATATGAAACCCCGGCTACGGGAAGGATGAAAATTTTATCCCCCGGCTTTATGGAATCCGGATTCTCTATGTCGTTCGCCCAGAGAATCGTATTGACGGTGATTTTGTTTTTTGCCGCGATGGAGCTTATGGTGTCCCCCTCCTCAACTTTATATATTTCCACTCCCCCTTCTTCTTCCGGATCTCTCAACGCCACATTGCTGGCGGTCAGAAGGCCTTGTTCGCTGATCAGCGAGTTCTTTTCCGGATATTCGGACTCTTTATAATCGGGCTCGGGATAGGAACTGGCTTTCATCAGCGGAACAAAAGCCAAATCGTTTTTCCTGACCGCGCCGGGCTGGGAAAGGTTAACCCGGATTTCGTCGCCGGAACTATCTTCCAGATATCCGAACAAAAAACCGCTGGAGCCCTTTCCGGCTGCCAAATTAGTTGAAGAAACTAAAACAACGCTGGACATAACTACCGACAAAGCTGAATAATTCCTAAGAATGTGCAGCAGTTTTATGGTCCGGCGTTTTTTTATGAAATTTGATATTCTTTTTTGCCAGAAGCAAATTCTGGTGTAGGCATTGCGGAAGTCAACTTTTCTAAGCCAGTCAAAAGGTTTTTTTAGTAAGTTTTTTCTAATAAAAAATAATCCTTCATTTAGCTTTATCCCTGAAATTTGGCTAAGAAACGGGAAAAAACGCGCCAAATCCAAGAACTAAAACCCTAATTTTTACTGGGTTATAGTATATACCTTATATGTTCTTCAGTCAATATATGGATATTGACATTTGCAGAGGACTATGCTATTATCCTATGATGCCTTTGGTATTCATTAAAAACTGAAAAGGAGGTAGAAAATGAAAAAACTGATAAGTTTTTTCGTAATGACAGTAATATCCTTCTTTGTTACCGTTATTGGCTACGCGGGTGACTCAAATTTAGCTGAAAAAATCGATGCGGTAATAAGTAAAGGACCAGAGTATAATAATTTTTTTGTCGTTTCAGAAAATATCAGAAACTGGATACAGCAGGGAAAAAGCGATTTCATCGTAGTTGATGTGAGATTCGGAGAAGAGGGAAAAAAATCCTATGATAGCGGTCATATACCGGGAGCTATCTATATATCATACGAAAAACTCTTCAAACCCGAGAATCTCAAAAAACTCCCCTCTAACAAAAAAATTATACTCGTATGCCACATGGGGGCCAGTGAAATTCTGCCATTAATTCCGTTGCGTATGCTCGGATATGATGCTTATGCCATGCTAATGGGGATGAGTGCGTGGCAGAAAGATTATCCGGCAGCGGAATTTATGAATAAATTGATTGAGGAAACAAAAACAAAGAACTATCCTTTGGAAGGAGGCAAGAAATGAAAAAATTTTTTATTGTTACTTTACTGCTTCCGTTTGCGTTATTTTTTCTCAACGCAAACGCAGCCGATTATGTGGGAGCAAAAAAATGCAAGGCATGCCACATCAAACAATTCAAGTCATGGGAAAAAACAACAATGTCAACAAGTTTTGAAAACCTGAAAGCCGGGGTAAAGACAGAGGAAAAGAAGAAAGCAGGATTAGACACTAATAAAGACTACAGTACTGACAATGGCTGCCTAAAATGCCATACAACGGGTTATGGTAAACCAGGTAGTTATCCGGAAAACCAGAAATTTGTCGGCGTACAGTGCGAGGGGTGTCACGGACCTGGAAGTAATTATCTCGAGATAATGAAAAAGAACAAGGAATTTAAACTTGCTGATGCAAAAAAAGCAGGCCTTATAATTCCTTCGGAAGATGAAAAAGGTTGCATAGTATGCCATGGCGGAGACAGTCCTTTTACTGAAAAAGTTGATGTTAAATATAAATTTAACTTTAAAGAAAAGCTCAAAAATACGCACGAAAAATTCCCGTTAAAGTACCAACACTAAGCGTGAAACGGACTCGGAAACCCAAGTCCGTTTTAAATTGTATTCCTTGCAAAATTAAGTTAAAATAAAGTTGTGCGACATTAATAATTAGTCCTTACAATGTTCTCCTCTCTCTTTCAAGGGAGAGGATTCGAGGTGAGGGTAAAAAAATGAAATTACAAGAATTACTTCAAAACTTTCTTGAATACCTGGAAATTGAAAAAGGCCGTTCCCAGAAAACGATAGAAAACTACCATCATTACCTCTCGCGTTTTTTGGGATGGGCGAAAATTTCCGACCCCAAGGATATAACTATGGACCTTACCAAAAAATACCGGCTTTACCTCAACCGATTGCGGGATGCGAAAGGGAAAGAGTTGAAAAAAATCACCCAAAACTACCACGTCATCGCGCTCCGCAATTTTCTGAAGTACCTGGCCAGACAGGATATCAAAACGCTCTCGGCCGAAAAAATAGAAGTGGGAAAAAATCCGTCGCAGATTATTGAATTTCTGGAACCGGAAGAATTGGAACGGCTTTTATCGTCAGCCAACGGCGCGGATTTCAAATCGCTGCGGGACAAAGCTATTCTGGAACTGCTTTTTTCAGCCGGGCTTCGTGTTTCAGAACTGGTGAATCTGAACCGCGAGCAGGTAAATCTCAAAAAACAGGAATTCAGCGTGAAGGGAAAGGGCGGGAAAATAAGAATTGTTTTTATTTCCGACTCCGCCAGATTCGCCATTGAAAAATATCTGGATAAAAGAACGGATTTTGACCCGGCCATCTTTACAAGAACGCGAACAACGTCCTCCTCTCCCTTTCAGGGAGAGGATTCGAGGAGAGGGTTTAAAAAAAAGATTAATGATGGCGACCTGCGCCTTACTCCCCGAAGCATCCAGCGAATTGTGAAATATTACTCCGCTAAAGCGGGCTTGATGAAAAATGTCCATCCGCATACCTTGCGCCACAGTTTCGCGACCGATCTTCTCGCCAACGGAGCTGACATCAGGAGCGTCCAGGCGATGCTTGGACACTCTTCTATTACTACAACCCAAATTTATACCCATGTCACCAACCAGCAGCTCAAAGAAATCCACAAAAAGTTCCACGGAAAGAAAAAATAGATTAAAAAACTATTCTCAAATTCTTACTTGCCCGCCTTTGGAGGGAGAATATGAGAATACTTTTTTATTTGAATAAATACTTACTTTATTTTTTTCAGCTTCGCAAATTCCAAAGAAAGTTTTTTGAGCCCCGCTTTCTTGAAAGCGATGGTGGCGGTGTCGCCTTTTACGGAAATCACCAAACCCTCTCCGAATTGATCGTGGCGGACGCGATCGCCGTCTTTGATATTAGTATTTAGTATTTTGTATTTAGTATCTAGTATATCATTTTTAAATTTTGAATTGTAATTTTGACTTTTGATTTTTGATTTTTTATTTTCAGCATCTTGCAAGAGATGCGGTGGGATATCATCTAAGAATCTTGACGGCGAATTCATCTGGGTTGAGCCGAAAATGTTCCGCTCGCTTGTGAAAAGCAGATAGACCTTCTCTTTGGCGCGAGTAATACCGACATACATCAGCCGCCTTTCTTCTTCCATATCATGGGGCGAGAGCATGCTGCGCGAATGGGGCAAAATTCCTTCCTCCAGTCCGACAATAAACACGCAGGCGAATTCAAGCCCTTTTGCGGAATGCAACGTCATCAGATGCACCGAATTTTTATTTTGGTCTATTTTATCCGTATCCGATGCTAGCGCCACTTCTTCCAAAAATGCCTCCAGCGCCGCAGCGCCCTCCAGGCCTTCGAATTTTCTGGCGACTGACAGAAGCTCCCGTGCGTTTTCATGGCGCGTTTCTCCTTCTATCGTCCCGTCATTGAGGTATTTTTCGTATCCCGATTCGCGGTAGACCTTCTCAATAAAGTCCGCCAGTTTCAGCCGCTTGGATATTTCATTCATCCTTTTTATAAAATCGCAGAACTTTATTATACTATCGAATTTTGAATTTTGAATTTTGAATTTTGAATTTGTTTCGGATTTCGAATTTAGGATTTCGGATTTTAATCCCATGCTGATTGGATCAGTGCTGTTTTCTTTAGCTATATTTATCCAACTAGAAAGCGTGACTTCTCCTATCCCGCGACGGGGCTCGTTTATTATTCTTTCCAAAGAAACCGCGTCGCTGAAATTATTAATCAACTTCAAATACGCCACGACGTCTTTGATTTCTTTGCGCTGGTAGAATTTTATCCCGCCCACGATCCGGTAAGGAATGGATTTATTGAGAAAGATCTCCTCAATCACCCGCGATTGCGCGTTGGTGCGGTATAGCACTACGAAATCGGAATATTTTTTGTTTCCGCTTTTAATTATTTCTTCCGCCACAAATTCCGCTTCATCTTCTTCGTCTTCCGCCTCATAGGAAGTTATTAAATGCCCCTCTTTTTTTTCCGTCCAAAGTTTTTTGTCCTTGCGGAAAATGTTTTTGGAAATAATTCCGTAGGCCGCATCCAAGATCGCCTGGGTAGACCGGTAATTCTGCTCCAGCTTGAAAATCTTGGCCTCCGGATAGTCCTTTTCAAAATCCAGGATATTTTTCACGTCTGCGCCACGGAATAGATATATACTTTGCCAGTCGTCGCCCACGACGCAGAGATTTCGGTGCTTTTCCGCTAAGAGATTGACTAAAACATATTGGGCGTGATTGGTATCCTGGTATTCATCCACCAAGATATAGCGGAAAAGCCGCTGGTATTTTTCCAAGACCTCGGGAAATTTTTTGAATATTTCCACGGTAAGCATGATTAAGTCGTCAAAATCAAGGGAGTTGCTGTTTTTAAGTTCTGCTTGATACGCCTGGTAAAACTTTGCGGCTATTTCTTCAAAATATCCGCCGGCTTCGCCTTCAAAACGTTTGGCGTTAACCAGCTCATTTTTTGCTTTGGATATGTGATGGAGAAAAGAGGAAGGATTGAATTGATTGGGGCTTAATTCCATTTTTTTGAAAATTTTTTTAGCTAGCGCCAGATGATCCTGCTCATCAATGATATTGAATGATCTTTTATATCCGATTTTGTCTATTTCGCGCCGCAAAATCTTCGCGCAAATGCTATGAAAAGTCCCCACATAAGGACCATTAACCATTGACCATTGACCATTGACCAAGTTATCACTTGTTGCAAGCAACTTACCGATGCGCTCTTTCATTTCTCCCGCCGCCTTGTTGGTAAAAGTGACGGCCAGAATATTTTGCGGCTTTATCTTCTTTTCCTTTATCAAATATGCCACCCGATGGGTGAGCATCCTGGTCTTCCCCGAACCGGCTCCGGCAATGATTAAAACAGGGCCATCGGTGCTTTGAACGGCTTCTCTTTGGGAGGGGTTCAGCCCTTTTAATACTTCATGCATGAATAATATTGTAGCACATAAAATAAATAAAAAATAAAATACTAAAAATAAAAAATTATGTTAATTTGTTTTTGATTTTTACTAACTTGCCTATTAATATGGTTTGCTGTAAATTCAGATTATGCTCAAATTACCGCGCAAAGCCATAGAAAAAATCGAGTCAGCTCCGCTCACTTTCCGGTCCTGGCTTATTTCTTTTACCGCGATTATTGCCGTCCGCATCCTAGTTGAGGAATGGATAGCAAGTGGGCTCAAAAATTCTACTCTAACCACTTTTTTTTACGGAATTTCCCACACTTTTCTTTTCTTTCTCCTTTCTTATTTACTAGTCGCTTTCCTGCTCCGTTATTTCCTTGGGGTCGAAACCAAAAAAATATTCAGCGCCCTGCTTTTTGGATATTTTCTGGTAATCACTCCGCCTATCATTGACCATGTTATTTCCGGCGGGGGAGGATTTTGGAGTTTTTATAAATTCGATTCATTGAGGGGGCTGGGAGAGAGATTTCTCACTTTTTTCGGAGACCGCTGGGATCTGGGGATTACCTATGGAGTCCGTTTTGAAGTGGCCGCCGCGCTGGTATTCATATTTATTTACAGCCTAATTAAAACTTCAGAAGAAAATTTTAAATTTGAAATTTTAAATTTTAAAATGATTTCTAAATTTTTAAATTTTATAAATTCTGTTTTATTTCAAAATTCAAAATTCAAAATTCAAAATTCATCCATTTTTAAAAAAATAACATCTGCATTATATTCATTGATTATTACCTTTGTCTCCTACATTATATTTTTTATTTTAGGCACTTTTCCTTCATATTTAACCATTTTCACTCTGGGTTTTTCCAAGGGCTTTCTGGCAGTGAGAGATGTAGATATTGCCCAGATGTTTTTAAGCCCAGTAAAAATATTTTCCCGTGAAATCGCGGAAATAAAAAGCGCCCTTAGTATTAAGATGGTTTTGATTTATTCTTTGATGCTGTTCGCCGTTTCCGTTATTTATCTCTACCGCGAATACAAGAATAAATTGCTGGCGATTATCAGAAATTCCCGTCCGCCCCAGCTAATTTATCACCTTGGGCTTTTTTTCGTCGGTATGGGAATTTTTATCGCTTTCCAAGGAACGGCTCCAGAAATAACTTTATTCAACCTTTCTGCGCTGGCTCTCCTGATCATTTCTATTGCCGGATCATGGATCGCTTCGGTAATTATCAATGACATCGAGGATGAAAAAATCGACCAAAAAACCAATCCTAATCGCCCTTTTATCAAAAAAGTTTTTGTATTGGAAGAATATCGAAAAATAGGGCAGGGAATTTTTTGGGTTTCCGTTATTTTCGCCGCCTTTGTCAGCCTGAAAATCGCTCTTTTGCTCGTAGCTTATCAGGCAATCGCTTTTTTATATTCCTCCTGGCCATTGCGCCTCAAGCGCTTTCCTTTTGTATCCACTTTCGTTTCCGCCATCGCTTCGCTTATGATCTTATTTTCCGGATTTATTTTGGTTTCTCCCGAACAAAACATAAAAAACCTCCCTAATAACATAATCATCCTTTTAGTGATCGGTTTTACCCTGTCGCTTCCCGTCAAGGACTTCAAGGACATCGAGGGGGATGGGAAAGAAGGCGTCTTTACCATTCCGGTTTTTTTTGGCGAGCAATGGGGAAAACTAATCGTCGGCGGCGGAATTTTTTTATCCTATCTTTTGAGCGTTTTGCTTCTTAATGAATTCCGGCTCTTTTGGTGGGCGATGCTTTCCGGCGGCGCGTCTTTCTGGTTGGTTAATAGTATGGGAGAAGGTAAAAAAATAAACCCACGCAATATTTTTTGGTGGGTTATGGGAGTAGTGATTATTTACGGCATTATTCTGGTAAAAACTGTTTTTCTTTAATCGTTTAACTTCTGAAAATAAAAATCCACGTCGGTTATCCATTTCTGGATGGCGTAGGCGTTATCCCAGGAGCAATCATATCCGCATTTCCAGATGACCATTTCCCGCGGGCTATCGCGCTTTTCTTCATTGACTAATTCATCAATCCGGCCTGATACTGTGTTGACCGCATCTTTGGGGCTGTCAAAACAAGTATGTCCGCCACTACCCATTTTTTCTCTTTCCTGCCTGAATCCCCAGTAATTATAACAGTCCTCACCATTAAGCTTGGGCGAGTGTTTCCCCCAGTCGCTTTCTTTTTTCGCGATTCCCACCAAAAAAGCGGCCACGACTTTGTCTTTTTTGGCGATATAGGGAACCATTCTTTCCATCGGGTAGCCCCTGACCATATTTTTAATTTCTTTTTCTGTTTTGGAAACTATTTTAACCGGCGTTTTTGTTTCTCCCGCGTCCTTATTCATTTGCCCGTCGGCGAAGTTTATCGCGAATACGAAAAACAGAAAGAACATCAGGAAAAAAATCGCCAGATAATTTTTCAATTTCTCTTCATTAA
>MFRX01000015.1:8031-9408 GCA_001784725.1 Candidatus Moranbacteria bacterium RIFCSPHIGHO2_02_FULL_40_12b
TTTTTGGAAATTTTTCTTATTTTATTTTGTAAATATTTGGTTTTCATGTTTATTTTCGGTTTGCGATTATTCGTATCATTCGGATGTCCGCCAGCCGGCGGATTCATGTCATTCAAATCGCTATTAATAAAAGCAAAAAAACGGGCTCACCCGTCCTTTTTTTCCTAATATCAGCCGTTAAATTGGCTTATTTTCACTATTCCTTCTACCAGTATAGCAGATTTTTCGGATTTTGTCCAGTCAGCTATAGCCAGAAAATTCAAATTATAATAATCGTATACACAATTTATTGCTATGGCAAGATTTTGTGTATAACATAATTCTAAAACAACTCCGCCAATTTTTTCCAGTCCTTAACTGATAATTCCTGCGCGCGGGTGCGGGAAGAAATCCCGACTCGCTTAAGTTTTTCTTCCACTTCTTTTTTTTCCAGATGAAAACTGTTAGCCAAATTATTAATTAAAGTTTTTCTTTTAGCGCAAAAACCTGCTTTCACGACCCTGAAAAACTTCTTTGATTCTTTGCTTTTTTGCTCTTTTGTTTTAATGTTCTCTTGTTTTAATGTTTTTATGTGAATCACCGCGCTGTCCACTTCCGGCGCCGGATCAAAATTCTCCCGCGGAACATTGAAAATGACTTGCGGCTGGGCGTAATACTGCACCGATACCGCCAAAATGCTCATTTTCCCCGAACTTGCCACTATCCGTTCCGCTACTTCTTTTTGCAGCATTAAAATCATTTTGCTCGGCGGATTTTCGCTTTCCAGAAATTTTCGTATAACTGGCGAAGTAATATAATATGGTAAATTCGCCACAATTTTATAAGTTGTAAGTTGTAAGTTGTAAGTTGTAAGTTGTAGTACGTCTCCCTTAATAATTTCCACATTCTTCTTATTTTTAAATTTATTTTCAAGTATTTCCACCAAATTTCCATCTATTTCAACAGCAATGACTTTCCCCGCTTTTTTCGCCAGTTCTTCCGTCAAAATTCCTTTCCCCGGCCCGATTTCCAAGACAACATCATCCGGCTTCAACTCTGCCGCTTCAACGATTTTCTTCGCAATATCTTTATTGACTAAAAAATTTTGTCCGAGTTTTGTAGGCATAAAATAAATTTAAGCAAAAAATGAAAAATATAGAGCGTACAGCTATAATATAAAAATTCAAAAACATTAACTAATTTTTAGTTTTACATTGTAGTTTTGCGTTTTTCGCTTTGAACTTTAATCTAGTTTAGTATTTCCTCCACCTTTACGTCAATCACTCCCGCGCCGAGGGAGGCGATTTTGGCGAAAGCTACTTTATCTAGATCAATAATCCGTCCCTTTCCTTGCGGTCCGTAGTCATTAATTTGCACCACGACTGATTCGCCATTGGC
>MFRX01000015.1:9430-11688 GCA_001784725.1 Candidatus Moranbacteria bacterium RIFCSPHIGHO2_02_FULL_40_12b
CCAAGTCCCTTGTCCTTTAGCCGGCTTGCCCAGTTTCATATAAGTTCCCTGAATAACAATCTCCGGCACCGGATCTTTAGCGACATTCCTCTCCAAAATTTTCCTTGAAATTTCCTTTCCGTTGTGCGATACAACTTTATATTTTATTTCTTCAATCCCTTTCTGCCCTTTTTGTTTCACTTTTTTTGTCCGCCAGCTTAATTTGTCATCTTCCTCCGAAACTGTCTTAAAATCAATACTTTTTTTAATAATCTGTTCCTCAACTTTAACGCGAGTTATTTCTATTTTAACTCCGGATGAAACCGGTGAAAATCCTCTGGGGGAAATAATATCATCATCGCCAAGCGCGATTTTGTTTTCCCAAATGGCTGAATAAACATCGCTCTGCAGCGTATTTCCTTTTACTTCCTTTCCGTCAACCGCGATTGAAACTTTTTTCGCGCGGCGGATGTTAATCGTGGAATTGGGATAAATTTTTTGATTAAGATCGGGAAAAACCACATCCTCATTTTTTAAAATAATCTTCTGCTCCGTTAAAAAATCAGCAACGGTTAGCGCGTGGGTGCTTGCCTCAAAAATTAGACCATTATCGTTTAAAAAAACTGTTTTGGGGTAATTGAGATATATCTCTGATTTCTTCTGGAAAACAAAAATTTTATAACCAATTGCGACTGCTATAAAAATAACGATTGGCGCCAAAATTTTCAATTTTAAATTTTTAATTTTCAAACAATGTCTCAATTTTTAAATTCTAAAATTAATTCATTGGAAATTGTTTAGAAATTAGAAATTGGAAATTAGAAATTTAATCTGTTTTAAACCGGTACTGCACCGCTTCGGCGATATGGGCTGGCGCTATTTCCTCCAATCCGGCCAGATCGGCAATCGTGCGGGCAATTTTGATTATACGATGATACGCCCGGGCGCTCAAGCGCATTGATGAAACGGCGCTCCGGAGAAGTTCTACGCACTTTTCGTCCAGCACGCAGAATTTTTTTATTTGATTGGAACTCATTTCGCTGTTGGTTATTATCGGAATATCCGTAAACCTTTTTTTCTGGATGTTTCTGGCGGATTCCACCCTTTTTCTGATATCACTGCTGGATTCCCCGGAATTCGTTTCTTCAAGTTTCTCAAATTTAAGCCGCGGCACTTCCACGTGAAGATCAATGCGGTCCATAATCGGGCCGGAAATTTTCCGCTGGTATTTTATGATTTGAGACGGAGTGCAGGAACATAATTTTTCCGGATCAGTGGCGTTGCCACAGAGGCAAGGATTCATCGCGGCGATTAAAATAAACCGCGCCGGAAATTCCAGCGAACCTTTGGCGCGGGAAACGGTAATCACTCCGTCCTCCAAAGGTTGCCTTAAATTTTCCAGAACGTTTCTGGGAAATTCGGCAAACTCGTCCAAAAACAAAACCCCGCGGTGCGCCAAGCTGATTTCTCCCGGTTTGGGATACGTTCCTCCGCCCACAAGCGATACGGCGCTGGCGCTGTGGTGGGGCGAACGATAAGGGCGGATAGCGACAATCGCTTCGCTTTTTCCCAATTTTCCCGAAACCGAAAATATTTTCGTCACTTCCAGCGCCTCCGGGATGGTCAGCCGGGGGAGAATGGAAGGTACGGTTTTCGCGAGGAGCGTCTTTCCCGATCCCGGAGGGCCGTTCAAAAGCACGTTATGGCCTCCGGCGGCGGCGATTTCCAGCGCCCGCTTGGCATGCTCCTGCCCTTTTATATGCGACATATCCAGCAGATATTCCCCTTCATCGAATATTTTTTCCACCTCCAGTTTTGGATGAACTTCAATTTTATTCCTGCCAATAAGGTGATTGGCCAGTTCGTATAAATTATTCACCGGAAAAATATTTATTCCTTCAACGATGCTCGCTTCCCGGACATTTTCCTTGGGGACGTAAATTTCGGAAATTCCTTTTTCTTTCGCCAGCAGCGTAACCGGAAGAACGCCGTTAACTTGCCGTATTTTCCCGTCCAGCGCCAGCTCTCCTAAAAATAATTTATTCTTAAAATCGAAACTTATCTGTTCCGAAGCCAGAAGGAATCCCAGCGCCATGGGGACATCGTAAATGGGGCTCACCTTGGGAAGATCGGCCGGGGCAAGATTCACTGTGATGCGCCCGCACCGGTGAGGCGGCTTAAAACCGCTATTTTTGACGGCCGAACTCACGCGATCCCGCGATTCTTTGACTGAAGCGTCAGGAAGGCCGACAATAGTGAAATTATGGAGTCCTTGCGAG
>MFRX01000015.1:11709-15343 GCA_001784725.1 Candidatus Moranbacteria bacterium RIFCSPHIGHO2_02_FULL_40_12b
ACTATTTCACCGTCCAGCCCGATTGTCGCCGCCGATAAAATTTTCGAAGGCATAAATTTATTTTAATTAATTCATTAAAAATGTCCTCCTTATTCTCATTTTTTTACTTCATATTTCCAGCATTACTATCTTATCACATTATTATAAACATAAAACATAGTAACTAGGATGTATCAGTTACCTTTTCTAGCACGTGCGGGAAAGGGTAACTTTATAATATTTTTGATCTTGATATTATTGCTATCAACTGCAATTTTTCTCAATTTTTATGTTTATTAAATTTTTAAAAATTACATTTTGAACAATTTTCTGACTCCTTTTTCGTGCAGCATTCTTTGCACAGTCATTATTTCAATGTATTTTTCCACTTCAAATATTTTAGCAATAAAAATAATTTCATCCTCGCATTCATAGGGAATAATCCACGCGCTTTCCTGGAGCTGTTGAAATCCCAGTTTTTTTATTTTCTCCCGCAATGCCTCTCTCGCTTTATTATACTTCACCGGAATGTCAAAAAGAACTATCCGCCACAACCTATCCCATTTAACTGGTTTCTTAATTGTAATGGCGTCCATGGCAAATTCCCGGATTCTTTTCTTGCCTTTATTAGTAAGCTTCACTGTAATTTTGCCCTCTTTTGTTTTGATTATTTTTATCAGCTTCCGTTTTTTCAGTTTATAGAAAGCGCCTTTCACTTGTTCGCGAGAATATTTTGGCGGGCGCTTTCCTGCATAACCGCCTCTTGGGCTGCCGAAACTATCCATAATTTTCAGGATCCCCGGAATCGCCGCGCCAATAAAAACGAAACTGCCCAGCGCCGCCCCGGCTAGTAAAAACTTTGTAATCGTGGCTGCCGGAGTATCGGAATAAAAAAAGTCCTCTAATTTCTCCTTAATGCTTATTTTTTCCTTTTTACCCATATATTATATTGCGTTGTATGCTCTGGCATTTATTCTAATCGGTTTCCCTTTCCCGCGCTTGGCAAATATCTAAAACACATATTTATCCTGCTTCCCACGTAGCACGTCTGAATTTCATTCACCAGTTACCTTTTTTCGCACGTGCGGAAAAAGGGTACTACTGATAAAATTATAACATGTTATTACTTGCAAAGGAAAGGGCAGTTTTAAAGATTAAGAAAAAGATAATTTGAATAAATAATTTTCGCAAGGAAACGGCGGAAATAAAAAGCCCGGAAAAATTCCGAGTCCTTTTTTAATTTAGATTAACTACATGAGCTGGATAACACTTAAATCTGTTTATGTGCCACAGCGGCGGATTTGGTTAATTAACTCATTTCTAATATATTTTCCTTAATTCAAATAATCATTACTTATTTGGACTTTGTATTGATTAAATAAATTAAAAAAATAACAAGTAATATTAAAATAGTTATATATATCAATAAATTGCTTCTCATTAATGCCTTATTTTTGAGCGTTAAGTTATTACTTTTATAAATAATGTCATTGTCTCTTAAATCTATTAAAATTTGATTTAGAAAGTTTATCGAAGCTAGTCCATCTATTTTTTCATCTACCCAATCAATTGTTATGTGCGTTGTCTTTTTTGTATAATTAGCGCTGCCGAAACCAGCAGGAACCCCGGATTCAATTCTATATTCATCCCATATTCTAATGTGATGATTTTTTATTTTACCCTCAATCATATTTCTTTTTTCATTTCTTAAACTAAAAACATTAAGATAATTAAAGAAAGATTTTTTTTGTAATATCTCAAATTTTAATCCGAAAATTTTTGCTAAATTATCAAGATTTTTACTTCTACTATCTTCCATATACTTATATATAGATACTGGTAAAAAATAAAAAAAACCAACGGTAAAGATTAAGAAATATATTACATTTAGTGTTAACTGAAAAAATTCAACCATATAAAGTGCACTTTAATATTATAAAACTTTAGAGTTAACAATTTCAATGAATTATCCCACAGCAGAGCTGCGAGGTATTTAACGTGCTGTGTTAGCCCTTCGAACAGTTTGAGCTGGTTACGATAAATTTGATTATATTGTTTTCCTTATTTTAGCATCCCAGACATAGGATTTTCATTTAAATACAAATTTACTTTCAGATTACTACTTTGCCCGGAAAAATCAAGTTTTTTGGTTCATAATAATTACTCGCCAAAAACCGCGCTAGCATCTCCTCTCCCGCCAATTCATTTTTATCCAACATTTAGTATTTAGTTCTCTTTTTGTCCATGTGGACAAAAAAGATACTGGCAGAAAAATAGACGAGCAGGCGCTAAAAATCAGAAGAGGAGTTATTCAGTGCTTTTTGGTTTTTTAAAAAGTGAGAGAATTATGAGAATCGCGCCAATGGTAATATACGCGTCCGCCAGGTTGAAAATTGGCCACACTTTAAGGTCAATGAAATCAATCACGCAGCCGAAGTATAGGCGGTCGATCAAATTGCTAATCGCTCCCGCGATTATTAGAATTATGAATAATGAATTAGGAATAAAGAATTTTTGATGATAATTTTCAATCAATTTTAAATTCTTTAATTTGTAAATTTTAATTTCATTTAAAATTTTAAATTTAGAATTAAGAAGTAAGAAAATAACTAAAAACGCCAGAATTATAATAACAAACCAGTACGCGAAAATAGGCACATTTATCCCAAAAGCAATATTTTTATTGCAAACAAAAAATCCGTCCGCCGGCTGGCGGAAGCGGATTAAATATTTGGAAATCTGGTCAACAAAAACTAAAAAAACAAAAATAATAGAATTAAAAAAAATATTTCTTCTCATTAGTATATTCGTATGAAATTCGTAATTCGTAAAGATTACCTGCACTTCGTGCAAGTACGGGTTGCCGGATAAGCCCGCAGGTGCTCGATATCAATTTCCTTCCCGCAATTCTCGCAAATTCCGTAAGTTCCTTTTTCCATCCGCGCGAGCGCTTCGCTCACTTCTTTCAATTGGCCTTCCAGATTGGTTTCCACGGCCAGGTCATCCACATATTCCTCCACTTCCGTGGCGTTTTCTTCCCATTCCCGGCCAATATCGTCAAATTTGGTTTCATAATCGCCGGGGGTGCCGGTCGGTTTCCCGAGAATTCCCAGCTCTTTTTCCAGCCGCTCTTTTTCAACTTCAAGTTTCTGTTTTAATTCTTGGATTGTTTCGTTTGATAATGTCATAAGTATTTTATTATTGTTAATTTAGCTTCTTAATAATATCAACAAATAAATAATGTGTCTATATAAAAACATTCTTCAGATGCCTTACCTGGGTTTTCTTCTCCGCTTCATCATAAAGAACCGAGATTGCGTCAAAATGGTAGGGATAATTCCACAGATGTTTATTTCGGATATAAGAAACGGCGATTTTATTTAGTTTGTGAAGTTTCGACCGGTTGATATTTTCTTCTGGCAGAGTGTCAGAATAATTTTTCGCCACTCTCGTCTTTACCTCCACAAAAATTATTTCTTTCTCTTTTTCGGCGACAATATCAATCTCTCCAAGACGTCTTCCTAACGGATTAAAATAATTTCTTTCCAAAATTTTGTAGCCCTTCTTTTTCAAATACTTCGCCGCCGCGTCCTCGCCGATCTGCCCGAGCGACTTTTCTTCTTTTTTCCATAAAAGCATGGGGGGTGGATTAAAA
>MFRX01000016.1:0-1475 GCA_001784725.1 Candidatus Moranbacteria bacterium RIFCSPHIGHO2_02_FULL_40_12b
TGTGAAAGACCGCCCGGGCCACGACCGGCGTTATGCCATTGATTTTTCAAAAATTAAAAACGAATTGGGCTGGGCGCCAAGGACTGATTTTGAGGAAGGTTTAAGAAAAACAATAAAATGGTATAATGAAAATGAGTCGTGGTGGAGAAACATCAAAAGCGGCGAATATAAAAAATATTATGAAAGACAATATAAGAATACCGCAACAAATTCCGAATAAAGTTTTTATGAAGTATAAAAAAACCTAACCCCATAGACAAGAATGGTAAAATACGATGTGATAATTATTGGCGCCGGTCCGGGAGGCCTTCGCTGCGCTGAAGTCCTTTCCCGAAGCGATAAGAGCGTTCTGTTGCTTGAAAAAAATGAGGAAATCGGACCAAAGGTCTGTGCCGGCGGATTAACCCGCAAAAGTTTCCGGTATCTGAACCCGCCAGACCATATAGTCGAGAAAGTATTTGACAGGGTAATTTTCAAAACATTTGCGCGAGAAGCGATTTTATCTTTTGGGGAAAATCTGCTGTATACCATTAACCGAAAAAATCTTGGCCAGTGGCAATTGAGCAAATTAAAAAACACCACTGTTGAAATAAAAACGGGAGAACTTGTAACTGAAGTCAATAGTGATTATATTGTCACCAATAAGTCGGGAAAGATCGGATATTCCCATCTCGTGGGCGCGGACGGTTCAAACTCAATTGTAAGAAGATATCTTGGACTGGAAACAAAATTGACAGGCGCGGCCTTTCATTATTTGGTGCCAACAAAAAAATACAACGACATTGAACTCTTTTTTGACTCGCGGTTGTTTCATTCGTGGTATTCATGGATATTTCCCTGCGACGAATATGCTTCAATAGGATATGGATATTTCCCTAAAATTATATCATCAAAAAAAGCCAGAGAAGGATTTGACCAGTGGATAAAAAAAAACAATATTGACATATCCGGAGGAAAATTCCAGGCCCATCCCCTTAATTGCGACTATCAAGGATATAGATTTGGCAATGTATTCCTGATTGGAGACGCCGCCGGCCTTGTCTCCGGTTTCACCGGCGAGGGGATATATCAGGCGCTGGTATCGGGCGAAGAAGCAGCCAAGTCAATAATAAATCCTTTACATAAATCGCGAAGGATATCGGAATTGCGCCGGGAAGTACAAATTCACCATTTTATGCTTCGAATCGTCCGCTGGTCCGGCCCATTGAGAAATTTTCTATTCAATCTGGTAATTTTTTCAGTAAGATCAAAATTTATCGCCAGAACATTGTTAAGAATTTTAACCTGATAAATTCACTATGAAGAAAAAAATATTAATCATCGGATCAAAAGGAATGCTCGGGCAGGAGCTGGCAAATATTTTTGAGAAAGACAGGGATTATAAAGTAATCGCTTGGGATAAAAAAGAGATTGACATTATAAAACAAAAAGAAGTTAATTTTAAAATCGTTAAGCTCAAACCGGACATTATTATA
>MFRX01000016.1:1493-7844 GCA_001784725.1 Candidatus Moranbacteria bacterium RIFCSPHIGHO2_02_FULL_40_12b
GCGGTGGATAAATGCGAAGACCCCGTAAAATCCGGACTTCCGCCGGACCACGGGGCATGGAAAAAAGAATTTGAATTGGCAAAAAAAATAAACGGACTGGCGCCGGGATATTTGGCAAAAACCGCGAAGAAAATCGGCGCGATATTAGTCCATTATTCAACCGACTATGTTTTTAACGGCCTTCCGGCGATACCGGAACCGGCTGGATGCGCGCATTCCTGCGGAAGCTGCGGCCTTCATGAAAATTTTCAGCCGCAAATCGGATTTAATGAAAGCGCTATTCCGGATCCAATTTCTAATTACGGCAAATCAAAATTACTTGGCGAAAAAGAACTTGAAAAAAATATTAAAAAATATTATTTAATCCGCCTTTCCAAGCTTTTCGGAAAAACGGCCCAGTCGGAGGGAGCAAAAAAAAGTTTTTTTGACGTGATGCTGGAATTAGGAAAGAAAAATAAAGAAGTTAAAGTTGTTGACGAAGAAACGAGTTGTTTTACTTACGCTCCGGATCTGGCCAAAAAAACTAAGGAAATAATTGAATCAAAAAAGCCATTCGGGATTTATCACGCGACCAATTCCGAATCATGCACCTGGTATGAAGCCGTTTTAGAACTTTATAGGCAAACTAAGATAAGGACTAAGGTTATTCCCGTGACTGCCGCTGAATTCCCTCGTCCGGCCAGAAGACCCTTCATTTCCACTCTTATAAACACCAAAATTAACCCGTTAAGAAGTTATAAAAATGCCCTGGCGGAGCACTTGACAAAACAATTCTAATAGTGTAGTATTCATAGTCCTTAGAAAAGAACTATTTTTGGTTTGTCTAAGGGGATTAAATATAAATAACCCATATTTACGCATGTTTTTAACTCCATATACAAAACTTTTAGTCATAGTCGGAACTCTGATCGGGGTGGTTTTGCTGATGTTTGCCACTCCTTTTCTGATTGCTTCCGGATCAACATTCGCTTCCAGGGAAATAGTTCAGGTGATTTTCATCGCTATGGAATTTTTCGGGGCGATTTTTCTTCTGAATGAATTTAACCGTCTGCGAATCATAATCAAAGAAAAGGAAATGGGCGACCAGCGGCTGGCTAATATTGAAAACGGCATCAAAAAACTTTCCACTTTCAAAAAATCAAGCGCGGGAATGAAAGGGATAATTTTGGCTGGCGGAACGGCTACCCGCCTTTTTCCGCTCACTGCCACCACTTCCAAGCAACTGCTTCCGGTCTACGACAAACAAATGATTTTTTATCCGCTTAACACGCTGATTAAAGCCGGCATTAAGGATATTTTGATTATTGTCGCGCCTGATCACAGCGGGCAGTTTTTGAACCTTTTAGGATCCATTTTTAAAAAATTCGGCATTAATCTTTATTTTGAAGTGCAAAAAGTGCCTAAGGGTCTGGCTGACGCGTTTATTTTGGGCGAAAATTTTATCGGCGATGATAATGTGGCGATGATTTTGGGCGACAATATTTTTGAAGACGATGTCTATGACGAAATAAGGCAATTCAAAAAAGGCGGAATGATTTTTATCAAGGAAGTGAAGGATGACCCCAGCCGCTATGGAATAGTGGAATTTGATGAGAATGGAAAAGCAATTTCCATTGAGGAGAAACCGAAATTTCCCAAAAGCAATTATTGCGTAACAGGATTATATGTTTACGACCCGCAAGTAGCAGAGATAGTCAAAAATTTAAAGCCGTCTGACAGAGGAGAAATTGAAATTACCGACGTTAACAGGGCATATATGGAAAAGGGCGACCTTGCCATAAGAAAAATTCAGGGCGAGTGGCTGGACGCCGGAACCTTTGACACATTGCTGGAAGCCGGTAAAGTTGTTAAAGAGAAGGAAATTTATAAAAACTTTGACCCCTTGGTCAATGAGGCAATCGCTGAATTTAATGAAGAGATGAAAGACAAGACAAAAAGAATTTTAGATCCCTATAAACTTTATCTGCGGCAATCGGAAAAAAACCAAAAAAATATTTAAAAAGGAAAAATAGTTTAATTATTTTAGGACTTACGCGCTTGCCCTTTAGACATCCGGTATCTCGCGACCATAACAGCCGAAAGACATCGGATGTCCGCAAACGCGTAAGTCCTATATTTAACTAAATGTACTGGATCTACCTGATTATTTTTATCCTGGCGGTTTTTTCCCCGGAGCTTGTCCATCGGGGATTATTTATCTTTGGAGGACAAAACACGCCATTTAGCGCCAGAACAATGGAAGAATTAAGCATATTCGTCCTGGGGATTATTGGATTTAGTGTTTATTTACGGAAGGAAAAGCAATTAAAAATAAACAGGGAGGAAAAAAATAAAATTCAAAGCAAGGTTGCCCAAATGTCGAAAGCCCTGAAGGACTCATACACATATATCGGGGAAATAAACCGGAAAATTGATATTATGAAAAATATCGCTCTCGGTTTTCCGGAAGTCAAAGACGCAAAATCGTTAAAAGGCAGGGATATTTATAACTCGATAGAAGAAGCAATAAAAATTTTATGTAAGACAAATAATTTTTTAATCAGGGTGGTGAATGTCAGGAACAATGAAACAGAACTGGAAATACAAAACGGATTGAATATGGGCATCAGGATAAAAAATAATTCACTCAATTTGATGAAAGAAAAGGACTTCTTGCAAAATGGCGATTTATATATTTTCAGATCGCCGCAACTGATAGATAACAAAAGATCATACGTATTTATAAAAAGAAGCAGGGCTAATCAAATAGAAGACATAGGTATAATGCATACTGTCGCTACTCAGATATTGTTTTTATTTATTCTGCTAAAAAAATTAAAACTTAAATATTAAAACAGCATTAACAAAAACGTCCCGCTACAACGAGGCAAGATAGAAACCACTGGTATCACTGGCGGTTTTCACTATTTTACAAGCTCGAAGTTTTTTTTCCGCCAGGAATCCAGGCCGCCGTCAAGAATTCTCGTCGCGAAAAAACCGAGATCAAAAAACCGAACGCCTGCGTAGAATTCTTCAGTTTCATTTTCTCCGTATAAAAAAATTTCTTTGAATAATGGAATCTCCTGCCTTCTTTTTTCTATTTCATCCAGCGGTATATTAACCGCGTTTTTTATGCGGCCTTGCGAAAATAATTCCCGCGACCTTATGTCCAATATAAAGCAGGGATAATTATTGTCAATAATATTTTTCAAATCATCAGGGCTGATAAAATTAACTTTCGACTGATCCGTGAATAAATTGGGATTGCCATAGGAGATAGTTTGCCCGTTGCTGTTTTTCCACTCATCAAGTCCGCCGGAAATAAAAGAAAAATTCCCAATATTATTTTCCCTTAACTTCCGCGCGAACTGCTCGTTGAATTTCTCGTTGCCGCTATAGCTTAATATGTAAACGTTATTCCCATTATTATTGGTGAAAATATCGAATTTTCCGAATTTTTCAGCCGGAGCGCTGATCGAATCGACGATATGTTCGTTCTTATAATCAATTTCAGCGCGGATGTCTACGATTTTTATGTTTTCTTTATTTTTTATTTTTAACTGCGCTTCTTTAGCGGATATAACGGGTAATGCGATTTGATTTTCTGGTTCAGCCGTTGTTGCTTCCTTTTTTTTCATCTCCGGCCTCAAGAATGTCGCCAAAACCACGATTACGATCAGAATAAATCCAAACAAAAAAGCCGCGTCTTCTTTTCTAATTTTTTTAATTTTGTTTATCATTAAAATGCGTGTGTTTACGACAATATGCTCCCGACAAAATCCGGATAGCCGTTAATAAATTCAATTGCTGGAACTGCTTTTTTCCCTTCTATTTGCATCTGTTCCAGTATTATGGCTCCTTTAGCCGCCTGAACCGCGATCTGACCATTGATTGCGAAGACCTCTCCCAATTTGCTTTTATTTTCTATTTTCTTGAAATAAGGGTGGATTTTGTGAAGTTTTATCCTGATTAATTGATTATCTCTTTTCCAGAAGCAGAAGATGCCCGGCCACGGATAAAATGCCCGGAATTTGTTGTATATTTTAGTGGCTTGTTCGTCCCAAAAAATTCTGCCGTCGCCTCTCTCAATCAGCTGGCTTAAAGTGGCTTTTTCATTATCCTGTTTTTTGGGTATTATTTCTCCTCTGAGTAAAACGGTTATCGTATTTAACAATAATTTTACTCCCGCGTCGGCAATTTTTCCGGAAAGAGTCTCAAAATTGTCGCCTGATTCAATCTCAACTTTTTTTTGCGCCAGTACGTCGCCGGTATCGACTCCAGAGTCCATCTGGATTATTGTAACGCCGGTTTCTTTGTGCCCGCTAAGCAACGCGTTTTGTATGGGGGACGGCCCCCGCAATTCGGGCAAAAGAGAAGCGTGAACATTAATTCCCCCAAAACCGGGGATCTGGAGAATTTTTTCCGGTAAAATCCTTCCGTAGGCCGCCAGGATTATCATGTCAGGTTTTAAATTTTTTATTTCATTGGTTGCCGCGTCGTCGAATTTTTCCGGCTGGAATAATGATAATTTATTGGCTAATGAAAATTTCTTGACGGGATTCATTTTCACTTCATTTTCTCTGTTGGATTTTCTATCCGGTTGCGTGAAAACGGCCACAATATTGTATTTATTTTCAATAAAGGCCTCCAGTATTTTTTCTGAAAATGCCGAAGTTCCCATAAAGATTATCCGGAGTTCTATTGGTTTTTTGTTCATAAAAAATAATTACATTATTATCAAATTAATTCGAGTCATTCGGATCGCTATAGTTGCTATTTTATCACAACTTCTTTGTTTTTTTAATCTTACTTCTGTCGGTTAAGAGAATTCCGTCAAGATGATCAATTTCATGCTGGATGGTCCGCGCCAGCAGCCCTTCCGCTTTCAGTTTTCTGTTTTCTCCTTTTCCATCCGTATATCTTATTTTTACCTTCTCCGGGCGGGCAATGAGGAAAAATTTTCCGGGAAAACTCAAGCAGCCCTCATCCATAATTATTTTGTTTTTTGACTGGGATTTTATTTTCGGGTTTATCAGAGTATATAGAACACCACCTTCCTCAATGACGCAGAGGCGGATAGTTTTTTTCACCTGGGGAGCGGCCAGTCCCAGCCCATTACTTTTTCTCAATGTTTCAATCATCCGGGGAATTAATTTCTGAATTTCCGGATCCAGCGGGTCATTCACTTTTTCCGCCTTTTTCCTCAAAATCGGGTTGGGGTATTTAATTATTGGAAGTATTGGCATATTTTTATTATATCACCGAAATTGGGTCAATATCAATAATCCAGCCCCTGTCTAAATTATTAATGGCTTTGCGCAGAGTAGGGTTAATTTCCGCGGCAGAAAAAGAAATAATTATTTGTTTCTTAAGTCGTCCTCTAATTTTGGGGATTAGCGGGTCAAAGGGAGGGGGGATTTTATAATTTTTCAAATTCGCTACCGCGTTTTTTAATTTTTCATACGCGGCGCGCGTTTCTTTTTCAATTTTATTTTTATCCGCGTCTTGGAAAATAAGCTTGATCAGCCGGCTGAAGGGGGGATAGCCCAGTGCTTCTCTTTCTAATGTCTCCTGATCATAAAATTTTTCAAAATTTCCTTCCGCCGCTAATTTTATTATTTTATTTTCCGGATTGAATGTCTGGATAATGACTTTGCCTGGGAATTTCGCATTAAGGCGGTTAGTCCTTCCCGCCGCCTGAATAATATTTTGAAAAGCCCTTTCGTCGCTCCGGAAATCGGGAAAATTCAATAAATTATCGGCGTCAATAATTCCGACTAATCCGACATTGGGGAAATCCCAATTTTTGGTAATCATCTGGGTCCCGATCAAGATGTCAATTTTGCCATCGGCGAAATTCTGATACAACTCGCTTTGCGCTGCCGTTTTTTTCATTGATTCGGCGTCCGCTCTTTTTATCCGGGCGCCGGGAAAAAAATTATTCAAGTCCCTTTCAACTTTTTGCGTTCCCAGTCCGACATTTTTAAAAACCATTCCCTCGCATTTGGAACAAGCCGCCAAAACCCCTGTTTTATAATTGCAATGCGGACATTTATATATCCCACTGTTATTATATACCAGCGCCCGTTCGCATCCGGGGCATTTTAAAACGGTTTTGCATCCAGAGCAAATGGAAAAGGAACTCATCCCTTGGCGATTAATGAATAATATCGTCTGCAGTTTATTTTTCAAAGCGTATTCTATCTCTGATTTTAATTTTTTACTTATCGGGGAATAATTTTTTATCCATCTCTCCTTTTTCATATCAACAATTTCAACTTCGTCATGTTGTGGGTTGTGGGTTGCGGGTTGTAAGTTTAATTTTGGCAATTCTAATAATGTAAATTCTCCCTTAATCGCTTTGTAATAATC
>MFRX01000017.1:0-189 GCA_001784725.1 Candidatus Moranbacteria bacterium RIFCSPHIGHO2_02_FULL_40_12b
TGAACTTTCCTTCCCTGGACGCAAGATTGGAAAAAAAACTTTTTTTGCTGAAATAAATCTGCTGGAGGATTTTTTTCATTATTTCCCTGTCAACCGCTATCCTTTTGCCCAGCAATTCAATCTCCTTTTCTTTGCGGGATATTTCTTCTTTGGTGCCGGATATTAATGAATTAGTTTTGTTTATTTCTT
>MFRX01000017.1:232-1930 GCA_001784725.1 Candidatus Moranbacteria bacterium RIFCSPHIGHO2_02_FULL_40_12b
GCTTAACTTTCCGTAATCATTCTCGGCTTTTTTCAATTTTTTCTCCAGCTCTCCCATATCATCCTTAATTTCTTCTTCAGTCGCGCTCCGCGCCGACACAAAAACAGGATTATTCAGAGAAAAATTAAAAATATAAAACACTAAAAAGACCGCCGTTAACGAAAGTATTATCGGTTTTTTGTTTATTTTTCTCATCTTGTTAATTATATCACTGCTTAAAATAATACAAAAGGCGGATAAACCCCGCCTTTTTTACTGTTATACAAGACCAATTATTTTTTCTTTTCTTCCATCTTTTTTTCTTTATCCGCTTCCATTTTTCCTTCCTCTGGCGCTTCGTTAGCAGGAGTTTCCTTAATCACTCCTTCGACTTTGGTCACATCTTCTTCCACTTTTTCGTCAAGTTTGGCCAGTTCTTCCTCTGTTCGCGGCGGAATCACTCCGGCAATTATTATTTCTCCGTCAATTAATAATTTTACTTTGGACGAAACCGGCAACTCGCTCAATTTTATGCGGTCATCAAAGGTCTTGAGTTTGCTTATGTCCACTTCAATTTTTGCCGGAAGATCGGATGGCAAGCAACTCACGCGGATATGATCCGCGTTTTTTAACAGAATTCCTCCATTCTCTTTTACGGCTGGGGATTCTCCGACAAATTCCAGCGGCACTTCAGCTTCAATTTTTTCGTCCATCCTGACCTGGAAAAAATCAATGTGGAAAAATTTCCCTGTTATCGGATCAATCTGGATGTCATGGATCAGCACATTGGCTTTTTTCTTTTCGTCAATATCCAACTCGATTATCGTGCTTTCCCCGGCGCTGTCATAAACCCTTCCGAAATCCAAAAGGCCCACCCAAAGATTGTGGGATTTTATTTTGCGGCCGTAAACCACCGCGGGAATCAATCCGTTTTTACGGTATTTGTTGATTTTTTTTCCCACAATTTCGCGGCTTTTTGATTTAAGAGTAATTTTAGTCATAAAATCAGCTTTTTAGGATTTAGCTTCTTAGCTTTTTAGAAAATATAAAACTTATTAGAAATACTAATAAGCTAAAAAGCTAGCTCCTAAGTTATGGCTAGATCAAATCTTTCGCGCTTCCCTTAAAATTCTTCATATATTCATGAACTTCAAGGACTTGATCGGCCGATATGGCTTCATTCTTAAAAAGATTGGCTGCTTCTTCTTTTTCCAAGTCCGTCACCATGCCAACGCTCATCAGCCCGAGATTTCCGGCAGAAACAAAAACTAAAGTTGATGTCCTGCAGCTATCGCAGCTCAAATGGAATGTCGCTTTATTATCTTCCTGGTCCAGAACCAGTGCCTGGCTAAAATGATACTTTTTGTTGCACAGCGGGCATCTGGCTAAGTGCTCCAAATTGTCCATTGAAAATGGTGCTTTCATATTCCTGTTATAATTATACCTTATTTTTTTCAAAATAACAATGTTTAACCAGTTTACCGCCAGAATCTTATTGAGTCAACCCCGCTCCAGTTTTAGCCAGAAATTAAATCTAGTGCTCGTTGAGCCGCAGCTCGATTTGACTCGAATCGAGGCGAGGCGTTTCCGTGAATCATCCTGAAATAATACTTATGCTTACTTCGAAACTGGGGCGGGGTCAAATCCCTATCAATTACTATATCGCGATTCTTGTTTTTATAACTTTCCTTCCTTCTCTTTGGATATTTATGATAATGC
>MFRX01000017.1:1941-7787 GCA_001784725.1 Candidatus Moranbacteria bacterium RIFCSPHIGHO2_02_FULL_40_12b
AATGAAGCAATAAGAGAGCTTCCTCCGTAACTTAAAAATGGGAGGGGAATTCCCGCCACTGGAACGATTCCAAGATTCATGCCGATATTAATTGTTGTTTGTAAAAAAAACATCACTAATATTCCAATAGCCAGCAGGTAACCGAAATTATCATTGCTGTTTTCCGCTACTTTTCTGATTCTGGCAAAAAAAACCAAATAGACCGCTAATATGAAAAATGAGCCGATAAGCCCCCACTCCTCGGATATAACCGCAAATATGAAATCAGTGTGTTTTTCTGGAATGAAATTCAGCTGCGATTGAGATCCATGCCCAACGCCTTTCCCGAGTAATCCGCCTGAACCAATGGCCACCGTGGATTGTATCACATTGTAACCGCTTCCCCTTGGATCCTGTTCGGGACTCAACACATTAAGAATCCTCATTTTTTGATAATCAGCCAGCATAAACCAGCTGATTATAAGGAATAAGGTTATAAAAATCAATAAATAAAAAAAAATTCTTTTATTAATGCCTGAAACAAGCATCATTCCAAGCCAAATTCCTAAAAGAATAATCAAACTTCCCAAATCCGGCTGGAGAATGACAAGAAAAAACAGCACTGCTGACAAAAGAAATGAGGAAATTATTCCCGTAACCTCCCCCAGGCGGGATTTTTTTCTGGATATAAAACTTGCTAGAAAGATAATCAGAGACAATTTAGCAAATTCTACCGGCTGAAAATGAAACGACCCGAATCCAATCCATCCTGATGTTCCCCTTATTTTGTCGCCTAAAAATAAAACTAATACCAGAAGAGCAATGGAAGAAAAATATATGTACCGGCTGTAGGACTGAAGATAGCGATAATCAACTATGGAAAAAAAAATCATAACCCCTATTCCCAGAAAAATAAAGGATATCTGTTTTAAGAAAATATTATGCTTATTGCCGATTTCCAGAAAAGATATGCTGTAAAGAGATATGATGCTGACAATGACAAGCAGTAATATGGAAAACGCCAAAATCCAGTCAATTTTTTTAAGCTGTTGAAGCATTTTGCTTTAACTGTTATAAAATTTTTAGATTTTCAGGATTAAAAACATTGGATTCCGCGGATGTCTCAATGTTTTCTCCATTCACTTCTCCGGGAAAACGACTGGGCCAAAAAAGTTTGAACTCCCTTTCTTCATTGGTTCGAAGATCTCTTATTTCCGTTTTATTGGCTGCAATAGGATTTCCTTGAAAATCTTTTAATATTACCTTGACCCTGACTAATCCGAAGTCCGTTTTGCTTTCATTGAAAACCGCCCCCATAACTTCGCAATATCCCGTTCCCGAGGATATAAGATTGAATTTCTTGTTATAAACGCTAAATCTCGGTTTTTGATAATTTTCAAATTCAATCCATTCGGTCTTGATAATTTTTACCTCCGCTTCCTTGGGTTCCGCCTTGGCTTCAAGATTGTTCTCAATTAAATTTTTAACTTCCATCGGATAAATGAATTCTGAACCCTTTCTTTCTGAGAGAGTGTTCCCGCTGCTATCTTTTAGAATAATCAGATAATTAAAAGCCGGACTTCCTAATGATTCATTGGGATTCTTCACCCTGGCAATGACGTCGTATTTTTTTACTTCGATTCCATCAATAATATCGGACCCGCCATCAATAATATTTTTTTCCTGGATAACTAAATCGCTTGCCTCTATTGGTTTTTTGCAGGGTTTGCAAGGACCTCCGCAATCCGCCTTTTCTTCCCCTTGGTTCTTTTTTCTGTCAGTGCACGTCGGATTGGGAGCAATGATTGAATAAACCATCCAGCCCAAAAGTAAAAAAAACGTTACATAAACGACAATGACCGTTGCTCTTTTTGCGCTTCTAATCATACTATCATTATAACAAAAAAATAAAAACAAGCCACTGCGGCTTATTTTCAGGCAAGAAATTGGATTAAATCCATGGTTCCTGGCACCGACCTACTCTCCCCCGCCATGCCTTTTTCTACATTGCATTATCTTGGCGCCGACCTACTCTTGCTCCGAAGAGCTACCATCGGCGCTGGAGTGCTTGACTACCGAGTTCGGGATGGGATCGGGTATCTCCACTCCGCTAAAAGCACCAAGATAATGAAATCTAGTATTTATATCGGCTTTGGCAGGCGGGGATGGGATCGGGGTGTATCCTCGGCCGCCAAAAACGCCAGGAACCATAAAATTAAATGACAATTTCCTATGATCAAGTTTCAAGTAACTATAATCCGCTAACCGGATAAACAAGAATGTTATTGATTTATTAGTACTTCTCGGCTGAACCCGTTACCGGGTTTACACCTGAAGCCTATCAACCTGGTATTCTTCCAGGAAAACCACCACACTCCTCGCTACCGCTCGGAAAATTTTATAATTTTTAATTTTGTAATTTTTAAATAATTTTCTAATTCTCAAATGTTTTAAACATTAAAAAATTAAGATTTGTTTATAAAATTAAAAATTGGAAATTAAAAATTCATTCTGAACGTTAGTGAGGAATGTGATATTGCCTAATCTTGAGGTGGGCTTCCCGCTTATATGCTTTCAGCAGTTATCCCGTCCGAACATAGCTACTCGGCAGTGCCCTTGGCAGGACAGCCGATACACCAGAGGTTCGTTCTTTTCGGTCCTCTCGTACTAGAAAAGAGTCCTCTCAAGCAACCACGCCTACGGCAGATAGAGACCAACCTGTCTCACGCATATTAATCACTTATTGCTAAGTGTATGGACTATAACTTAATCCTTTTTCGTTTTCTTGAATCAGGATTGCTAACGTTTAGTCTCTAGAGGCCTCCGATACAATATCGGAGTTCCCTCGGTATTGTCCAATATTATAAATGGATTTTACCGATATTAGTTAGCTTCTCTTTTAACATCACGGTTAAAAGCCGCCATGAATGATGTCGTTAAAATATCCTCGGGTTCAAACAGCTAAAAAACCAACTTATAACTTACGACTCACAACTCACAACAAAAATCGTTGCGGGTTGCAGGTTGTCAGTTGTTAGTTTCTAAACGGTTTGAACCCAGCTCGCGTACCACTTTAATTGGCGAACAGCCAAACCCTTGGGACCTTCTCCAGCCCCAGGATGTGATGAGCCGACATCGAGGTGCCAAACCCCATCGTCGATATGGACTCTTGGATGGGATCAGCCTGTTATCCCCGGGGTAACTTTTATCTGATGATCTTCCACGCTCCTACAAGCGATGGTCGGTTCACTAACTTCCGCTTTCGCGACTGATCGGCTTATGTGCCTTTCAGTAAAGCTGGCTTGTGCGTTTGCGCTATCGGCCCGATTTCCATCCGGACCTAGCCAACCTTTGTAAACGCCTCCGTTGCCATTTAGGCAAATGTGTTAATCTAATTTGTATCGCATGCTGTCAATTATATATTCCTCTACTAATTTCCTGAAATTATTAATTGATTCAGAAATAATATAAATTTGATAGCCATCTTTTTGCTCTCGAAGTTTCGCATTGATTTTGAATTTATCTTTCAAAATTTTTATCAATAATAAAACCTCTTTTTTGGCAAAACATTGAGTGTTGATTATTTTAGCCCTATGAAATTTGGATTTTATTGATCCATCATCCATAAACCAAACGGCCATGCTTAATGGAGTCAAAAGTTTCCCAATTATTTTAGGAATAACTTTCTTGCCATTAACATAAAACTGTTGAGCGTAAAATCTGAAACTTCCGTGAGACAAGGTTGAAAACCAGATATTTTCAGTCACAACTCCATTTCTTATTTTTTCTTTACTTTTTGGCTTATTCAGGACAAAATTCTCAAAACTTTTATACAGCCACTGGACATATTCCGCTTTGTTTGCCGATTGCTCGACTTTTAAGCGATATGTTTTGCCGTTATTTTGAGTTTCCAAATGTCCATCGCCAAGCATCAATCCAACAAGAATATCTCGCTGGGCATCACTTATTCTCAATGTTTTTTTATGAGCTTCGATTTCTTTTGAATACATAAATTTGCATTCAATAATTAGATGTTCCTATTTTACTAAGGAACTCTCTATGTCGCCATAGAGTTCAGACTATATCATCTTCCGATTTTATTCGGAAGGTTAACATTTAGTCGTTGAGGATTTCCCTGCTGATTGTCCGGTGATAAATTTACATTTACCGCGATTGGCGATTTTCACTTATCTTAACATAAGTACGCCAATATGCCCGGATGTTCCAGCATATTGTTAACTTTGCAGTCCAGCGTTGCCGCTAGACGGCCCCTAATCAACCATCTGTTATTCATAAAATTATTACCGCAACGAAGTTGTTGGGCGGAGATAATAATTTCCACTGTTGATTATGTTGAGGCGACCGCCCCAGTCAAACTACCCACCAGGCACTGTCCCCGAACCGGTAAAAAATCGGAATTTTCAATTTCTAATTTTCAATTTTCAATGAATTTTCAATGCTTCAATTTATCAATGACTAAAAAGTTTGAAAATTTTATCATTGTAAATTGGAAATTGTTTGAAAATTGATAATTGAAAATTGTGAATTTCCAGTCTTTTAACGGTTCAGGGTTAGATTTAAAACTCCAGCAGGGTGGTATTCCACTGTTGCCTCCGTCCGCCCCAGAAGGCGGATTTCATCGGCTCCCACCTAAGCTCGGCAGCCAAAACTCTAAATCAATACCAAGTTGTAGTAAAGCTCCACGGGGTCTTTTCGTCTTGCCGTAGGTCGGCAGCATCTTCACTGCCACTGCGATTTCACCGGGTCCTTCGTTGAGACAGTTTCCAAGTCGTTACGCCTTTGATGCGGGTCGGAACTTCATGAATCCTTTTTTAAAAATTCTAGGATTATTCCTAATTTTTCAATCAGGCATGGACTATATCTTCTCTGAATAATATTTCAGAGGACGGCGTGTAGTCTCTACGGGGTCACTAGGACTTCCCTCGGTATTACCATAGATTCCCGCTGAATCATTAGGATTCACCGATATAGCCATCATGGGCAAGTTGTTTTTCTTACCCGACAAGGAATTTCGCTACCTTAGGACGATTTATTTATGTTACTTTCAGCAAAATTATTTCACTGAAAACTTCAGATGAATTAACTCTGAAGCTCATGATTGCTCATGAGATCGGACTATATCATCGCGCGGAAAATTCTTTTCTAAATTTTCGCGGTTTGGCATATAGTCTCTGAGGATACTCTTGCGATTTTTGAAAATCGCCAATTTCATATTTTCTTTTTCTGCCCTTGCCTTCATTTAATTCTTCTCGAAATTTAACAATTTCTTCTAAACCTTGAAAAGTTAAGTGTTCTTTTCTGAATACTTTTTCGGCAATCTGGCAAAAAATAGAAAAATTTTTCTTTTTTTGCTGGGAGCGAAAATTGAATTTCCTAAAAAACGGAATTATTCGCTCTTGAATCGACAAAGGATTAGAGCAGACATACATATGCAGTCCGTCCTTCCTTTGTTGAATTCTTCCACATCCTAAATATTTTTTTAGTTGTGAAAGAATATAAGATTCTTTCTGGGACACATTAAAGGTCAGAACCACTTGCCACTTCATTAAATGATCATCTCTCTTGCGAAGAGAAACATTGAAGCTTCCCTCGCCATCCGTGAATCCTGCCAAATAATTTCCCCATTCTAACGGAATCTTATTTAACCAATTTTGATTGCTCATAGATTTTTTAGAGTCTTTCCTGCTGATTGTCCGGCATCCTGATCACTCAAGACACAGAAAATGATTTTTACTGCTCCTTTTATTTTGAAGCGAGTACATTTTTTACTCCGGATTTTCCAGCAAATAGCCAAATTTTATAACTACAATCGTCAATTATAGTTATCGCCGACGTTCACTGGCGCT
>MFRX01000018.1:0-3119 GCA_001784725.1 Candidatus Moranbacteria bacterium RIFCSPHIGHO2_02_FULL_40_12b
GGAGAAGAGATTTCTATAAAATGCTTCTGCAAAAGGAGGATGAGGGGGAAAACATCTTTATCGGGAAACTCGTAAGGCAAATTATTGCCAATCCGGAATTTCAAAATTTGAATTTAATCGGAAGAGAAAGCAGAGTTATTGAAACTTTCGAGGATGAAAACGGAAAAGGACACGCAAAAACCGAGGATGATATTTGGTGCCCAATTGAATGGCTCGAAATTGTAGAGGAAGGATAATATGAACAATCTCTTTTCGAACTTCGCAATCTCGACAAAAGGCTTGCCCACCCGTTTCAAATCATTCAAGCAAGAAGAAATCGAAACAATGGACGGAGAAAAGAAACAGGCAATCTTGATCGGTTGGGTGGATCCCTCCGGCAAAAGAGAAGGTTTCTTTTCGTGGAGCGAAGAAAAGAAAGGATGGGAATACGAAGGGGAAAAATTGTTTTAGTTGATTTGTTTCTGTAGTTTAAGCCAGTGTACGCCAATTGGCAGAGCGGAG
Organism: Candidatus Moranbacteria bacterium RIFCSPHIGHO2_02_FULL_40_12b; assembly: GCA_001784725.1. Taxonomy (GTDB): domain Bacteria; phylum Patescibacteriota; class Minisyncoccia; order Moranbacterales; family 2-12-FULL-40-10; genus 2-12-FULL-40-10. The sequence continues at coordinate 502 of MFRX01000018.1, forward strand.
AAATTTAAAATTTCTTGGATTGGATGTTCGATTCATCTCACTGGCATAAAAAGGTAATCGCTTAGATTTGTTTCTATTTCCTGCAAGGGAAAAGGGAATTTATGAAAATTCTATCAAATCTGAAAAACACAGAATTTTGGTGCTCAAATTGCGATGCAAAAAAAGTTCATTCCGAAAAACCAGAAACGGGAAGGTTTTACTATCAATTCGGGCATTTGTGGGATGTAAAAAACCAAAAAATTTCAGAGGAATATACACAAGTTATTTTCGCCTTTTGTTCCAATTGTGCGCCGGAAGAAAAAATTTGTTCAAAATGTAAAGGAACAGGAAAAGACACAACTTCTCAGTCGGAATTCTGTGAATATTGCGACAATGGGAAAGTGATTTCCTTTTTGAACAAAAATTAATTCTTTTCTTTTCCACGCATCATTCACCATTGCCGATTTAAGCCCCTATCGGCTCGGAACGGGCAAAACCTCACGGGACCCGCCAGCGTCCAGCCTTGGCCTTCCTAGAGCGCCGCAAGGGCATCCGGGGCAAAGGCCGAAACGGGGCGAAACAAAGGAGACCAGGCAATGGACCAGCCAAAACCCATTTCAAAACAAGAATTTATTTCAATCATTGAAACTTCTCTTCAAAAGATTGTTCCAGAGGAAATTTCTTTCCGGGACGCAAAACTATTTATGGAGCAATTCGCTTCATTTTGCCGGGCCTATTTGAGCGCGGGAGAAAAAGAATGAGAATCGAGAAAATCAAACAGATTGTTTTGCTCCAGCCCAACCGGGAGAACATTCGATATAATGAGCAACCTATCCAAATCACAATGGAATGTGGAGAAACTGTAAGAAAGACGGTTTCTTTGGATTACCCAAAATTCTTTAATGATTTCTATATCAAGATTGGGGCCGAGCTGAAAAGATATGGACACGGAGATTGGAATACAATCCCGGATAGGGTTCCGGATAGGAATAATCCAAACCGGCTTTTTTGGCCAAACTTTCCGGAGCCCAATAGGAAAGAATAAAAATGAAATTCTGGCTTTATAAGTTTGGGACGGACCCAGAAAACAGAGGATATTGGTGTTCTTTCTTTTCAATAAAGGATGTAATTTCTTTCGCAAAAGAATATAAAGGAGAATATAATCTTTGTACGGGAGAAGAATTCAATCCTGGATGGATTGAATTTGCTATTGTGAATATAATAGAAAGAGAGGAAAGAAATCTTCCTTTTGATAATGAAAAGACATATATCCTTGGAAAGGAATTGACACCGGAAATTGAAAAGGTATTGCTTAAAAGATTTTCTTAATACACCCGCGGGAAAACCCTGTTCTCGTTTTACCCCGCATAAACCTTTGCGCAGTTTAAGGGTTTACCAGTGCATAGCACCCTTCACGCCGCGAGCCTGCTTACGCGCTCGTTTTCCCTAATGCTATGACATTTTTGTCATATAAGGGAATGCCCTTGGATCTTTCGCCCTTCCTGTATGGAAGGCTTCCGAGCGAAGCCCGTTTCCCTCGCAACCTTGCGGAATGCCTGGAGTTTCGGCTTTTCTCGTATTTTTGCGCGGGAAACCCTCAACAAAATTTTCTCGTTTTCCCTTATAGGGTTTTTATGGTATATTTTTCTTTCACGCCTTCCGATTGCGACATGAGGCAAAAGATATACACTTTCCCGGCAAGGCGCAATCCAAAAAACCTAATGTTTTCGGGGAAGGGCCATTGCGGCAATCGGTGGCACCGAGTGTGCATTAGACTAAAGCACGAAGGGCAACGGCAAAGGGCCAAGCCCAAAACTATGAACGCTCTATGTGAGCGATGAAAGGGATCGAAAATGACCGAGAACATGAATCAGACCGACACCAGCGAGACCGCGACGGCGGATGTCAATCCTCTGTCGGCGCTTCTTACTTCCGAGTTTCAGAGGGTTTTTCACCGCGAGGAAAAGCCCAAGACGGCTCCGGGGATCACCTACAGCGTAGACCAGGTCGCGGAGGACGTGGCCAAGAATCTCCGGGTTTCCATCAGGGAGCATTTCCCCAACGGGCTTTCCTTGGCCGAGGCAAAGGATCTCGTCGTCAGGGTTGCGCGCGCTGTGCGTCCGAAGGATCCGGAGGACAAGCGCGGGACCGCGCCGGTGGCTTCCTTTGAGAGTGTTCCGCTGGAGATCGAAGCCCTCCGCGGAAGCGACAAGCGCACGCTTCAAGCACGAGACGACGCGCAGTTGCGCGACCTGATCAAGCGCGCCTACGGGGCTTCCCCCCGTGGCCGGTGGGCGGCCGATGGCTCGACGCGGACCAAGTGGATCGCCAAGATCCTGGCAGACATGAAGGCTTCCGGAAACCCTTCCTAGGGTTTCCTCCTTCAAAGGGTTTCTGATAGGGTTCCCTCGCAAAAACCCTATTTTTCTCTTTCGTTTTTTCTTCTCTATCGGAGGGTTTATATCATGAGGCAATTTTCCAACAGGCTTTCCGAGAATGAGGGTAACCGCGAGATCCTGCGTCGGTGGCATCGGGTTCTCCAACGCAACCGGGAGATCAGGGGCATTCCCGATCAAGGGGATTTGGCCTTGCGGGATCTCCTGATTCGGGAAGGGATCGTGCGCCCGTCGGCAGATAGG
>MFRX01000018.1:3210-7370 GCA_001784725.1 Candidatus Moranbacteria bacterium RIFCSPHIGHO2_02_FULL_40_12b
GTTCGCCTGGATCGTGAAAGCCCTTACGGGGGATACGACGCAACAAACCTCGACACTGGACGGAAGATCAGGCTTCGCACAGCGGGAAGGCTCCGAAGGGTAATCACCTAGAGCCAAGCATCGGGGTTTTTCGTTAGGAGTTTCCCCGGGCGTCTAAAAAACTCCACAATTTTTTTTGCGTCAATGTATCTTTTTTGCGTCGGAAAATGGGGAATAGGTCAATTAAATCAATTGGCACAAAGTCTGCTTTATAACCTCATATCCGCCAAGCGCGGAATTGAAAGGGGAAACAATGAATGACCTTATTTTCGTGGCAGTCTGGCAAGCCGCGCTCAATCTCTCCGAGGTTTCAAAGGAAATAGGGATCCCTCCGGCCAATGCCAGCGCCAAGGCAACCGCCCTTCGTTCTCAGGGTGTTCCCCTAAAGTGTTTTCAGCGCGGGCGAAAGCCCTCTCCGGAAACGCACGCGGTTCGCAGTCTGGAAAACGCTATGAGGGCTTTTCGGGGCTGGTGAAACCAGAAAACCGGCCGGGCAAAACAGAGGGTTTCAATCCAAAGGGTTCCCTCTATAATCAAAAACCCTAAAATTTTTTTGAGACAATCTTTTTTTCACAATGTATATCTTTTGCCTCGGGTTTTTGAAGTTTCTTTTGAAGTTTCAGGCTGGCACAAAGGGTGCAATAGAAGGAAGCGGGAGGATTGAAATTATGAGCCATTCCGTCAATGACTTTGCTTTGTTCTTGCATGAAATGCTTTTTCATGCGCTCCAAACACCCTACCCGCTTGTTTTTGACGGGTTTGAGGTTAGGGTTTCCGTCGGCCCGGATGTTACAAGTGAATTTACAGTGATCGAGGTTTTCTTGATCCGTCCAGATCCATCCGGCGGGCACATAGAACACAAGTACAGGATCGACGCGCGAGACTTTGCCACGAAACTCGGGTTTTAGCCCGCTAACTAGGAGGGAAGGGGAAAAAATGAGCAAAACAAAAAAGGAAGCCCTGGCGCAAATTTTTTTCCTTTTCGCCGATTTGCTGGAGATTCCGCCCAGCGAAAAGGAAAAAAAACAATACGCGGCTGAATTGCATAACTTGGCTTGCGGGATGATCCGGGGAGAACACGAGAAACAAACGGGGCATTTGAGTTATTGGGGCGAGCAAATTCGAACGGAAATGTATCAGATTACCGACTAATGGGATTTCCGAGGGAGACTTTCCCTCATTTCCCGCGCCGTCAAACATTCCGACCAGTCGGTTGTTTTCAGCAGGGAAAACCCTTATCATTTCGCCCGCGTCTCCCTAATGGAAAACGATATATAAAAAAATATGGTTTCTCCTATATTGACATAGGGATAACCATTAGAGATGCGCGGGTCAAGCTAGGAGAAACCCGAATTTTTTAATAGAGGGTCAATGATAAGGGCAAGAAGGGTGCCAAGGATTTTCAGTATGGGAAACCCGAGTGCCAGAAAAATGACAGGAGGAAAAAGTCAATGATTACGGGGGGTTAGAGACCCCATCGGATCGCCCGTCAGGGATCCCCTACAAACTGTCATGGGAAAAGGGTCCTTTCCCGGAGCCGTCGCTTAATACAAAACTACACTTCCTAAAATTTTTGAAATTAACCGTTTTTCTGATAATTTTAAATTATTATAATTCCCACTAATTTCAGAAAAATTTTTTAAAATTTTTTATAAATCATTATAAAACATACCCCTCATTGTTTAGTATTATAGGGGGTATGGCGAGACCAAGAATTTTAACAGACGAGCAAAGAAGAAAAAGAAAAAGAACAGAAGAAAAAAGAAGAAGACAACGTCAAAGAGAGAAAAATATTAAAATTGGGTTTTGTGTCTATTGCAATAATAAAGCAATTCCAACTTTAAAAAGTTGTTTTTCTCATTGGCTTCGTGAAAAATCTAGTTTTTATTTAGGAACACGAACCAGATGGAAAGAACTTCTTGATATGCTTGAATCCCAAGAATACAAATGTCCATTTACTGGTGTTCTTCTCGTTCCTGGCGACAATGCTTCCATTGATCACATTATTCCAAAATCAAAAGGAGGAACAAACGATATAATAAATCTTCAATGGGTTGATTTTAAATATAATACAATTAAAAACGATATGAGCAATGATGAATTTATGGATTATATTAAAATGCTTTACGAGAGAAATATTAAATAAAATTATTAATCATTTTTCTAAAAACCCAAAAAAATCACAAGGCCAAAAAATTTTTAGAATAAAAAAACCAATTATATTTATTTTCACAATGATTTATAATCATTTAAACGAAACATTAAAGCGATATATTAAAATTGTTTTATTAGAAAACAAAAATCATATAACCGCCTATCATTGTGGTTCTGCCTCCAAACAAAGCGGATTTTCTTTTAAGTTTTCAGGATTAGGAGAAAACAGTTATGCTTTAGGACCCGGGATATATTTTGCTACAGAACCAGAAGCGGCTAAATTATATTGTAAATATATTCAAAATCCAGTATTGCTTAAAGTCGAAATTAATATGTCCGGAATTTATGATCCATTTCGCGGCCAACCAGAAGACATGAGAGGAATTTCCACGAAAATAGTAGAACAAGTAAAAAAAGATTTTAATCTCGCCTCTTTAAAAAAAGGATCTTCATTAAAAGATGGGCCTTGGGATTTTGGAGATATAGCAAAAACAATTGGAAAACCAAAAGCAAGAGAATATTTTTTAGAATTTGGATTTAATGGATTATATACAAACTTACCAATTGGAGGATTAGAAATATCTGTTTTTAATTTAAACTCTATTAAAATTTTAGAAGAGATGTCGCTTTAAATAATTTAAATTTGACGGTTACTTTAAGAGAATTTAAGGAGAAAAAGAAATGGAAAGCCTAATTGAAATTAACGAGATTAATATAAAATATAATAAGGATATGTCAAGCGCGGAATGCAAATGTATTGCGAAAAATGAAAATGAACTTAATAAACAAACAAATAAATATTTAATCAAAGATTGTTCTAAATTATTTTTTGATGACGTTGTTTTATGTAATGATGTCCCTATTAAAAAAATTAATTTATGTTTTGACGACAAAGAAATTCTAATAGAGTGCAACAACTTTATATTTAAAGAATTTCTTCCTTCTAGAGAAAATAAAGACATTGGCGCGGTCGTCGCGGAGATGTTTTAGTGGGCGCGCGGTAGATTTTTCCTTTAACTTCAAATCTATTATTTACAAACCGCTCCACCATTCGATACAATGCCCCTCTTGAAAAAACTCCTTCTATTCATAAAACTCTTTTTTCTCCGCAAGAAATTTGAAAAAATCTTTTCGCCAGAAACTTCTTCTATTAAAAATCATTCAATTCCTTCGTCTGGGCATTGTGCCGTTGTTGCTCTTTTTCTTCATAAAAAATTTGGCGGACAACTTATTTCAACAAAAATTAACAATACTTCTCATTGGTTCAATAGAATTAACGGATATGACATAGATTTAACAGGAGATCAATTTGGTTTTTCAAAAATCCGAATAAAAAAAGAGAATAAACTATACCACAATATAAGAATTCGTTTTATGGACGAAATAAATGAAGAAACAAAGAAAAGGTTTGAGTTATTTAAAGGAAAATATATAAAATTATTTGGCTGACGCGGAATTTCTGTTTTCGCCTTTTGTCTTCTCAACCCCTCCCAAACTTCACACAATCCTCTACAATCCATTATCTTCTCTTTTCCGTATCCAATTCCTTGGCAGAAAAAAATCGGTTAAAAGGCTTTCTGGGAACGCGCCGAGAAGCGCTGGCGCGCAATAATCAAAGTTCTTTTTTATTTTGACTATATTGCAGAGGGTATTTAAAAACCACATGATCTTCTATATCTGTCCATCGATAATAATCTGGACATTTTGCGGCGAGGTATTCATGCGCAATTCCGCCAAAACTTCCTGGCATTCTATCAACTGCCTCCATTGAGCCGACGGATCTTAATAATAACTTTATTCTATTACTTTGTTTTGGATATGGTTTCAAATCTTCCAAAACAGAATTTTTATCAAAGTCGCTCATATCATCAGGGATTTTTCCCAAAATTAATTGTTTTGTTAACATTGCTTCGTCATATTCGTGATTAAATAATCCGCAGGAGTGAAATAGGGCGTGATTTTTATAT
>MFRX01000018.1:7398-8464 GCA_001784725.1 Candidatus Moranbacteria bacterium RIFCSPHIGHO2_02_FULL_40_12b
GGGCTTTAAATTTTTTTGCCAATACCAAGAAGCCACACCAATATTTTTTCCCATATCTTTTATTTCAATTTTGGCGTCCTTAAAAGAAGAAGGAATTTTTAAAAGAATACAAATAAAAATTTTTTTTATATATTCGGTTAATAAGGTCATCTTATTTAAATATAAAATAATTAATCAAAGAAATGTTAATTCTTCAAGAATATATTAGAAAGATCATCATTAGAGGATTTCTGCCTGAATCCAATTCTGTTAAACCAGATATAATCTTTCACTCCGAACTCAAATACCCTGGCGATTTATATTGGACAGTCATTATTTCTTGGAACGGCGTCAAGTATGAATATGAAATTTTAGAACATCTTTTAAATAAATGTAAATCTGGGTTAAAAAAACATAAAAATAAACTTGTATATGCTAATTGTGTTAAGAAGAACGCGCGCGGGGAAAGAAGGGTTGAATAGTTTTTGCTTGACCAGGCCAAAATTTTTCTATAATCTTAACATATGTCGCTTAAAATCTTAAATTCTAAAATTGATAAGTCAGTAAATTTTATCGAAGAACAACTTGTTGGATTTCTCGAAAGCCGTTTCGTTCGCAAAACCGATGACTATTTCATTTGTTATTTATCTTCTCAAACTGGATGTAATCGCGGATGCGCCTTTTGCCATTTAACAACCACAGGACAGACTTCTTTTATTGATTCGACTCATAATGATTTTATTGGGCAGACACTTCAAGTTTTTAAACATTATAAAAATGAAAAAACTCCGGCAAAATATTGCCACTTTAATTTTATGGCCCGCGGCGAACCTCTTTCGAATAAATTATTATTAAATTCGGCGGACGAACTTTTAATTAAATTGGGACAACTTGCAAGAGATGAAGGGTTGTCTTCTAAATTTAATATATCAACAATAATTCCAGAAAATTTAAAGAGGTCTTTGCCAGAAATTTTTAAATTTGTTTTACCGACGATTTATTATTCATTATATTCCGTCCGCGAAGATTTTAGAAAAAAATGGATGCCAACAGCAATGCCAATTGAAGACGCCTTAAATCTTCTTAA
>MFRX01000018.1:8497-9654 GCA_001784725.1 Candidatus Moranbacteria bacterium RIFCSPHIGHO2_02_FULL_40_12b
AATTCATTATGCTTTTATCCGCGGAGAAAACGACAGCGAAGAAGATTTGAGTTTAATGTGCGATATGCTTGACGCAAAAAATCTTTTATGCGAATTTAATTTGGTAAGATATAATCCTGCGTCAAAAGAACAGGGCGAAGAAAGTTCAGAAGAAGTTATTAAAGAAAGAATTGAATATCTTAAAAGAAGATTTAAAGGAAAAGTTCAAATTATTCCGCGCGTAGGAAAAGATGTTTTTGCTTCTTGCGGATTATTTGTTTCTTGAATTATATGACAAATAAAAAACTTTTAACAACAAACGAATTTTATGAAAAATATAAACAATATCATTTCGCGCGACTTCATTCTGTCCCACCTTCACACATTCAAATGTTTGACAGCAAATTTTTAGAAGTTAATTTTAACGGAAACACAATGGACGGAGGAGCGTTTCATAAACCAGAAAAATTTTCTTATGGACTATGGGCAATTCCGGCAACAGGAAGTTGGTATGCGTTTCACGATGGAGAAAAATTTATGGATAATTTTTCGCATGGAATAAAATTTTTTTACGAGGATAAGGAATATGAAATTCCAAAAACGGGAATTTCTTGGATTGATGGAGAGGACTGAAGAAACAAAATCTATTTTGGATCTTTTTTATCTTTTTAAAATTTTTATTTGATGTTCTTCCCAAGCGCATCTTCCAAATTCTATAATTTTTCCAATATAATCTCTATATATATGATCCACAACAAAAAATTTGTGTTCATCTAACGATAAAGAAATGTGATAAAATTTTATGCCACGAGAATAATCGTCAGAATTATTATCTGTTATTTTGAATAGAGTTCCTTTTTTGGACAAAATAATATTGCGTTTCTTTCTTGTTTTTGTAGCCATCAGTTCAAATATTTAATATATTTCCGCGGAGGTCAAGTTGTGGCTAACCCTAGCCCTAGGGCGCTCTTGACTTTCGTTTGCTTTTGGTGCCAACTTCTTGGGGAAATCACCCAATGACTTTCGCGATTTTAAAAATGAAAAACGAGACGATTGAAGTAAATAAGTTTTCTTTTTGTAAAACTTTGTTTGGTTTTTCCTGGCACGAATGGTTTTACCTTCCGCCGACTTTAGAGCAATTAGAAGAAATACGGCTCTTAATTTCGCAAGGAAATGCT
>MFRX01000019.1 GCA_001784725.1 Candidatus Moranbacteria bacterium RIFCSPHIGHO2_02_FULL_40_12b
CTCCAGCAGATTTATTTCAGCAAAAAAAGTTTTTTTTCCAATCTTGCGTCCAGGGAAGGAAAGTTCAGCCGCCTGGAAGGAAACTCCGAATATCTTGCCAATCTTGAAGATAAACTCGGCGCCATTATGGAAGATATAAACCGGTCAAAACAGGAAATAAACAAGGAAAAAGAGAATCTGGAAGAGGACAAGGAAGATCATGAAAAACTATTAGCAATAAAGGAAAATCAAAAACAAGATCTATTAGTTGCTGAGCAGGAAATTCAGGAGGATATTCAAAGTAAAGAAAAAACAATATCTCAATTACAATCAAAGTTAAATAATATGCGGAGTGAATATTCCAGGATTCTTGGAAAGTCAATCAACACTAGCGATATTCTAGAAGCAGCTAAATTTGCCGCTAATGCTACCGGAATGAATAAATCTTTTCTGCTGGGAGTTTTAATTCAAGAATCAAATAAGGGTCAGAGTGTTGGCGGATGCGATTATAAATCAAGTAAAATGACCAGCACACAACTCTCTGCTTTTAGGGATATCTGCGAAGAGTTGGACTATAATTATAAAAAACAACCAGTGTCTTGCCCTCCAAGTAAGTATAAGGGAACAGGTGGAGCTATGGGCGTTCCTCAATTTATGCCAACAACTTGGGCATACGGCGGAAATCCAAAGTATAAAACTCAAATTGCGTCTTTAACTGGGCATAATCCTCCTGATCCATGGAATTTATTAGATGGCGTTACCGCTATGGCAATAAAGTTATCTGCCGACGGAGCAAATAAAAAAACTAGATTTGCCGAGGCAAAGTCATATTGCGTTTATCTAGCCGGTGGTAATTGGGGCTACTATTGTTTCGGAACAGACAAATACAAAAAAAGTTATGAGAATGTTAACTGCTGGGGTTCATCCATTAGAAATTATGGAGAAAAAGTTTTGTGTCTTAAGGATAATTATGAAAAATATTATTAGGAAATAAAGCGGATAATTATGAAAGCAAATTTTAGGAATTAGCCATTGACAGCTTTTTAGTCACGTTGTAATATTAATTTATGGCGGTAAAAAAAATTAAAAAAACTAAAAAAGAAACAACCATAGACGATTTGGCGATAATGGTTCAGAATGGCTTTATGGAAATAAAATCTGAAATAACAGATACGAAAAAAGAATTGAAATCAGACATTAAAGATATGAAAACAGATGTTGAAGATATAAAAACAGATCTTAACAAAAGAGTCCATATTTTTGATCATAAGGATCTTGAATTTCGCGTGGAAAAATTAGAGGAAAAGGCCGGGATAACGCGCAGGAGATAAAATATAGTATAAGATTTGACGGGTTGACAAAAAGCGAAATTAGGAGTATAATTAACAACAAAGCGGGTGAAAGCCCGTTTTTTGTATTTTAAAAAACAAAAACAAAAACAAAAAACCGCCAAAAGCGGAAAAAATTAAAGGCAAGAATTCCTTGTCTTTTCCCTTACAGGGAAAACTCAAATAAAAAAAGGAAACGCAAAAAAGATAGGTTTCCTTTTTTATTTTTAGTTGTTATTTTTTAAGCTTGAAAAAAACCAAAATTTAAAATATACTAATAAAGCGATACAAATGGCGGCCCCGCGCAAAATTCCAAAAACTCCTACAAATTTACAAATCCTTTGCAAATCTACAAATATTAAGAAAAACCATTTAACCATTTAACAATGTAACAGTATTAATTATATGGCAGAATATTTTGAAATAACCGGAGGGAAAAAACTTAAAGGGACAATTGAAGTGAGGGGGTCAAAGAACGCTGCCACCCCAATTTTGGCGGCGGCTCTTTTAACTTCTCAAAAATGCGTTATTTCAAACTTGCCTCTTATTGAAGACGTTTTCCGAATGATTGAAATAATCAAGGGTCTCGGCGCGGAAGTAAGATGGCTGGGAAAGAGAAAAGTTAGCATCAAGGCGAAAAATATTGATCCAAAAAAACTGGATCTTATTGCCGTCAAAAAGATGCGATCATCCATTTTGCTTTTAGGCGCGCTTTCGGCGCGCTGCGACAATTTCAAAATTTCTTATCCGGGCGGCTGCGTCATTGGAGCGCGGCCGGTGGACACCCACATTGACGCGCTGTTAAAAATGGGAGTGAAAGTGGAATCAACCGAATGTTATTTCAATGTAGACGCGAAAAAAAGGCGCGCGGCGGAAATAACGCTCAAGGAATTTTCCGTCACCGGAACGGAAAACGCCATGATGCTGGCAGCGGCGCTTCCCGGGAAGACCGTGATTAAAATTGCCGCGGCGGAGCCGCATGTCGAAGACCTTGGAAGATTTTTAATAAAGATGGGAGCTAAAATTAAAGGACTGGGAACTCATATTTTGGAAATTGTCGGATCAAAAAATCTGAAAGGCGCGAGCTATGAAATTATTTCCGACGCCAACGAAGCGGCAACTTTTCTCATTCTTGGAGTGGCGGCGAAAAGTCCGATAACAGTAAAAAACGCTAAAATTAACCACCTTGATTTGGTTGTTGAAAAGTTGCGGGAATTCGGAGCGGATTTTGAGATTAACAGAGACAGTATAAAAATAATCCCCCCGAAAATTATTAAAGCCGTTGCCAAGGTGGACACCCGTCCTTATCCGGGAATTCCGACTGACGCGCAAGCGCCTTTTGGAGCGCTGGCGACGCAGGCGAAAGGGGAAACGCTTATTCACGATTCGCTTTATGAAGGAAGATTCAACTATGTGAAAGAGTTGCAAAAAATGGGGGCCAAAGCTAAAGTACTGGATGTTCACCGGGTCTTGATTCAGGGACCGGCCAAATTAAAAGGCAGAACAATCAAAAGTTATGATCTTCGCGCCGGGGCAACGGTCATTATCGCGGCGCTTTTGGCGAAAGGAAAAACAATCATAGAAGATATTCATCAGGTTGACAGGGGATATGAGCGTCTTGAAGAACGGCTGCAGAAACTGGGAGCAAATATAAAAAGAATTAAGGAGTAAGAAGCAAGAATTAAGCAAAATTTAGTTTATGTAAAAAACTTTTTATATTAGTATATTCGTAATTGATTAGTAATTCGTAAAGAATAAACGCATGTTTATCCGCAAAATCGGCATCGATCTCGGCACGGCCAACACTTTGGTTTTCGTGCCGGGAAAAGGAGTGATAATCAATGAGCCATCGGTGGTGGCGGTTTCTTTGTTTGAAAATAAAGTGCTGGCGGTGGGAAACCAAGCCAAAGAAATGCTGGGGAGAACTCCGGAAGGCATCGTCGCCAGCCGGCCGCTTCGCGACGGAGTGATAGCCGATTACCGGGTGACGGAAGCGATGCTTAGATATTTCATTGGAAAAGTAAGCGGAAGAATCCGCCTTATCCGTCCCGAAGTGATGATTTCCATTCCGGCGGGCATAACTTCAACGGAAAGGAGGGCAGTGATCGACGCGGCGATAAAAGCCGGAGCTAAGACGGCCTATGTTGTCAAAGAGCCGGTGTTGGCGGCAATCGGAGCGGGAATACCCATTCATAACGCGCAGGGGAATATGATTGTGAATATCGGGGGAGGAACTTCGGAGATTGCGGTTATTTCGCTTGGGGGAGTGGTCGCGTCCAACAGCGCCCGCGTGGGAGGAAACAAACTTGACCAGGCGATATCCGATTATATTAAAAGAAAGCATGGTCTGGCAATCGGAGAGCGAACGGCGGAAGAAATAAAAATCCAAATTGGTTCGGCGATAGCGCTCGCGAAAGAGGAATACGCCGAAGTAAGAGGTCGCGATCTTATGGGCGGACTTCCCAAAACAATCCGGATTTCTTCCACCGAAGTGACGGAAGCGATACAGGATGAACTTCGCGAAATTATCAATGCCATTAAAAAAGTTCTGCAAGAGACACCACCGGAACTTTCCGCCGATATAATGGATAAAGGAATGGTGCTTTCCGGGGGAGGGGCGCTGCTTCGGCATATGGACCAGTTGATTACCAAAACAATCGGTGTTCCATGTTATTTGGCTGATGATCCGCTTTACTGCGTGGTCAAGGGAACGGGGATAGCGCTGGATAATCTGGAAGTGTATAAGAGGACGATAATGCTAAGCAAATAAAATTTTATAATTTTTAATTTTATAATTTTGTAAATAAATCCAAATTTTTAATGTTTTAAACATTTAGAAATTAGAAAATTATTTAAAAATTAAAAAATTGGAAATTAAAAATTATGCGGATAGGCATTGATGCTTCCCGCGCGTTTCAAAAAAACCGCACCGGAATTGAAGAATATTCTTATCAGGTTATAAAAAACCTCATGAACAAATTAAATAAACATGAGGTGATTTTGTATTTGCGCAAAAATCAAACAGTTAATTTTAAATTACCGGATAACTGGAAGATAAAAATTATAAGATTTCCGTATTTATGGACGCAATTGGGATTATCTTTGGAAATGTTATTGCGTCCTATTGATGTTCTTTTTATTCCAGCGCATACAGTGCCAATAATTAGTTCTGGAAATACAATTGTAACGATTCATGGGCTGGAATACGAATTTGTTCCCACGGCCTATTCTTTTTGGGAGAGGGTTTATATGCGCTGGTCAATAAAAAATTCCTGCCGATGGGCAAGGACGATTATCGCGGTTTCGGAAAATACGAAGAAGGACTTGATAAATTTATACAAAGTGCCAAAAGAAAAAATTAAGGTTATATATGAAGGATATGATAAACAGAATTTCGAATTTCGAATTTCGAATTTCGAATCAAATCCTAATGAAAAAATTTTAAAACCGTATTTATTATTCATTGGAAGAATAGAAGCCAGAAAGAATGTAGGCGGAATATTGAAATCCTATAAAATTTTGGTCGAAAAATATACCATACCACACACGCTAGTTTTAGCCGGAATACCTGGTTATGGGTATGATATTATAAAATTAAAAATTCAAAATTATTTAAAAATTAAAAATTTAAAATTAAAAATTATTGAGCTTGGATATGTTAATGATGCTCAAAAATGGCAACTGCTTTCAGGCGCAGAAGTATTTCTCTTTCCAACGCTATATGAGGGTTTCGGGCTTCCGATATTGGAAGCGCAAAGTGTCGGAGCGCCGGTCGTGGCGGGGGATAATTCTTCCATTCGGGAAATCTCTACGAATTACGAATCAGATACGAATATACGAATTACGAATGAAAAAAACTTGTCATTCCGAGCGGACCCTGAGCGAGCGAAGCGAGTCGAAGGGGTAGTCGAGGAATCTGATTTAAAAATTTCAAGTAGATCCCTCCACTTCGGTCGGGATGACAAATGTTCTGTTTTACTGGTTAATCCCAACAATGCCGACCAAATCGCCGACGCTGCCAATAAACTCATTTCGGACAAAGAATTAAGAAATGATATAATAAAGAGAGGGTATGAGAATGTGAAGAGATTCAGTTGGGAAAAATGCGGGAAGCAAATAGCGCGAGTGTTGCTAAGTTAGTTTCTTTCTCTACGAATTACGAATCTGTACGAACATGCGAATTTTTTGTGATTTTTTACAAAATAAAAAAGGAGCAATCTTGAGAACTTGCTCCTTTGCATTCGACTGCTACAAGTTTAGGATGCGAGGATTTATTTGGCGCTCTTCCGATTGTAATGCCGTAGCATAAGTAATAGTGCCGAAAATCCAATTGCGAAAAGTACGGTAATGACCAAAATGAGAATTATTCCTGCAGGTATTTCAGGGAAAACCAGCGCTGTTATACTGGAAAAAAACGTTAATATAACTATGCCAGGCGGAGTAAATATCAATCCAAGAACTGCCCCTACTAATCCTGCAAAAACTAAAGTATTTAACTCATGTTTTTTACGCATGGTTACCTCCTTTAATGAACTATAGATTTTTAACTTGAAATTTCCCCATGAAATTCCAATTGATAATAGTAGCATACTTATGCAAAAAAGTCAAGAGCAATCAAATAATAGTGTAAAAATCCCCCTTAATCCCCCTTTTACAAAGGGGGAGAGTTTAGGTTTTCTCCCTTTAGAAAGGGGAGATTGGATGCGAACAAGCGCAACATCCAAGAGGGATTTGAAAAATTCAAATAGAACAATTGGAACACCTAGAACATTAGAACAATTCCGGGTAGCGCTGGTTCACGATTTTCTCATTTATCCCGGCGGGGCGGAAAAAGTTTTGGAGGTCTTATGCGAAATGTTTCCCGAAGCGCCGATTTACACTTTACTTTACGATTCGGAAAAAATGCGCGGGAAATTTAAAAACAGGGAAATTAGAAATTCATTTCTTCAAAAATTTCCAAAATTTTTGCGAAAGCGTTATCGGTTATTGTTGCCTCTGATGCCGACCGCGCCGGAAACATTTGACCTACGCGATTTTGATCTGGTGATTTCTTCATCCGGCGCGTGGAGCAAGGGTATTATCACCCGGCTTAATACCGTCCATATTGCCTATATCCATTCACCGATGAGGTTTGTCTGGGACTATCACGAACAATA
>MFRX01000020.1 GCA_001784725.1 Candidatus Moranbacteria bacterium RIFCSPHIGHO2_02_FULL_40_12b
AAATATAATCTTGACCTGGTCCATTTTCCACACTTTAATGTTCCGCTTTTTTACCGGAAAAAATTTATCGTTACGATCCATGATTTGATTCTTCTTCATTTTCCCACCGTTCGCGGAACGACCCTCAATCCGCTTTTTTACTGGCTGAAATTTATGGCTTATAAAATAGTGATTGGCTCGGCGATTAAAAGAGCAAACGGGGTAATCGCGGTTTCAAACTTTACCAAAAAAGATATTCTAAAACATTATAAAATACCGGAAGAAAAAATCGCGGTGACCTATGAGGCGTGCAGCCGCTTATCCGCGAATTACCCGCCAAAAAAAGGCGATAGAATTTTGGAAAAATATGGTATAATGAAACCATACATATTATATGTCGGCAACGCTTATCCGCATAAAAATCTGGAAAAGCTTGTTTTGGCTTTTGTCCGAATAGCCGAAAAAAATCCCCAACTTCATCTGACATTGGTCGGGAAGGAAGATTATTTTTATAAAATACTTAAAAATTTTGTTTGGAATAATAAGCTAAAAAATATTATTTTTTCGGGGCATATTTCCGATGAAGATTTGAATGAGATTTACCGGAATTCAGAAATGTATATTTTTCCTTCGCTTTATGAAGGTTTCGGACTTCCTCCCCTGGAAGCGATGGCCAGCGGGATTCCGGTCGCTGCGTCCAACCATGAGTGCATCCGGGAAGTGCTGGGCAACGCCGCTTATTATTTTGACGGGCTGGAAATAGAAGAGCTGGCAAGCGCCATGGCAAAAATTACCACTGATGAAAATCTGCGGAAGGATTTAATCGCTAAAGGATACGGACAGGTAAAAAAATACGACTGGAAAAAAACCGCGGAGCAAACGTTGGAAATATACCAAAAGGACTAAAATAAAATGCCTAAAAAACGAATACTAAAGCAAATGTTCGATGTCCGGCCGGTTGATGAAGCCGGTGGACTTGATTGGAAAAAAATCAAAAATGTGGAAAAACTGGCGAGAAATCATAAAATGAGAATTGAACTCGGATTTTTCGGGGAGCCCAATATTTATGTTCTGGGAAAAAATTTCAAGAGCAGTGAAGTGCCATTTTACTATGTTATTCCGGAAGAAGTTCTGGAAAGGATAAAATATGAAAAATTAAGAAATTTTTCTTACTCTGATATTAAAAAAGAAAAAAAACTGCCGGAGAAATCAGCCAGAGAAGTCCTCTTTTTTTCCGCTTTCCGAAACCGAATCCGCCGGACTCCATTAAACGCGTTAATTTATTTTTCCGGTTCGGTTGCTCTTGTGGCATTGGCAATCGGCGCTCTCGGATATGTCGGCAAAGGGCTTAGTATTAAAAGTTCGGTGATGGGAGTGAGCAGTGAAGGATACGAAAATTTGGCATCAGCGGTCGAAAACCTGAAGATCCGGGAATTCCAAAAATCAAGCGAAGATTTTCAGAGCGCCTATGGTAATTTTTCCAAAACTTCAAAAGACATAGGCGAAATGGGAAATTTTTTTGTCGACATTGCCAGATTTTTTCCGGTGGTCTCCCAGGTTTCAGCGGGCAAAAATCTGGCGGAAGGAGGAAAAAATCTCTCACTAGCCGGCAAATCGCTCAACAATATCATCGAAACCCTGGAGGCATTGAAAGAACCGGAAAATATCGGCAATGAAAATCGGACACTCCTTGATGTTTTTTATTCAATGGAAGATGAACTAAAAACCGCCGCGGCGCGGTTGGATGACGCGGGTATCTACCTGTCCCGGATAAAACTTGATGACGTGCCGGAAGATAAGAAAATGAAATTCATCGGCGCGAAAGAGAAAATCCCGGTTATTTCCGAAACAATAAAAGATTTTTTGAAAAACAGCCGCATTATTGTTGATTTGCTGGGCGGGAACGGTCCGAGGAAATATCTTTTTCTTTTTCAAAATAACCAGGAGATGAGAGCTACCGGGGGCTTTATTGGGAGTTATGGCCTGCTGGATATTTCCAGCGGAAAAGTAAGAAAATTTTTTATTGATGGAATTTTCAATCCGGATGGGCAGTTAAAGGAAAAAATCGTTCCTCCGAAACCCATTCAGAAAATAAGCGCCGCCTGGAGTTTGCACGACAGCAATTGGTTTCCTGATTTTCCAAAATCCGCGCGGAAAGCGATATTGTTTTATGAAAAAACCGGCGGTCCGACCGCGGATGGGATCATTACCTTGACGCCGACTGTCATGCGAAAACTTCTGGAAATCACCGGTCCGATAGAAATGCCTGAATATGATGTTACGCTTGACGCGGAAAATTTTATTGAAAAAACCCAGAATGAAATTGAAGCCGATTTTGACAAAGAGAAAAATGAACCCAAGAAAATATTATCGGACCTGGCTCCCATTGTTCTGGATAAGCTTTTCAGTTCAAGGGATATCAATACAGTGGCGAAAACGATGAACGTTTTGATTGATAGTTTGAACCAAAAGCAGATTCTGCTTTATTCGTCAAATGAAGAGCTGCAAAAAATAATATCCGACCGAAATTGGTCGGGGGAAATAATGGATGCCCCCAAGGACTATCTAAGTGTTATAAATACCAATATAAACGGCTATAAAACCGACGGAGTGGTTGACGAAAAAATAGAGCATGAAGCGGAAATCCTTGATGACGGATCAGTTATTGACACGCTGACAATCACCAGGCATCATAATGGAGGCAATTTTTCCTATGATTGGTGGAATAAGGTCAACGCGGATTATATGCGGGTGTATGTTCCGAAAAACTCGAAACTTCTTGAGACAGAGGGGCAGACGAAAGAATTCAATGATTCTCCGCTGGATTATGACGTTCTCAGATTCAGGCGCGATCCCGATGTTGAAAACGAAGAAAAAAAAATGTCCGTTAACCCCGGCACCGGAGTCGGAACTTACGAGGACTCAGGCAAAACGGTCTTCGCGAATTGGGTTTATGTGAGCCCGCAGGAAACGGTGGCTGTAAAATATAAATATCTCCTCCCGTTCAAAATAGAAATAAACGACGCTGACAAACCAGCCGATACTTATTCTCTGCTGGCCCAAAAACAATCCGGAAGCGCGGGAAGCAAATTAATAAGCTCGGTAAAATTTCCGGAAAAATTTAAAATAAACTGGAAGTATCCTGATGAGATCAGGGAAGCAGGCAATGAAATCAAAATTGACACTGATTTAGTGAATGATAAATTAATTGGAGCGGCATTCGTTAAAAAATAACCGCGCGATTTATGATAAAACGACTACTGAATAATTCAATATTAAACAGCAAGCCGACAGAATCGGTCGTGGCGGCGGCTTTTATGATTTCCGTGGCCGGAATTGCCAGCCGCCTTCTGGGGCTCTTCAGGGACAGAATTCTGGCTTCGCAATTCGGAGCAGGGGACGCTTTGGATGTCTACTATGCCGCTTTTCGCATCCCTGATTTGGTCTATAACCTGCTTGTTTTGGGAGCGTTAAGCTCGGCTTTCATACCGGTTTTCACCGGACTGTTTGTTAATAAAAAAGAAGATGAATCGTGGGAATTGGCGTCGGGAATTTTGAGTTTGAAAATCATTTTTTTGCTGCTAATTTCAGCCGTATTGCTGATTTTTTCTCCGGCGATTATGAAAATCATCACTCCCGGCTTTTCCTCGGAAAAAATAAATGAGACCATAATGTTCTCCCGGATAATGTTCATAAGCACTTTTTTCCTCGGAATAAGCGCCCTTTTTGGGGGAATATTGGTGTCCATGAAAAAATTTTTAATCTATGCCATCGCTCCGATTCTTTATAACATAGGGATTATCATTGGAGCCGTTTTTTTCGTTAAATTTATGGGGCCTATTGGACTTGCCTGGGGCGTGGTTTTGGGAGCGTTTATGCACATGCTTATCCAATATCCCGCCGTCCGAATTTCCGGATTCAGGTACAAGCCGGTATTTTTTAAGGCGTTTTGGAATAAAAATGTAATGAAAGTCATCCATCTGATGATACCGAGAACAATGGGCATAGCGGTTAATCAGATTAATCTTTTTGTCATTACTATTTTTGCTTCCACTTTGGCGGCCGGCAGCTTAACAGTTTTTAATTTTGCCAATAATATTCAAGGCGCGCCTCTCGGCCTTTTTGGCGCTTCTTTTGCAATCGCGGTTTTTCCGACCCTTAGCGCCTTTGCCTCAAAAAATATGAAAGATGACTTTGCCCGGAGTTTTTCCAAGACCATGCGCCACATCCTTTTTTTCATAATACCAATCAGCGTGTTTTTTTTAATTTTCCGCGCCCAGATCGTGCGCGTCATTCTGGGAGCGGGAAAATTCGACTGGGAAGATACCCAGAATACCTTCAGTATCCTGGGAATTTTGGTTTTGAGCTTGTTCGCGCAGGGACTGATCCCGTTGCTTACCCGTTCTTTCTACGCGCTTCATGACACCAAAACGCCGTTCTTTGTCGCTTTAATAGGCGAAGCCATAAATATTTTACTGGTGATTTTTCTTATTGATAAGTTCAAAGTTGTCGGTTTGGCGATAGCGTTCGCGGTTGCCACGGTCGTCCACATGTTCATTTTACTTACGGTTCTCCGGTCAAAATTTGACTCATTGGACGACAAGAATATTGTAATTTCTGTTTTTAAGATATCTCTCGCGTCATTCGCGGCCGGAATCGTCGCGCAGCTTTTCAAATATATTTCCGTGAGATTTATTCCGCTTGATACTTTTTTGGGCGTTTTCTTCCAACTGGCTTTATCGGGAATAATCGGAATAATAATTTTTATTTTAATGAGCTACCTCCTTAAAATAAAAGAATTTCACTACTTTAAGGATTCATTCCGCCGGAAATTTCTGCGGTTTGGCGAAAAAATCGCGGAAGATAACACCGAGATTGGCGGTGTTTGAATTGTAAGAAAAAAGAAAACAGGCGGAGTGGACGCCTGTTTTTATTATTCCAGCAAGGAATCTACTACCTGCAGACCTTTTGCCCAAAGAACTGGGATAATTTTCTCGTTCCGATCAACAAGAGGAGCGAGATTAATATTTCCATATTGATCTATCCCTCCATATACTCCGCATACACAAAAAGTTTCTTTAACGGTGACACTGCCGATTTTTCCGGTTAGTTCGAAAAATGCCAGAGGCATAAAACCTTGCGGAAAAAAGAGCCAGTTAAACCAGTTCATATTAGGTTCTTTGTGTTTTCCCAACCAGCCATTCTTTACATTATAGAAGTTTCCGTCTCCGATTCGGACATGGTGATGGCTAACCGCATCGGTTAAAAACACATTACTTTCATCAAACTTGATATCTTTTGGTCTGAAGCATATGTATACTTTTTTGAACTTTCCTTCTTGTAGAAAATCAATAAATGATTCTCTTATTTTGTAAGGATCAAATCTTGTTTCCATCTTACCCTCCTTCATACTGAAGTAGTTTCTCCGCACTGGAGATACCGCGCACTGCGGCTTTATTTTAAATAACTATGCCACCCGCATAGTTGTTATAATGATATAGATTAAAGCAAATTTGTCAAATAAGCGTTGATTTTATGCCTATTTTGTAATAGAATAATCATTATGAATCAAAGTAATACCCGAAACTTCTGCATAATCGCGCATATCGACCATGGAAAATCAACTTTGGCCGATCGAATGCTGGAAATTACCGGAACTATAGAGAAGCGGAAAATGAAGGAACAAGTGCTGGACCAGATGGATTTGGAACGGGAGCGCGGGATAACTATTAAATTACAGCCGGTCAGAATGGAATATGAGCCGAAAATTTCCAATGAATTTAAAATTGAAAATTTAAAATTGAAAATTTCAAGTTCAAAATTTATTTTGAACTTGATTGACACTCCCGGCCACGTGGATTTTAATTACGAGGTCTCGCGGTCGCTGGCGGCAGTTGAAGGCGCGGTGCTTTTAGTTGACGCGACTAAAGGAGTGCAGGCGCAGACCCTTTCCAATTTATATCTGGCGATTGAACAAGGGTTGGAAATTATACCGGTCGTGAACAAGATTGATTTGCCGAATGCCAATGCGGAAAAAACAAAAAAAGAAATAGTTCATATTTTGGGTTGCAAAAAAGAAGATATTATGGAGGTTTCCGGAAAAACAGGGCAGGGAGTGGAGAATCTTCTGGAGAGGATCATTAAAATAATTCCATGCCCCCAGGGAGAAAACAAGGAAAATCTGCGGGCTTTAATTTTTGATTCAAAATATGACACTTATAAGGGAGTATTGGCTTATGTCCGCATCGTGGACGGGGAAGTTAAAGCCGAGGATAAAATTTTTATGATAGTGGGAAATGCTTCAAGTGATGTTATTGAAGTCGGTTATTTCAAACCGGAACTTCAGAAATGCGAAAAACTTTCGGCCGGAGACATCGGATACATCGCCACCGGACTGAAAAGCGTTTCTCAATGCCGGGTCGGAGACACTATAACAATTCAAAATGAAAAGTTAAAAGTTAAAAATTTACGCGGGTATAAAGAAGTGAAGCCGATGGTGTATGCCAGTTTTTATCCGATTGAAGGCGATGACTACAACTTTATGCGTGATTCACTGGAAAAATTGAAACTTAATGATGCCGCCTTTACGTTTGAACCCGAAAGTAATCAGGCGTTGGGGCGCGGATTCCGCTGCGGATTTCTAGGAATGCTCCATCTGGAAATAATCCAATCTCGGCTGGAAAGGGAATTTGAGATAAGCCCGACCATTACCACTCCGAGCGTGGTGTATGAACTAAGAATTAAGAATCAAGAATCAAAAATCAAGATATATTCTCCAAGTGAAATGCCGGACCCTTCTATTATTGAAGAAATTTACGAACCCTGCGTTAAACTTGATATTATCTCGCCGAGCGCGTATCTGGGACCGATTATGAAGGTTATGAAAAATACCAGGGCGGAGTACTTCAACACCGAATATATCGACAGCGAGCGCCTGATTCTGACATTCAGCTGTCCCCTCACGGATGTTATCATTAATCTTCATGACGACCTGAAAAGTGCTTCTTCGGGCTACGGTTCAATGAATTATGAAATTACGGAATATAAACCGTATGATCTGGTCAAAATGGATATTTTGGTAGCCGGGGAGAAAGTGGATGCCTTTTCCCGGATTATTCCCCGCGAATGGGCGTTCAGCGAAGGCAAAAGAGTGGTGGAAAAACTTAAAGGCGCCATTCCCAAACAGAATTTTCAGATCGCGCTGCAAGCCGCTGTCGGCGGAAAAATTATCGCCCGCGAAACGATAAAAGCATTCCGCAAAGACGTGACCGAAAAACTTTACGGCGGGGATGTCTCGCGCAAGAAAAAACTTCTGGAAAAGCAGAAAAAAGGAAAGAAAAAAATGAAAAACATCGGACGGGTGAGCATCCCCTCCGAGGCCTTCCTGGCGGTTTTGAAAAAGTAAGAAATATGCTACATAAAACCCTATAAGCAAGGAATGCATCTAAATATCACATATTCGTTAAAATAAAAAATTAGGATTGGGCTAGTAAAATACTATAAAAAAGGAGGTACTAGAGATGAGCACCGATGGCGACAATATAGTTAGAGGCAGGATACGAAGATGGACTGCAGTTCATGGGCATCCACGCAAATCGTGTGAGCCAAAAATACAGGAAAGAAGCGAAGAATCATTTCATCACTCCGCCGTAGATGATGACGACATTGTATTACACGATGACGTAGTCGATGAATAACACAAAAAGTTTTGCGGGAGGATGCCCAATCCTCCCGCCCAATTCTAATTTTTTATTTCATATTATGAAATAAATTAAAAAATAATTTAATAGCAATTTTCAAAGAGCCCTTCGGATAATTTCGGAAGGCTTTAATTTTTTACCCCGTTAGAAAAATGCCATAGAGCTTACCGTGGTTGAGTTTTATATGCACATGAATTTCTAACGGGGTTTACTTGACAGAATTTTAATATAGTGATAATGTTTAGCATTAAAAATTTAAATTAATTTTTAGTTAAAAATCTTAAAATTATGCCTTATTTCAGGCAAAAAATCGGAATGATAATTTTAATCGGCGTTCTGGTCGCTGCCTTGTCATTTGTCATTTTAGTGGTCAAAGAAAAGAAATATAAAGTTTCCACTGATTTTCTGATAGTGCGGAACCAAACCGGAAACCAGGATTATTATTCGCTTACTAAATCCGCCGAATACTTGGGAAAGGTCCTGGGCGAGTCAATATACAGCGAGCTATTTATCGGGGAAGTAATTAAAACGGGAAAAGTCGGAGAAGAATTTTTATCATTTGACAAGGGAGCAAGGGTCAGGGATTGGAATAAAATAATCAGCGTCAAAAGAGGGCCGGAACTGGGCATTTTCAGCGTAGAGGTGACTGGGGATAATCAGAAAAATACAATCAGGATTTCCCAGGCGATAGCTGATGTTTTAGTGAACAGCAATAAAATATTTTTGGGAGAAAACCAAAATGTGGAAATTAAGGTGTTAACCGGGCCAATTACTGAAAACAATCCGGAGCTTGAAACCATCGCGCTGGTATTGGTCGGCGGAATGATTTTGGGAGTATTGTTTGGTTTTATCTGGGTTTTTTTCAGAAATGAAATAAATTACCGAACTGAAGGTTATTATAATCAGGAGGAAAGTGCCAGAAAGCCGGAAATAGTTGATGAATATGAGGAAAGTTTGCGGTATCTGAATGAAAAGTAATATGCGACCCGCCTGCCAGCGTTTGAACGCGGCAATGGCGGGCAGGCATTTGACATTTGACGATTGACAAATTTTAGATAAAAGAGAAAATAGACATTTACTTCAATACTTCGAAGTATTGAAGTAAATGCCGAGTAACTTAAAAACTAAATAATAAAGAAAGGGATGGTGTGAGATGAAAAAAATATTCATTATTCATTATTCATTATTCATTATTCTTACTCTCGCCATCCTTTCCGGATGCGCGATGAATGACCAGATTATTAAGGATTACCGCAACATAGATGCGGCAAGAAATGTGGATTTTCATAAATTCAGCAATCTTCTGTTGGAACCAGTTGATACCGTAGGAATTTTGGAAACGCCATATCTGACAAAAAGGGAAACAAGTTTCTATGAAGTGGACTTTCCTGAAATTCTTTTCTTGGGAGAAATTTTCCCCGGAAGGATTAAATGGTATGGTTGGATCGTTGATGAAGATGGAAATGAATACTTATCCCAACTTCTTTGGATGTATCGAGTTCGTCTTTCCGGAAAAACCATAGGCGTAATTTCCATAGAAGGAAATATATCGGAGATGAAAAATCCAAAAGTCGTTGCGTTTTCAACTAGATTTTTATATGCCTACGCGTATCATCAAGAAAAGGAAATTCCTATTGAAAGAAAAAAGTTAGTTTCTGATTCAACGTACCGAAAAAATATTGTTCGCGAAATCGGCACTGAAATTTCAACATTAAAAAAAGCCGATTATGTGTATGAAATTATCAGCCACTGGAACAGAGTTGAAAATCTCCGCGGAACAACTTTAACTCCTCTTTCAGAGGAGCAATTTATGAAAATCGCGGAAAAAAATCCCGCCTATTCCTATTCCCAAAAATTCATAGAATATTCTACGGCCAGCATATATACCGACTTCGTCGCTACAGGCATCAGTTTATTTTTTGAACTTGTCGAGGCGGCAGGCGCGCCATCGAAAGGATGGGATTTTGCTTATTCGGGCAATTCCAGAATAATGGCCCTAAAAGCGAAGCATCTTTTAGATGTGAAACTTTATGGAATTAATGAAATGATTAAAAAAATTTCAGAAAATCAAAAAAGGAGCGAAAAATGAAAACAATGAAAGTTATAGGATTGCTTTTGGCGGCAATGATCGCAGTCCTGGCTTTCACGGGGACTGCGAATGCGGAAAGAAAAAGTAAGATTGAAAAAGGCGATACGCTTTGGAAATATTCAAGAACAGAATGGGGCACCGGGTTTCTTTGGAATAAAATCGCCGAA
This sequence comes from Candidatus Moranbacteria bacterium RIFCSPHIGHO2_02_FULL_40_12b, assembly GCA_001784725.1. Classification (GTDB taxonomy): domain Bacteria; phylum Patescibacteriota; class Minisyncoccia; order Moranbacterales; family 2-12-FULL-40-10; genus 2-12-FULL-40-10. Next base: position 9,936 of record MFRX01000020.1, read on the forward strand.
AGAAACAACATAACCGACCAGAAAAAACTGCGCATCGGACAGCAGATTGTAATTCCGGATATCGAAATAGTGGAAATCAGAAATCACAATACATCGCCCTACGGCGCCAAAGCGCTCAAGGGAGACGCAAAAGTTATAGATTTCATTCAGAAAACAAAACTGGATGAAAACGTCAGAAATCTTCTGATCCAACAAATCAGCAGCGCCGATCCGGAACCTTACATTTTAATGAAGGGCGAGGAAGCGAAATATACCTCGGACGGAAAAGGAGTTTATGGAAACGGATTTACGACATACAGATACAACTGGGAAAAAGTTGATCAATTAAAAGCATGGAGATGGTCCGCGGTAATTGAAAATGCGGTATATGAGATCATGGTTATAGAATCGTGCGGTAATGCCAGCTTGAACTGGGAAAAAACGCCGGAAGAAAAGGTTGAGAAAATTGAAATTCCTGTTCAACCGGCTCCTATTATCGCTCCCGAGCCGGCGCCTGAAGTCCCGCAAAAAATAATGGAGCAAGAAATAAAATTAAAAGAAGAACAAATGGAATGTCCCGGATGCGGCGAACTCGAACTTATGAGCGGCATCGCAGTATGGGTGCATGACCCGTCCGGTGAAGGCAAAACAAAAGGAAATAATATTTGGATTGAAGGAATGTATTGGGATAATTTTGAAATAGATTGCTCCGGTGAATACTGGGGCGGAATCGGAGGTATTGCCAGCGCCCACACTTATAAAGCCAGCTATTTTCCCAGCAAAGGAAATGGATGGCGCGCGGCAGGCGAGGCAGGATTAAAACGCATATATTCGAGCGGAATTGACGAAAAAGGATTGGAATATTCCAAATCATGGCAATTAAAAGCCCGTCTTGGGTGGGAAGAAAGCCATTGGGAAAATCCCGACACCGTAAAAGAAATAAACCAAAAAGGTCCAGTATGGGGACTGTATGGCGAACACATTCGCGAAATAGTTGATGAAAGAACATACCTAATTCTGCAGGCCGAATCGTGGTGGGGATTGAACCAAAAAATCAGTGGTCCGAAAGAGTGGAATTTAAAACCCGATTCAAAAAATTATTTCTCATTTTTTCTTGGAATAGACCAGAAATTGAGAAATAACCTGACATTAAGAATCGGTCCCGGATATGATTATCAGGGCTGGGACGAACAGCATGTTTTCGCGCCTCAAGCCCAGTTAATATACGACCTCCCTAATCAGAATGGACGACTGGCCGCGGGATTCTACGGAAAAATATATTCCCATCTAAATCCAACACTTGGGATTCTTGGCCGGTACGAAAGCGGAAATCTGCTGTTAAGAAAAAGTTACAGCGGATACCGAAAAAGCCAATACAAATTTACCGGGATTGGAATCAACGCCGATAAAAAAATCATGCAAACGGACGCATCTATATCACAACCAGTGCTGTTAATTACTCCCGCTTTGGAATCTGTGATTCCCATCAATGCTGATGAGTAAGAAACAGACAAACTAAGATATTCGCGAAAGGCAGTTGACAAATTCTGCCTGTTGCGTTAAGATAGAAAATCAATTGAAAGTTGTTTGAAAACTCGGAAATAGCCGGAAATTTCATTTCCGGCGCCAGAGTTGCCGGAACATAACAAAATTTTCGGCAAAAAATTCATCAAAAAGGAGGTGAAAAAAGATGAAAAAAGTAATACTAATAATGGTGATTATGTCACTGGTAGTTTTCGCAGGCATCGCTCAGGCAACGCCGAAATATGTGGATGTCACTCCAGTGCGTGATGGCGATACGGTAATAATTCCCGCCCTTCCGGACGGAGCAAAACTGCTCAATGTTCAAATTTTTGACGACTTAAGGGGAATACCGCCTCGCAACCTCGGTGCTGTAAATACCTTCACTCTAAAAGAAGGAGAGGGATTTAATTTCACATATGAGGACTCAACAGGCAGGTACTGGCAAATGATAACACCCGGTACTCCAAGCAAAAACGGTCTGAAACCGGATTGCACCAGCCCAAAGGGCTGCAAATATGTCCGCTTAGATTAGTAGTTATTCCCAAGGCCCCGAAGCTTTATCATAAGCTTTCGGGGCTTGCTTTTTTTTAAGAAAAGTGATACGATACAAAGTTCAAAATTTACCAGTATTCGGATTCAAATGCGAATCCAAGTTGTCATTCCGAGCATAGCGAGGAATCCCGTTAATATAATTTAACCGAAGTTTTCAGGGATCCTTCATTTCGTTCAGGATGGCATTATGAAAAATGCGTTTACACAAAGGAACATCTCAATTGAAATAATGAGCGCGGTTTTTATCATCGCTTTTATTTCATTTTTTATTTTGGTTAATCTGATTGCCGGATTCAATCTTCCGGTTTATCTTTTCACAATTCCAATTGCGGCGCTTATTTCGTTTTTTTATCCCCGCGGCGGACTTTACGCCATTGTTTTTTTAACTTTTATTTTTGAAAGATTTTTCACGTTGCAACCGATAATAATCGGCCGGATGGAATACAAGTTTTATCCGCTGGACGCGATTTTTATCGCACTACTGGCAGGTATTGCATATAAATTTATAAAAAAAGAAATAAGGTTCAATTTTTTAAAAACGGATTATTATCTGATCGCTTTCATCGCTCTGGTATTTATAAATTTTTTTATCAGTTTATTTGGTTATGGAAATGATTTCGCGCTTTCGTTCAGCAGCTTGAAAAATTACGCGCTCTATTCGTTATTTTATTTCGCTGTCGTTATTGTTATCAATAAATATGAATATGCGGCGAGGTTATTCAAATTCGCCTTCGCGGGAGCGGCATTGATCATATTTTTTATCGTAATTGGCGCGATTACCCAACATGGGATCTGGTCCGATTATACCCCTCTTTCCACTGAAGGAGTTCGTCTCCTTGCTTTTACTCACGGATTTTATCTAACTATGGCGTTTCTTGCCGCATTTATCTATCTTATTTGCAAAAAAAGCAAACACGGCATGATTTTATTTGTTCTCAGTGCAATCTGGATCATCGGAATAATCGGTTCAATGATGAGGCATCTTTGGTTGAGTTTATTCATATCGGTATCCATTTTGGTTGTCTATTTTTTCAAAAGAAAAAAACGAATGTTGGCGCAAATTGTCATAAAATATACGCTCGCGGCGATAGCAATCGCGGCCCTGATGGTTTATTCAATGTCGCTATTTCCGAAGTCGGACTTAAGCCGAGCAGCTTTTGGAGCAAAAACAGTCGTGGAGAAAAGGGCAGATTCATTTTTGAAATATGCCAAGGACGAAAGTTTTTCCTGGCGAAATACGGTTTGGACGGAGGCAATTAAGCAATACGCGAAAAAACCCGTTTTTGGATTTGGTTTCGGAAAAAAACTTTATGTGGAAACGGAAAATTACCGGAACTTTGTGGAAGCGAGAAACATCCATAATTCCCTGATCGCTCTTTTGGTCCAGTCCGGACTGATTACTTCAATAATTTTTATAATTTTTATATATAAAACTTTCAGGCAATTGATTATAAAAAAAGAAAAAAACTGGATAGATGTCGCGGTTTTAATTATGTTTATAAACTACCTAATCGCGTTTTTATTCCAGCCGTATCTGGAGACCAATATGCTGGGGATATTTTTTTGGATATTGCTGGGGCTTATGCGAAGTTCAGTTCAGATTAAATCCGAATTGAGTTCGAATTCGGAAACAATTAGGATATAATTCGGATGAAAATTAAGATATGAGAATACTGGAAATAAACAAATTTAATTTCGCCAAAGGCGGAGCGGACCGGCATTTTTTGGACTTAGTCCGGATGCTTCGGAAAAACGGCAATGATGCCGCAGTTTTTTCAATGGACCATTCGAAAAATGAAGAATCTATTTGGAAAAAATATTTTGTTTCTACCGTCGGCTACACCGGTGAATTTAGTATTTGGCAAAAAATTAAGGGAATTTTCCGCATGTTTTATTCATTTGAGGCGAAAAGGAAAATAAACGAATTATTGGATGATTTTCAGCCGGACATAGCCCATATCCATAATATCTATCACCAAATATCGCCGTCAATTCTGCCGCAAATAAAAAAAAGGAATATTCCGATTGTCATGACGGCGCATGACTACAAATTGATTTGTCCCGATTATCTACTAAGAGGAGAGAATTACGGCTTTTGGAAATTCGTAACAGAGAAATGTTTTAAAGATTCATTTATCAAAAGTTTTTTGGTCGCGCTGGAATCGAAATTCCATAAATTTCTGGATATTTATGATAAAAATATTGATTTATATATCGTTCCAAGCGAATTCGCGCGGAATAAATTAATCAGTAATGGAATAAAAGAAAATAAAATATTCATCCTCCCGCACTTCATCGCCAATCAGACAAATACTGCATTGCTAAATAGTAATGTAGTAAATGCCAAAAATAGATATGCATTATATTCCGGGAGGATTTCAGAAGAAAAAGGAGTTGATGCGTTAATAAATATTTTTGAAAACATTGAAGGAATAAAACTTTATCTGGCGGGAGAAAGCGAAGACAATTTTAAAATTAAAAAATCGGCTAACATAAAATATCTCGGATATTTAAATAGCAATAAATTAGCGGACCGCATAAAAAATGCCGAGATTATTGTTTCCGGATCCCGCCTTCCTGAAACATTCGGACTGGTCGCGCTTGAGGCCGCAAGTTTCGGGAAACCTTTTGTTGGGTTTAACTCCGGAGCATACGGTGAAATAATCGAAAACGGGAAGAATGGATTTTTAGTTGAGACCAAGAAGGACTTCATCAGGGTTATTAAAGACATTAAAAACGGCCGATTAAAATTCAATGAATCAGAAATAAGGGACTTGGCAATAAAGAAATACGATCCAAGCAAATATTACGGCAGAATAATAGGATTGTTCGAAAAAGCAAAAAGTGTTGACTCCCTTAGAAACATACCCCGCAATTTGGCTGAGGTTAAGTAAAATTTAAAAAAACTCGCGCGGTTGGGTTTCATACCGCGCATGAGTTCCTAACGGGGTTGACATAATAAGATAATTAATGCTAAAATTTATAATTCTAAAAATAATCATTAATAAAATCATATGGGCAAAATAATGTCTAAAATAAGCCAAAAAAAGAAGAGTGAGATAATCAGCTCTATCTTGCTTTTAGCTGTATTCGTGCTTCCGGTACTAGTCCTGGCGGGACAGGATAAAAAAATATACGTCGATGCGGAAGCCAGCGGCGCTGAAGATGGATCAAACGCCCATCCCTACAAAACGATCGGCAAAGCGCTGGATAAGTCCGATGACGATACGGAAATTCATATTGCCGCTGGCGTTTACAAAGAAAATATTGAAATTCCGAAAGGAGTTGAAATCTATGGCAGCGACAGGGAAGATGTGATCATACAGGGTAAAAATGACGATAAACCGGTTGTTGAGATGAAAAATAAAACCAAGATTAATAAAGTGACGATAAAAAAGGGCAAGCACGGCATTAAAGTCAAGGAAGACAGCAAAGTTTCAATTATAAAATGCGTCATTAAAGATAACGATAAAGACGGAATCCGAATATCCGGCGGCAAGGCGGATAAAAAGAAAGAAGTGAGTATTACCAACAGCGTCATAAAAAACAACGGAAGAACCGGAATTTTTTCGGAAACCCGAAGAATCGTGATCATGGATAATGAGGTTATTGATAATGAGAGCGACGGAATTGATTTGGCGGCAGGAACAAGCGCCTGGATACAAGAAAATACGATAAAAAATAATGACGGAAGCGGAATGAAATTAACGCTTGATTCTTCTAATATCTGGACGAAAAATAATACCTATTATGGAAACGAGAGGGAAGGAGTGGAAGTGAACGGTTTCGGAAAGGTAGGCAGAATTGATTTGAACAAATCAAAGTTTTATAAAAATGAAAGATACGGAGTCGCAAGAGTCCAGAGAGGGAATTTTTCAGCTTCAATTTGGAATGGATTTACTGTTCAGAGCAACAGCAAGTACTGGCTGAATAAAATCGGGGACTTATCCAGAATAATAAGAATATTTTAAGTATAGGAAAGCGGAGATTAAGTAGTTTAATATTATTTATGCGCATAGCATTCATAGGGCAAAAAGGAATTCCGGCGTTTTCAGGCGGTGTGGAAAGGCATGTGGAGGAAATATCAGCGCGCCTGGCCGAAAGGGGGCATGAGGTTTTTGTATATGTCAGAAATAACTATACCGATAAAAAAATGAAAAAATATAGAGGCGTTAATCTCATTCATCTTTCCAGTATTTCAACAAAAAATTTAGACACGATAAGCCATACTTTTTTGGCCACCATTCACGCGATTTTTCAAAAATATGACATCGTCCATTATCAAAGCATCGGTCCGGCATCGCTTTCCTGGCTTTACAAAATTTTCAGAAAAAATACTCCGCTGGTCGCGACTTTCCACTGCCAGGATTATTATCACCAAAAATGGGGATTTTGGGCGAGCAATTATCTCCGTTTCGGAGAATTCGTAACCTGCAATATTCCCGATAAGACCATTGTCGTCAGCAAAAAATTGCAAAAATGGGCGAAATTAAGCCATGCGGCCACTGCCGAAATGATAACTAACGGCGCTGATATTAATGAATATCCGGGAAGCGATAAGTTGGCCCGTTGGGATTTGAAAGAAAAGAGGTATATCCTTTATGTCGGGAGATTCATAAAACACAAGGGCATCCATTATTTAATAGAAGCGTTCAAGCAGCTGGAAAACACGAATAAGTCGCCGAATAATTTTAAATTAGCGATTATTGGGGATGGTTTTCACTCTGATGATTACGTGAAATATGTCAAATTCATAAGTGAGGGGAGAAAAAATATAATATTTACCGGAAGCCAGTATGGAGAAAATTTGAAGCAACTCTACTCAAACGCCTATATTTTTGTCCAGCCGTCTGAAACGGAAGGACTTTCCATCGCTCTCCTTGAAGCGATGAGTCATGGAACTGCCGTTTTGACGAGCGACATAGAAGAAAATATTGAAGTCATCAATGGAGCCGGTTTCTCTTTTGAAAAAGGCAATATTGAAGACCTAAAAGAAAAACTGGCTTATCTTCTGAATAATCCGCAGTTAGTGGGCAAGTTGGGGATTTTGTGCCAGGAAAGAGTAAAAAATGAATACGGCTGGGATGAAGCCATCCGGAAAACCGAAAGAATATATAATGAATTATTGCATTTAAAAAAGAAAAAACTGTATGAGCGCGAAGTGGAAATTTAATGATTTAAAAAACATCCCGATATATTTCATAATACTTACATTGATACTGTCAATTGTAATTTTTTTGATTTTAATTAGTAATTTTAACTGGTATCGAACCGATTATAATATTTTATTGGTCGCTAAAAGCGGGGAGTTGGCCAAGAATCCAGACACTGTTATTGAAAATTTCATTGAACTTCCCCGTAATTTGTCCTTTTATGAAAAAATACTCAAAGATAATGATAAAATTGAGGATCAATTCGCCGGCTTTTCCAAGGACAAGAGGAAACGGTTTTGGAATGATAGCTTAATAATAGAAAGAAAAAGCGGAAGCGGAGTGATTGACTTATCCGTTTTGGCAAAAAGCAGGAGCGACTCGCTTGAACTTTCAAAGCAAACGGTTAACACGCTGATAAATTACGCGGGGAAATTTTATAATCTCCGGGATGATTTGGATATCAGAATTACCGACGGACCAATAACGTCTACATACGTGAAAAATTGGATGCTTTTGATATCATTAAGTTTAATAATCGGAATAGTATCTTCCTATTTGGTATATTTGATTAATTTCAAATTATTCAAAGGTGTTCCATTATACAGAAAAAATTTCTTTGAGCGGGGATTATATCAAAAACAAACCGAAAAAACGGGCGGATTACGAGAAAAAATGGAACGCAGATCAAGCGGGAGAAAATATTGGGCTCCCGAAAATCTTCCCATTTCTGAAGAAATTATCGGTTTTCCGAAATCAGAATTGCCTGAAACAAAAGAAAGTGCTGAACAAACTTTAATGAAGGAGAGCGCTGAACCAACCGAGGAGGAATACAAGAAGCGGCTTAATCAACTTTTGCGGGGGGGAGAAATGTGACAGTTGCGTTTTAAATTAACTTTTATTAATTCAATGAAGAAACATCCTGTTAAATTTTGGATTACTTTCTGGCTAATATCCATATTGCTTTTAGCCGGCTGGTATTTTTATTGGCAGGTAAAGAACAAGGGATTGGAAACCCTGAATCCAATAATCGCATTCCTGCCCATTAGCGAGCAATTGAAAAAAGAACTGAAAGCGACGGCATTTCTGGCTGACTACGCGCTGCAAAATGACAATATTGAGCGAACCTACCTGTTGCTTTATCAGAATAATTTGGAAATCCGGCCGGGCGGCGGCTACATCGGGTCATTCGGCATAGTAAAAGTGAAAAACGGAAGCGCGACAAAAGTTGAAACCCATGATCTTTCTAATTTTGACGGCCGTATTCCCGACATCTATGAGCCGCCATATCCGCTGAAAGAAACATTAAAAATCAAATCGTGGAAAATGAGAGATTCAAATTTTTCTCCCGACTTTCCAACTAACGCGGAAAAAGCCGAATTTTTCTATCACCAGGGGCAGGGACAGGAAAATTTTGACGGAGTAATTGGGATAACCGCCAATGTTTTGACCACAATGCTGAAAATTACCGGACCGGTTGAGGTGGAAGGGTATCCCGGAAAATTTGATTCCGAAAACGCCATCGTGGCGCTGGAATATCAAGTGGAAAAAGGATTTGAGGAACAGGGCGTGGAAAGGGGAGAGAGAAAGTCAATAATGAACGAAATAGCGAAAGAAATTATTAAAAGAATTTCAGGAATGTCTTTCTCGCAAAAAATAGACGTATTTAAGGCGTTGATGTCCGACCTGAATAAAAAAGACATTCAGATGTTTTTTAAGGAGGAAAACATCCGGAATAAAGTGGACCGCATCGGGTGGGGAGGAAAAGTTGACCAAAACTGGAAAGACGATTATTTAATGCTGGTTGACGCTAATCTCGGAGCGCTCAAAAGCGATTATTACGTAAAGCGTTCCGTGGAATACGCCGTCGATCTTACGGGTGAAAAGCCAAAGGCAATTTTGAAAATTACCTATAATCATACGGCGAAGCAAAAGGATTTTATGACTAAGGACTACCTGACATATCTTCGCGTTTACGCGCCGGAAGGGGCTTGGCTTGATAATTCCAAAAATTTTGATGGCGTCCAATTTGGCAGCGAGTTCGGGAAAAGATATTTCGGCGCGATCGTGAAAGTTCCGCTGGGCACCGAAAAAACCGTGGAATTGGAATATACCCTGCCGAAGGGAGTTAATGATTTCTATGACCTTAAAATCCAAAAGCAAGCGGGAATCAATGATGTTCCGGTCAAAATTTCCATAATCGACAAAGATAAAAAAATAAGCGAATATAATTTCATGCTAAATGCAGATTTAATTTTAGGCGAAACAATTAAATAATAAGGAGGGAAATATGAATGTGGCTCATCATTGTTTAATGGAAAAACTAGGTGAAATTGCCAATTTATTGCCCGCTGAATTAAAATCAGAACTCTATGCAACGGCGGAAAGTTTAATGAGTATAGCTGCTGGTTATGGCGCGATGGCTGGGTTAGCAAACAAGGATTCTAAAAATGTACTAGATGACAGTATTTCCGATTTAAAGGAGTTCACTGAATTCTTAGCCCAAAAAGCCAAGGAATATAGAAAGTAGACTTTGAGAGCGGACGAATTTTAACGAAAGCACGTCCGCTTTTTATTTTCTATAATTCGGGCTTGACAATTCTTTTCTTATATGCTAAGATAAATAGTTGCTTGAATAAGCAAAAAGTTCGTTAAAAACATCTCTTCCGGGTTTCTCGGAAGGCGGATAAATAGAGCAAAAATTACAAGGAGGATGAAATGACAGATTCAAGAAGAAGAATAATAAAAATCGGGAACATAAATTCACTGATTATTGCTTTCTTGTTAGTAGGAGCATTGCTCTTAAGATCATTTGGGTTCTTGGTAAATAAAGTCCCCCAAAACATATTGTATTATGGATATGCGTATCTTTCTGTTTCATTTATTCTTGTGTATGCGGGATCTTATTTTTCGGAACAAGATAGATATAATAAACTTTCCCGGAGAAAAATAGCCAGAGAATTGAAGATTGATGTGATCCACAGTATCTTGATATTAATTGTTTTCTGGATATGGTTGAAAGTGTGTCTTATCCTATTGAGTGTGTCTTATCCTATTATGGAGATAAAGTGGTGGCTGGTAGTAATATCGGGAATTAGTTTCATTCCGTGTGTCGTGTCTGTCTTCACTTACTTTTTTTGGAAACCGGAAAGCGCAGAGGCCTTCGTGAACTGCGTTGAATTGTTTCTATCTTCAAAAAAAAGTCGAAGCCAGAAATACATAAAATTGATTCAAAAAGTAGACAATCCATACTGGTGGGTAGCGGCCATTGAGGTGTATCGCTATTCGGATTCATTCAGAACATTTTTTCTGAATATGACCCTGCCGCAAAAAACCATGAACACCCTGAAGGAGATCGCAGTATCAGGTTCAAATCTGATTCCCGATGCAAAAAAAATCCTGGAAGAAAAAGTAAAAAGCGTTAAATAACAACTATTTCATAACAGCTCTTGGAGAAAAATTTCCAGGAGCTGTCTTTATTTTTCTCGCGCCTAGTATCTCTTGACAAAATTCAGCAGGTATGATAAAAATGATTGTTGCCGGTTTCCGGTAGAAGTTGTTTAAAAAAATTTCAAAAAGGAAATAAAATGAAAATTAAATATGTCATTACTGATGTTGACGGCGTGCTGATTGACAGAATGCCGATCTATAAAAAAGCGTTCCAGTCCGTTGTGACCGATTTTGGAGTGCCAAAGAAAGACGCGGGAAAATACTATTACGACACGGCGGGAACACCCATTGAGAAACAGATAAGCGGAATATTGCGCAAATGGAAAGCGAACTCCGCCGAATTTTTAGTGGATGATTTGGTGATAAAATTTTTTAAGATCGCGTCTGTTCATCCACACCCCCCTTTATTTATTGGAGTTAAAAAAACAGTCAAAAAATTAAAGGGATTGGGAAAATTTCTTTGCGCCACAAGCGGATCGAAAACTGCCGAACTCGAAGAATTATTCAAAAGAAATTCTTTGCAATATGACGTCATTTTAGGGTCTGACAAAATTCCCAAAGGAGATGAACATATAAAATTTTTCGCGCGGCATTTCCATATTCCGAAAAACAAATTTTGCGCAAAGGCGCTTTATCTCGGAGACGGTCCTCAAGATATGCGGATTGCTTCAGCAAACAAGGTAATGGAAGTAGGAATAACCAATACCGTATCAGCGGAAAAACTGTTAAAAGCCGGCGCGAAAAAAATAATCAGAAATATAGAAGAAGTATTGGAATTTATGGAATAATTTTCTGAAATAAACAAAATCAGTCCTTTTAAAAATCAAATTCAGGGAGGAAATATGAAATTATCTGTATTTGAATGGATGTTGATAGCAACTACATTACTGGAATTTAACCCGCTGTTCCAGGCGGTAAAAAGCATAAAAAATAAAAGTGTGCAAGATGTTTCTCCGTTTGTTTTTATGTCAATCATGGCGATTGGATCTATGTGGCTGGCGTATGGCATTACAATCGACAGCGTGCCGCTTATTATAGGGAACGCAATTAAGCTTTTTTCCAGCTTATCAGTATTGGTAATTTATTTTCGCTACAAAAATAAAAAAGTAAAGAATAAAACCACTCATTAATCGCAACAGCTCTTGGAAAAATTTCCAGGAGCTGTCTTTATTTTCCCGCTCTCGCGGGCTTGACAAGTATTTATTTATATGTTAAGCTGAACAATTGCATAAATATGCAAAAAGTTCGTTAAAAATACATCTTCCGGGTTTCTCGGAAGGCGGATAAATAGAGCAAAAACTTTGAAACATAAAAAAGGAGGAATTGATTGATGGATACCTTGATAAAGGAGATTCCTGAAGAATTGCGGCAAAAGAGGGGATGGAAGGTAGAGTTGAATGGAGAAGCAGTGGAAAATGTTTTCCATTTGAAAATCTTCAATCCAAAGTTTGGCGAAGTGAATTATGGCATGACACCGGGTGGTTATGATGGCTGGTCATTCCATGGAATCGGCGGAGGCGGCGTTGTAACCGTGCCGTTCTCCATTATTGACGGGGAGTTGTACGTGGGACTCGTGAAACAATTACGCCAAAATCAGGGCGGCGAGGCATGGAATGTTCCGCGCGGATTTCTAAATCCGAATGAAAGTCATTTTAAGGCAGCTATGAGAGAATACGAAGAAGAGGTCCGATATCTTTCTCCGGACAGAAGAGTAAAACCCCTGGAAGGAGAAAACTGCAACCCAAACAGCGCGTTCTTTGAAACAGCAGGAAAGGGGGAAGGAGTAAAATATTATTCTATTGAAATACTCCCGATACAACTGGAACTTGATCCCGAACAAAATGCTTTCAAGTTCAAGTCAGGCCTCTTGGATCCCGCCACTAAACAGGCGGAATTGATCCTGAAGTGCCGGTTCTTCGCCTGGAGAAAATCGGTTCAAGTAGCGGATATGTTCACAGTTGCGGCAGTTGGGCGGTTGCTCGCTGCTCAATTAGTGAGGTTTTAAAAATTAACAAACGGCTTGCGAATAATTTCGTAGGCCGTTTTTTATTTGATTTACTGCTGAAAATAATTTATAATTAATCCGCTATGATTGAGGGCGTAATAATAAAGAAACTGAATAAATTTGAAGACGACAGGGGGTGGCTGGCGGAAATTTACCGCAATGACGAAACAAATTACAATCCGGTTATGGGTTATGTGAGTTCCACCAAACCGGGAATTATCCGCGGACCGCACGAGCATACTAAACAGAGCGACTGTTTCGTTTTTCTCGGTCCGGGAGATTTTGAATTGCATCTGTGGGATAATCGGGAGAAATCAAAAACAAACGGCCAATATTTGAAAATATCGGCGGGTGAAAATAATCCGACGATGGTCATCGTGCCGCCGGGAGTGGCGCACGGCTACAAAAACATATCAGACAAAGACGCCTGGTGCATTAATTTGCCGGACAAATTATATAAAGGAAAAAATAAGCAGGAAGCAGTTGACGAGATAAGATGGGAAGAAAAAGAAAATTCTCCGTATAAAATATCGTAAAAAAACAATCCCTACATTTATTGTCGGCCGACAGCAGATGTAGTAAAAATTATATGCGCCTATTAATAACAGGAGGGGCAGGTTTTATCGGAAGCAACTTTATCCACTATGTCTTAAAAAAGTATCCTGATTACCAAATTGTTAATCTGGATATTTTGACTTACTCCGGAAATCCAGAAAATTTGAAAGATATTGAAAATAATCCGAAGCACAAATTTATTAAAGGCGATATCGCCGACAAAAAATTAGTTAATGATTTAGTGGAAGATGTTGATATTATCGTCCATTTCGCCGCCGAATCGCATGTTGACCGTTCTATTATGGAGCCAAACGCGTTCATCCGTTCCAATATTCTCGGGACTTACAATCTCCTTAACGCCGTCCGAAAAAATGGCAACAAGCGCTTTCACTATATTTCCACTGATGAGGTTTTCGGCTCGCTTGGCCCGAATGATCCGGCGTTCAATGAAAACACGCCCTACGACCCCAGAAGCCCTTATAGCGCCTCTAAAGCGGCATCAGCCCATTTAGTAAGGGCTTATTACCATACTTTTAATCTTCCAGTGACTATTTCCAATTGTTCCAATAATTACGGCCCATACCAGTTCCCGGAAAAATTAATACCGCTTTTCATAACTAATTTAATTGAGGGCAAAAAAGTTCCCCTCTATGGGGACGGAATGAATGTGCGCGACTGGCTTTACGTGGAAGACCATTGCGAGGCTATTGATTTAATAATTCACGAGGGAAAAATCGGAGAGACATATAACATCGGCGGGAATTTCGAAAAAAATAATAAAGAAATCACTTATAAAATTATTGAACTAATGAAAGGCAATTCA
>MFRX01000021.1 GCA_001784725.1 Candidatus Moranbacteria bacterium RIFCSPHIGHO2_02_FULL_40_12b
AATTTGAAGACCAGTCCACAACCGCGGAAATTTTCGAAACCGGAATCAAAGTCATTGATCTTATTTGCCCGTTCGTAAAGGGAGGAAAAGTAGGACTCTTCGGAGGCGCGGGAGTGGGAAAAACGGTTATTATCCAGGAGTTAATCAGAAACATCGCGCAGGAGCACGGCGGTTATTCCATTTTTGCCGGAGTGGGAGAAAGAACCCGCGAAGGAAACGATCTTTATCATGAAATGAAGGTCTCGGGGGTCTTAGAAAAAACCGCTCTGGTCTTCGGCCAGATGAACGAACCGCCGGGCGCGAGGCAAAGAGTGGCTTTGTCGGCTCTCACGATGGCGGAATATTTCCGCGACGATGAAGGGAAAGACATATTGCTATTCATAGACAATATTTTCCGCTTTACCCAAGCCGGCTCGGAGGTCTCGGCGCTGTTGGGGCGCATCCCTTCAGCCGTGGGATACCAGCCGACGCTGGCGGAAGAAATGGGTCGGCTGCAGGAAAGGATTACTTCTACCAAAAACGGCTCTATCACTTCGGTGCAAGCCGTGTATGTCCCGGCTGACGATCTGACTGATCCGGCGCCCGCCACCACTTTCGGTCATCTCGATTCCACCGTCGTGCTTTCAAGAAACCTGGCAGAATTGGGAATTTATCCGGCAGTTGATCCGCTTGATTCTTCATCCACTATTCTTGACCCGAAAATCGTCGGGCAGGAACATTATGACGCCGCGCGAGAAACGCAAAAAGTCCTGCAAAGATACAAGGATCTTCAGGATATCATCGCCATTTTAGGAATGGAGGAATTATCGGATGAAGATAAAATTACGGTGGCTCGCGCCAGAAAAATCCAGAAATTCCTTTCTCAGCCGTTTTTCGTCGCTGAACAGTTCACCGGAACGCCCGGAAAATACGTGAAGCTGGCGGACACAATTAAAGGGTTTAAAATGATTTTGGACGGAGAATATGACGGCGTAGCGGAACAGGAGTTTTATATGCGGGGAGGAAGGGGGAGAATATAAAATTTTATGAGTTTACGAATAAAATTCAAGGTAGTTACTCCTGAAAAAACCGTCTATGAAGACGAGATTGACCAGGCTACGCTTCCCGTCACGGACGGAGAAGTGACGATTTTGCCGAATCACCGGAGTTATGTCGCGACGCTCAAAGCCGGAGAAATAATTTTAAAAAAAGAAGGAAAGGAAATAAGTTTGTCGGCAGCCGGAGGGTTTTTGGAATTTGATAAAAATAATCTGGTAATTCTGGCGGATCGCGCCGAACGGGCGGAAGAAATTGACTTGAAACGCGCCAAAGAAGCCAGAATTAGAGCCGAGGAACTCAAGAAAGAAAAAATTTCAACGGACGACGAGGACTACGCGCGCGTGGCGGCGATGATTGAAAAGGAGGCGGCGAGGATAAAAGTGGCGAAGAAGCACCGGACGCGGCGCGGTATGCGTATAGATTAAATATTAAGCATAGTCAATCAAATGGAAATTAACCAAGAAAGGAGGCAGGAAATGGAATTTAAGGAAATAGTCCGGAAAAATTTTGTTCTTTGGACGGAGGCCTTGCGAACCAAAGATTCCCAAAAAGTTGCGGACCTATATTCTAAAGAAGCCACTTTTCTTCCAACAGTATCGGCGGAATTCAAGCTGGGCAAATCTGGAGTTGAGGAATATTTCGAGCATTTCCTCAAAAAAAATCCGGAAGGGGAAATAAAAAAGGAAGAAATTCAGCCACTGGGATAAAACACATATCTGCATTCCGGAATGTATGACTTTGAGGTTGACAAAAACGGGGGCAGGGATGTGGTTGAAGCAAGATTTTCCTTTGTCTGGAAGAAAGAGGATGGAAAATGGAAAATTATTCATCATCATTCTTCCGTGAAACCAGAGGCATAACAAATGATTAAAGGTTTGGCAAATGCCAAACCTTTTAATGTACACCATTTTTCACGGCCGTTAAAAATGGTGTATAATTTTATTTCATTGCCGCAGTAAATGTTTGGCAGGCGATTAAATTTTATTTTTTCTTCTCCGATTCCTCTAAGTAATCGACTTCCTCCTCCAGGTGATGAATTTCTTTTTCATCCCTTTTGATGCGCTTAAACACGATAACTGTCAGCAATATAATAAGCATAACCGAGGCAGCGGCGAGGATTGCCACTATCCAGGAAGATTTCTCAATTTTTGAGTATCGATCTTTTATTTCGTCCCAACGGGTGTCAATCGATTTTCCTGAACCGATTATCTCCCGACATTTATTTATATTGTCCCCAACGTATTCAATATTGATAAAATAATCATTAGTTTTAGAAATGGCTTCGAATTCAACTATTGCCTTTTTACATCTGCCGATATCGGCCAATTGGAGTCCTTTAATAAACCGGTCTTGGCTGTATCCTGAATTTAAAACTAATGGATTCAGATCGGCGCTGACCAAAAAATCATTAATCCATTTTGGCATTAAATTAATCGGGATGCCGAACGCGAAATTATCGCCGGTCTGCCTTTGGTACTCATTGGATTGATAAGTGATTATTCCTATTAATTCGCCATTTTTATTCAGTACCGGACCGCCGCTGGAGCCCTGGGATATTTTCGCGTCGGTCTGGAAAATCTTGAAATCCTTGTTATCCGAGTCCTTTATGGCGTTTATCGTGCCTGAAGTGAAAGTTGGTTCGAGCAGATTTTTGTAATTGAATTCCGCTGAAGCGGGAAACCCCATTATTGAGATATTATTTCCCACGGAAATCGCGTCCGAGTCGCCGATTTTCAGAGCGGGAAGATCTGTCTCGTCTATTTTTATGAGCGCCACATCCTTGTTGTCCTTGTAGAAATTATCATTGACGCTTACCACATTGGCGCGAAAACCGTCCCGGATGAGATCCGCCATTTTTTCCTGGTTTGAATTAGGCCGAAGAACGACAACTTCTTTTTTAAAGTCAAATTCCGATTTGTTTATCAGATAGTCAATCATATCCTTATACAACTTTTTGAAAATTTCTTCCACTTCATCCTGATTTTTGTCTTTGAATAATTTCCCCGAGAGATAAGCCTCTTCCATTATTTCCAGATAGCTTTCAGCGACTTTTGAGGCAATCGCCAGTTTGTAGGAATTTTGCGAAACAACATGGGAATTAGTCAGGATATATCCGTCTTTGTTTATGATTGAGCCGCTTCCATAAATTTCATCGGGAGGAAGGATAAATTCTTTCTTGGACGAATTTAACGGAATGATCTCCATTTTTTCGAGGCCTACATCAAACTGGGCTATCGCGACTTTTCCCGTCACTTTCTGCGCCACTCTGACAATGGACGGCCTTGCCAGTCCGGCTATTTCCTCCTGGGTTAATTCTATGTCACGGATGCCTTTTTCGGAAGAGGGGATGTTTTTGAGATGTTTGGCATAAAAAAATCCGGAGAGAGATACGACCAAAACGACGGCCAACAATACTACGGATGCAAGAAGAGATTTTTTTATGTTTATTTTTGCCATTGGTTATGCAATAATCTTAGCATAGATTGGCAAAATAAAAAATTCGCCTTAAGTTGAAAAAAAAGAGAAAATAAGCTAAAGTTAATTTATGGAGTTTTAATTTATTTGGATTATGGAAAAATACAACCCCAGAAAAATAGAACAAAAATGGCAGAAAATATGGCAAAAAAGCGGGATTTATAAAGCCAAGGATTCTGTGAAAGGAAAAAATAATTTCTATCATCTTGTGATGTTTCCGTATCCTTCAGGCGATTTGCACATTGGCCATTGGTATAATTTCGCTCCGGCGGATGTTTTTGCCCGTTTCAAGAAAATGCAAGGGTTTAATGTGATGTCGCCGATAGGTTTCGATTCATTCGGTCTGCCTGCGGAAAACGCGGCCATTAAAAGAAAAATTCATCCCAGGGATTGGACATATAAAAATATCCAGACGATGAAAAAGCAGCTTCAGAGCATGGGAAACATGCATGACTGGTCGCGGGAAATCATAACTTCCGACCCGGGATATTACAAATGGACGCAATGGATGTTTTTGCAACTTTATAAAAACGGACTGGCCTGCAAGAAAAAAGCGCCGGCGAACTGGTGTCCGAAATGCCACACGGTTCTCGCAAACGAGCAAGTGATAAACGGAAAATGTGAAAGATGCGAAACGGAAGTGGTCCAACGGGATATTGAACAATGGCTTTTCCGTATCACAAAATATGCCGATAAATTACTGGAGGGATTGGACAAACTTGACTGGCCGGAAAAAACGAAAATTATGCAGAGGAACTGGATTGGGCGCAGTGAAGGAGCAACGATAAAATTTCAAATTGTCATCCCGAGCGAAGATGAGGAATCTAACAGGTTAGATTCTTCGACTCCGCTACGCTCCGCTCAGAATGACAATAATTTTCTGGAAGTATTTACAACACGCTTGGATACTATATACGGATGCACTTATTGCGTTGTGGCGCCGGAACACCCATTCGTCGCTTCGCTCCTCAAGATCAAAAATCAAAAATCAAAAATAAAAAATTTTGAAGAAGTTGAGGAATATATGGTCAAGGCGCAAAATAAGACGGAGCTGGAAAGAATGGAAATGAAAGAAAAAACGGGAGTGGAAATAAAAGGAATTAAAGCGGTCAACCCGTTTAATAATGAGGAAATGCCGATTTTTGTGGCCGATTATGTTCTTGGACATTACGGCACCGGCGCCGTGATGGCGGTGCCGGCGCATGACGAGCGGGATTGGGAATTCGCGAAAAAATATAATTTGCCGATAAAAAAAGTCATTGAACCATGCTTTTATCAGCATACAGAGCCGGGAAAAATTAAAGACAATGAGCCCTTTGTAGAGAGGGATGCTATAGCAGCGCTAGTTAAACACTGGGAAAAAGATGAATATATAGGGCTTAAGTGGAAAAAAGTTGCCTGGCAAACATTAATAACAGGTGGGGTGGAAAAAGGACAAACAGATGAAGAAGCGGCGGGAAATGAAATTACTGAAGAAACAGGATATAAAAATTTGAAATTAATTAAAAAGCTGCCGATGGTTCACAGCAAATTTTATCATATTCCTAAAAAGGAAAATAGATTCGCGCATTTTAATGTTTTTTATTTTGAGTTGGAAAATGGAGAGCAAGAAAAAATTTCAAATGTGGAAAACGACATACATGAAGTTGTTTGGGTACCAAAAGAAAAAATGACGCAGTTTTTTACGGCCGAGTCGCATAATTATATTTGGCAAACATTGGATAAACCGGCGGCGGCTTATACTGACGAAGGAGTTTTGAACAATTCTGGAGAATACAATTATTTGGATTCCCGAGAAGCGCGAGAAAAAATGACGCAGTGGCTGGAGAAAAATAAATTAGGCAGGAAAAAAATAAATTACAAACTGCGCGATTGGCTGGTGAGCCGCCAGCGATACTGGGGAGCGCCCATTCCGATAATTTATTGCAGTAAATGTTGGGAAAATTTTTCCAAAACCAGGCCAGCTAATCAAGGTTCAACCTTTCCCTTTCCCGACTTGTCGGGAAATTCCTCAGGGTTGAACCTTAATGTTGCCGTAATTGGCGGCAAGAAGCATGCGGTTATTCCTGTTCCTGAAAAAGACTTGCCCGTAAAATTACCAAATATCAGTGATTATTTACCCACCGAAGAAGGATCATCTCCATTAGCGAGATCTAAAAGTTTCGTTAATGCCAAATGCCCGCGGTGCAAAGGAAAGGCAGTGAGGGAAACCGACACGCTGGACACTTTCGTCTGTTCCTCCTGGTATTATCTGCGTTATGCGGACCCGAGAAACAGAAAAAAATTCGCGGACGGCAAAAAACTAAAGACATGGCTTCCGGTCAATATGTACATCGGCGGAGCCGAGCATACTGTTCTCCATCTTTTGTATTCCAGATTTTTTGCCAAGGCGCTAAAGGACTTCGGCTATCTTGATTTTGACGAGCCGTTTTCAGCGCTCCGCCACCAGGGAACGATCCTGGGAAATGATTCGCAGAAAATGTCCAAGTCCAAAGGGAATATCATTGATCCTGATAAAATTGTTGAGAATTTCGGATCGGATGCGGTAAAAATGTACCTGTGTTTTATGGGAGAATACTCGCAGGGCGGACCATGGAATCCGTCAGGAATTATGGGAG
>MFRX01000022.1:0-7544 GCA_001784725.1 Candidatus Moranbacteria bacterium RIFCSPHIGHO2_02_FULL_40_12b
ATAGCCGACCGGATCATAATAAAAGGAACGTCAAGACTTTTTCCGTTGAAATCAATGAATTCGGTGTATTTTTCCGCGATGCTCCAGAATTTTTCCAGTATTTCTTTTTCATTCATCGGCTCAAATTTTATTCCGTCTTCTTCGAGTCCTTCAATTTTTTCGCCGGGCGCCTGAAAATACACTCCGCCCTTGTTTTTTTCCGCGTCCAAAACGCCCAGCGCCACGATTTGGCCGGTCAAGGGAGAAAATCCCATTCCGCTTTTTAAGTCCTCCAGAGAAATCCGGTATTCCGCGTCGTTTCCCGATTCCTTTTTTATCCAGCGCGTCAAGACCTCCTGGGTCGTTTTGTCC
The DNA here is from genome assembly GCA_001784725.1 of Candidatus Moranbacteria bacterium RIFCSPHIGHO2_02_FULL_40_12b. Classification (GTDB taxonomy): domain Bacteria; phylum Patescibacteriota; class Minisyncoccia; order Moranbacterales; family 2-12-FULL-40-10; genus 2-12-FULL-40-10. Next base: position 352 of record MFRX01000022.1, read on the forward strand.
AACGTTTCAAAATCCTCCCCAACCGTTTCAATGTCAAAAATTAATTTAGCCATGTTTTTATTTGCGTTTATTTTTAATTACCACGGTTCCTTTTCCTTTATCCTCAACCGACACTTTCATCCTTTCCGACCATTTATATTTTCTGATTATTTCCTTCGGAATGTTGACATAGTAGCTGTTTCTTCCGTTTTTCAGTATTTTACGCGTGTTTTTTTCCATAGGTTTGTTTTCCAGATGAACATACCGCGGTATGTTCATCTGGTATGTTCCTGATTTTTTACTCCGGTATAATTATACCACATAATACTAGCCCTAAAACCAAAAAACTGCAAAAAAACTATTATGCCACTAACTCCCTTTTTTTAATAATTCCATAATTCTCGTTGTGATTTTCCCGGAATCTTTCTTAATTTCATGCTCCCAAATCCGCAGAATTTTCTGATCTAAAGTATTATTTTTGTCTTTTTATAAAGCATTGGCAGACAATCCTGCCTCATTCTAAATTTTGTGCCGTGATTATGTCCGGTGCGCGCGTCAAAATCCACCAGAATCTTTCCTTCTTCAAGCGCTTTTAAAAATCCTCCAAAACTAAATTTCTGCAACATCATCACTTTTATATAGTGGTAAAATTCTTTTTTGCGCCTAACCTCTACTTCTGCTTGCGCATAGAAAGTATTGAGCAATTTTGTCCCGGCCTTGTGTTCCAAATCATCAAAGCCCCAGTAAGGTTGCGGACTAAGTTCGCCAAGACCCACGCGTTTTTTAACAAGTTTGAGCCATTCTTTATGTTTTGGATTTACACTCTTTGAATCAAAAGATATCATAATTTTCTGTTCTTTACGGTCAATAATAACCTTAAATCCTCGGTCGCTTCTTGAATTACCATGAATTGTTTGGCGAAAACTCATTTCACCTCTTGGATATTTTTTCCCATCCTCTTGATGGAGCCAGCCGTAAAGCGGCAATAAAACTTGCGGAACAAAACAAATAGCACGAGGAGATGGCTCAATATGAAAAAGTGTCGTAAGCGAAGTTGAATTTATCCGTTGCGCTTTCAATTCCCATTCAGACGCATTTGGAATTGGTAAATTGTTTTCCTTAATTCCGAGTAAATCTTCAAGCGTATTGCCAATTCCACCGTGATTTCCTTTTCGCGCACTCGGTACAAACCCCATTGCAGAAATTTCTTTGAGTTTAGTTATTAAAACTGGTTTTGTGTAAATAATTGGTTTTGCCATATTAGAATAGTTTAGTTTGAGATAGATACTGTTTAATTCTTTTTTTTGCTGACTCGCAATAGTCCGGTGAAATATCAATCCCAATATAATCCCTTTTAAAATTTATCACTGAAATCGCCGTTGTGCCGGAACCCATAAAAGGATCTAAAATAACTTTAGCATTTGTTGAGGAAATAATTCTGTCAATAAGTTTTACAGGAAAGGGAGCGGGATGTCCGTTTTTCATTTCTTGCGGCACTTCCCAAATATCGCCGTAAGCGTTTGCTTTTGGAGCAAGTTTAAATTTTGGTTTGGCAATTAAATAAATAACTTCGTAAGTCGGCAAGAAATAGCTGACATTGAAATTTAGTCCGCCGGCGCGTTTCCAAATAATAATTTGACGAACTGGAAAACCGTTGACAATATCTTGGCGATCTTGCAATAAACCGCCTTGCACGCGCCATTTATGATTATAAAAAATTGCCCCGTCTTCGGGAATTAATCGCATCATTTCAGTTAGGCAATCCCTTTGCCACTTTACATATTCATCGTGTGGCATATTATCGTCGTAATGCGAATATCCTTTCTGCAAAGCTGCATTAGCCCACTTGCCGCCTCGTCCATCTTTCATTCCGTTGCCGGTAGAATTTTTTAGGTTATACGGAGGCGAAGTTACAACCAAATCAACCGAGTTGTCCGGCATTTTTTTCATTATATTAATTGCGTCTCCGCAAATGATTTTATTTATGAAATCCTTAGGAAATTTCATATTTTCATAGTGATATTATATCACTGACATTAATTTCCGCAATACGCCCTGTGGATAACTTTTCACCTCGATTTCCCATTGAACATACCCTGGTATGTTCACTGTTTTCCTTGGCATTTTCATTATAGCACAATTATTTCGCCGCCTCTTTCTTTTTGTCCAATTTGTCCAGCCCCAGCCCTTTTACGCCGAAATAGACAACCAGCGCGATAACCAAGAAATCAATCAGGACCGCGGCAAAATTACCCCATAAAATTTCAACTCCGCCAATTTTCAAAACAGCTCGGTCAAGCCCCTTAGCCGCGCCCAGCACGACGCCGATAACCGGATTAATAATGTCGGTAACCAAAGCGGCCACCACTTTGGAAACCGCGCCTCCCAAAATAAAACCGACGGCCAATCCGACCACTCCCCGTTCCCTGATAAAATCCAAAAATCCTTTCATATTCGCACCTCCTTTCATTTATCAAATTAAAAACATATCTATATTATCGCACATATTCTTTTATTTTATAAACTATTTATTTTCATTAAAATCGCGCACTCTTGACATTATTTAACTTAAAAAATACTATAGTTAGACACATAAGTTATTTGAAAATCTAATAAATTATTGGCATAACTGATAAGGAGGACTTGCATGAAACTATTTACCGAAAAACTAAAACCGCTGGATTTGAAAAAATGCAAAACGGTTGGCGACATCGTGGAAGCGATGAGTCACTGTTCTTTCGGCGCCAGAATGCTGGGCGACGTTTCCAAAACGCTCCTGCAAATGATTACCAGCAGAAAAAAGCCGCTCATTGTTTACGATGGAAAAAAAGACACTCCTCTCGGCAAACTTATTAAAAAAATGGTCGGAAAAAAATGGTTTTCCGGCACGGTAAGTTCATATGATTACTCGCAAAGTTCGCACCGGAAAGATATTGTCGTAATCGGCCGGTTTCCGGAGGTAGTAGAAGAAGCGCTTTTCCAAAAACCAGAGCGCGCCGTCTACATCAACAATTACGGATTGGCCAGTCCCGATCATCTAAAATATGAAGGGTACTATCCGGATGTGATTTTTTCCGACCCGCGATTCGCAGTACCGGCGCTCTATGATTTCCTTTTGCAAAATCTGGAAAATAAAATCACGACAATCTCCGATTTCATAGCAAACATCTGCGTATATGGAGGAGTCGCTACCGCCGCGTCTCACGGAGCGCAGGTCTTCAAAGAAATGGCTGACGATCCCGACTGTTCTGTTTTTCTCACTGTTTCCGGCGCTATGACAGTGGGTAAAATGGGCTTGATTATTTCCGACATGATTGATATGGATATGATCCAGTATTTCGCCACCACTGGAGCGCTAATGGCTCATGGATTCGTGGAAAACGTCGGATTAAAACACTACAAATACAATCCGCAATACGACGATACAGTTCTGGCGCGGCATAAAATCAACCGGGTGACAGATACGCTGGAACCAGAAACTAATCTTAACAGCGTGGAAAAGATTATGAGCGATATTTTGGACGGAATTGACGCCGGCAAACCGATTGCGCCCAGTTTTATTAATCAAGTTATCGGCGAATATCTGGCGGAAAATTACCCAAAAAGCCGCGGCATCCTCAAGTCGGCTTTTGAAATGAAAGTTCCGGTCTTTATCCCCGCTTTCGTCGATTCGGAAATTGGAAACGATGTTTACCTTCATAATGAAATTCGGGGGATAAAGGGAAAGCCAAAAATCCTGATTGACATGGAACTGGACACGAAAAACCTCATTAAAGCGGCAACGAAAGCGAAAAAAATCGGAATTTTCACGATTGGTGGCGGAGTTCCGAGAAACAACATACAAAATGTCTCCCCGCTTATTGAGATTATTAATAATCGGCTCAACCTTGACTTGCCGAAAGCCATGTTTAATTACGGCTGCCGAATTTGTCCCGATCCTCCGTATCATGGCCATTTATCCGGATGCACTTATTCCGAAGGAATGTCCTGGAGAAAAATGGACGCATTGGGAAAATTCGCAGAGATTAAAAGCGACGCCACAATCGTCTGGCCATTTCTGGTAAAATACGTCATGGAAACAAAAGAAAAGGAGGCAAAAAAAGATCCATAAAATAAGTTAAGGCCTTTGGAATTCCAAAGGCCTCTTAACTTTTTCTTTTTTTCTTCCATTTCCATTCCCGAAAGCAGTTCTTGCAACATATCGTCGACGCGATGGCGTAGCAAGCAATAATAAGAACTAAAACGATGGGGAAAAATAACCATGACACGTACCTTTTGGACCAATTAGTCGTCTCTCTCATAATTCAATTCCTCCTGAAGTTTAGTTAACCAGAAAATTTATCACACTGACAATATCCCGGGCAAATTCAGCCGCTACTTCATAAAAGCCGAAGATGAACTTGGGGGCAAAACGATACGCCGCGTTCGCCATAAGAAATAATGTTAACAAAGCCAGTGGCGACATAATCGCGTACGCCAGTATTTCATTTCCACTTTTCCTGTAATTTTTCATCCCCTGCCTCCTTTGTTAAGGGGTTTGTGAAAGAACTTGTTTTTTATAAAAACAAAGCCGCTTCAAAAAAGCAGACTTTGAATATCTTTGCGGTTTTTAAAAAAATTATTTTTTATTTTCGTCTTCAAGATATCCAATATCCAGCTTTATTCCCCCAATTTTCTGGCTTAGGTAATTATAAATCAGCGCGGACAGCGCTCCGACAACTCCAAAACCTGCTGTGGCTGCCAAAATTATTCCCAGCATTACCGCCAAGGCCTCTGTTTCTTTGAACACGAATAAAAAAATTTCATCAATGTCAATTTCTCCCGCCAGTATCATGAACAAAAAGAAAATAACAATCGCAATAATAGAAAAAATAAAACCGAACAAGGCCAAACCTCTCGCCAGCGGCCAGATTTTTATTTCTTTTATCTCATACATAAAATTTTAAACCGCCGCGCCTTCTTTTTCTTTTGAATGGCGGGATTGGACAAAGTATGCCAATCCTCCGAATATTAAAGTAAGCAGGATGAGAATTATATATATGGCGATGTTCCGGTATTGGTTCATCACAAACGCGATTACCTCTCCCAAAAGATGGAACATAATCCAGAAAGCCGAAATCATGAAACTTACCAGTACCGGCTTTATCTGCTTGTTTTCTTTTTTAAAATAGAAAAGCGCGAAAGAAAGAATAAAAAGAGGTATCACGATAGCCGCGTGAATCACAAGTTTATACATAGTGTATTTCCCTTCATCGCTTCTCGGATAATAAACTTTGGTGTTGGAAACGACTCCGGCCGCGTCCATCGCCATTTCCGCGCTTCTTACCGGCATTTCAGGCGTTTCATATTGATATCCGTATCTTCCCGCTTTATTGTCATTTTGAAACTTTGTCCATTCCTGATCGACAACGGGATTTACCAATCTGTTTAAATCAAACATCAGCCGCTCTTCCAGAAGTATCATAACGACTAGAAGTATGAGCGCCAAAAAAACGCTAAGCGCCGAGTAATCAAATTTCTTTTTTGCCGGCGCGGACGGAGGAAGTGAATTTGGCCCGGGGAGAACATTGCCTGATTGGTTTTGTTGCATATTTTTTTGTTAATTAATTATTAATAATATAATTTATACTTTGTTGTCTAAAAATAGTTTCTCAAAATTAGTTTTTACTCAAATTTTAGTAAAGGTTCAACCTTTTCCCGTTCCTCCTCAAGGTTGAACCTTGAATTATAACTATTAAATTACGCTTCTTTTTTCTTTTCTCTTTTTATAATCATCCAGCTGATAAATATGACTGATATAAAACTTGCCGCGATCAAAAGAGTTAGAAGGATTTTTCTGCTTCCCTCGCTGCCGGTCGGAGAATTGAACGGCGACTGGTTTTTGCTGTCCTGCGGATAGAGGTCTTCGGACATTTCGGAAATATTCATATTTTTATAAAACCTCGTGAGATAATATTTATTTTTCAGAGGCGCAATCCAGGGATCTTTTCCGTCAAGGCGGGCGATGTTTTCCACATCTTCTTTGGTCATCCAGCCGGCAAACTGCGTATCAAACCCGGTCAAATCCTGCCTTTTTTCAGCGAAAACATAAAGGAGTATTCCCATATTTCGCGGTCGGGTAATATTATAATTATTCTGCGCCGGATTTTGAGCATAAATCCGGAGCGCGTCTTTCAAGTTATCCGCGATGCCCGCTTCCAGATTATTTTCAAACCCCGCGGAAAAAACCTGTTTTTGGTTAGCATTAAGCGTTATTTCATCTATCAATAAATCATTGCTTCTTCCTGAATAATATTTTACTGGCGGAGCCGGCGGGACTTCCAAAATTTCCACTCCGCCGGAATTCCTGCCGCGCTGATAGTCCTGGGTCTCGGTATTATATGCATAGTTATCATACCCGCCGATAATAATTTTGGCTTTTTCATTTATTTCATTGCTTTTTATCTGATTGGGCGAGGACCAGCTGGAATTTTCAACTGTCCTTTCAATACCATCAATATAAAATTTGATGGTAATTTTATTATTGGCATTGGACCAAATAAACTCATATTTCTGCCATTGATTTTCTTTGAAGTCGCTGCCTAAGTCAATCTGCGCGTTAGTATTATTTGTCCTTCCCCAGTAATTTATCGAAATTTTATTTTGGCTGTAATTAGCTATGTCAAATCCCAGATGCTGTCCCACATACGACTTGGCTTTCTCCACGCGCATTATATTGCCCAGCGATTCATTATTCCTTTTCTTGAGATAAAAGCTTATTTTCCCGTCATCAATATTGAAGTTTTTTATCACATTGTCGGTCGCCAATACTTTATCCGAATCAATTTTAACTCCTTTTCCGGAATATCCGTCAATGTAGGTCACTTGCCCGGAAGGAGAGTTATCTTCTATTCCGGAAAGTGAGGATATTTTCAAAGGATATACGATCCGGTCGGTTTTGAATTTCAGTTGAAGCGGCGTCGCGTGTCCCGACTGAAGCTGATTCTGCGCCAGACCGGACAAATCATCCTGGCTTATTTTTATAGCCGTGAAGTACCAGCCCTTTTTGATGTAATCATCGGTGATATATTTTCCCGCCTGCGGAAATTGGTATCCATTGTCATTGAGCCAGTTATAAAGGGCGTCGGCATCAGTGGCTTCCAGCACGCTTATGTCGTAATAATCAATTTTTTTTGTTTCAACCACGGTGACTCCTTTCGGGCTTCCTTCAAGCG
>MFRX01000022.1:7569-34184 GCA_001784725.1 Candidatus Moranbacteria bacterium RIFCSPHIGHO2_02_FULL_40_12b
AAATCCCTGGTATTTCCAGAAAAAGCAATGGAAAGTATTAATGTTTCATATCCGCCGTCATAAAAAACAACCGCCTTTTGGTCGGTCTCATAAACCGTCCGATAAGGCGGCGCTATTAATCCCCCATCGGCAAAAACCGCGGGCGCGCAATAAAGAGAGAGGGATATAATAACAACTAACCCGATTATTTTTGATGTTATTTTTTTCATCTTTGCGTCAACCACCTAATTTAATAATCTATACGCTGAAAAAATCCAGAATACTCCCCCAGAATGATTGACTTTTGCTTAGATAGCCGCCGGTCTCGGGATTGAAATTTAAAGTGGTCTTAATCTTGACTTTGAAAACTCCCAAAAACCTATCTTCTTTCTGTCCGGCAATTTCATAGACAACTTTGTTCTTTTTTACCTTGATTTCCATTTTTTCAACCGTATCCATGCCGTATTTCGCCCGGGCTTTGGCAAAAATCACATCCGGCATTGATTTCAGCTCAACTTTTCCGTTCGGTGTAACCACATAAATTTTTCCCGTTTCATTATCCACTTCCATGGGAAAGTTGGCTGAAACCCCATAACCCATATGGCTAACTTTGAAATTCTTTCCTTCTATTTTAATTTTAGCTATTTTTTCCGGCTCGACTTCGTCAATGTCGTCAGCGTCATCATTTTCAATTTCAACCTCCATTTCTTCCTCTTCTTGATTATATTTTACTTTTAAAACTTCGCTCCCTTCTTTTACTTTGACTTGCAACACCTTGCCGTCCACTGTTTTTATTTTAATCTCGCTTAACTTCTTGCCGTATATGTCATAAGTCGTGGTTTTGGTTTCCGTCTTGCCATTTTCGGTTTCGGTTTTTGCCACTTTTTTCTCCAGCAAATTTCCATTAGCGTCATACGTATAGGTTGTAGTTTTCGTTTCTTCCTTGCCGTCCTCAAGATCCGTTTCGGTGACTTTTCTCTCCAATATTCTCCCGGATGCGTCCCTGGTAATGACAATCACTTTCGTTTCATCATCTTCGGTTATTGTCGTGGTTTCCGTGGTCGTCCCGTCAGGATTGGTGACGGTATTTTTCGCGACTGCTTCGCCTCCATGTTCAACTTCGTCTATGTCCTCATTTTCATTTTCATCTTCAGTGTCAGTTCCGTTAATTTTTTTGCTTATTAATTTTCCGCTTGCGTCATAAGTATAGACCTTAGTCTCCGTTTCCTGTTTGCCGTCTTCTGTTTTTGTCTCAGTGATTTTTATCTCCAGTATTTTTCCGGACGCGTCTCTGGTAATGACAGTTACCTTAGTCTCATCTTCTTCGGTCTTGGTTATGGTTTCCGTTGTGGTGCCGCCAGCGTTAGTGACGGTATTTTTTGTGACCACTTCATTTTCGTCATCATCCTCAACTCCGTTTTCATCAATGTCATCATCATCTTTCTCATCTTTTAATTTATTTTCATTTTCGTCCTCATCGTCATCGTCATTTTTTACTTTTGTCGTATTTTTGATTCTTTTGCTATCCTCGTCTTTTTCATCATTCTCATCCTTATCTTTATCTTTATCTTCATCTTTCTCCTCTTCGCCATCACCACTTTTATCCTCCTCGCCTTCATCTTCTCCCGCCACGGCTACCGGATTGATTTTTTTCACGATTTTGGAAAAATAGGAAGCAAAAGATATGCCGGTAGCAAATAAAATTGCTACCACGATAAAAATTAGAACCGGGATTTTTCTTATGTTTTTCATATTTTTATTTTTTAGTTGATTAGTCCGCTCTTTTCTTGGTTGTTTTAATTATAGCACAAAATTATAGCACAAAAAAGACCGCGATGAAACGGCTTGTGGATAACCATTATAATTGGCTTATTTAAAGTAAAATATATCTGAATAAATACTATCATTAACATCCGCCTAAGTATTACATTCGGGGTGCGGGGAATTGAACCCCGGCTACAAGACCCCCAGCCTTGCGTACTACCATTATACTACACCCCGCCACAAATAAATTAACACATAAGAAAAAAATTTAAAAGGAACGGCCATTGCCGTTCCTTCTTGTGTCCACATTATTTTTATGTTATTGACTGCGCGTCGCGGAATATATTTTTGGATTTCTCAATCATTTTTTCAATCATATCCGCTAGTTGGGTGGGGATTATATCGGTCTTTAAAACATACTTGGTGTTTTTATGCTTCCTGGTTTCATTTTTATACTCCTCGTTGCTGTAATTGGTAAAAACCACGATTGGCACGCCGTCAAGTTCCTTATTTTTTCTGATCTCCTTTAGTACTTCAATGCCGGATATTTTGGGAAGAAGAATGTCCAGAATAAAAGCGTCAGGCGCCTGAATTTCTTTATTTTTAATTTTATTCACCACTGCCATCGCTTCTTCTCCGTTCAAAACCCCCTCCAGTTCAAATCCGGAAAAATTAAAAGAAATCCTGCAAAGCTCGATTAAGTCCGGCTCATCTTCGACATAAATTACTTTTTTCCTTTCTTTGTCCATGGCATTTTTCGCCGAGTGTCGTTTTCAGGCGCATAAAATTTTTCTTACTTTTTCCACGATCTCGTTGGTCGTGGTTGAGGCCTTAATGAGATAATCCGCCGCGCCCAGTTCCTGGCCTTTCTTAATATCCGTTTCCTGGCCGAGATTGGAAAGTATGATAACCGGAATGCCTGAAATTTCTTTATCAGGATTTGATTTAATTTTCTGCAGGGTCTCAAATCCGTTCATGCCCGGAAGAACCAAATCCAAAAGCACGAGATCCGGTTTTTGGCTGGCTATTTTTTTCAGCCCGTCTTCGGCGTCCACAGCCGTTTCAACATGGAATCCGTCATCGACAAATTTCCGGCTGCACAAACTCCGAAGAAGTTGGTCGTCTTCCACTATGAGAATATTCTTTTTTCCCCTAGCGCAAGCGGCGCCATTCGCTTGATCGGGGCCGCCAATGATATTTTTGACCTTATCTATGACCTCGCCGGGATCAAATTCCGCCTTCACTAAATAGTCCTTGACTCCCAATTTAATCGCTCTTTCTATCTCGACTGGCTGGCCGGAGTTGGAAATTATGATAATCGGAATTTTCGAAAGTTCAGCGTTCTTATGAACTGTTTCCATTACCTGAAAACCATCAACTTTCGGCATTAAGATGTCCAGCAGCACTAAATCCGGCTTGAACATTCTCATTTTCTCGAGGCCTTCACTCCCGTCATAGGCGCTATCAACTTCGTAGCCCTCCACTTTTAATTTCTTGATTATGGCGTCAGAAAGGGTTTTTTCATCTTCAATAACTAAAATTTTCTTTTTTGCGCTCATATTTTTTAATTATAGGACTTATACGTTTGGTTTTTTAGACATCCGGTGTCTAACAACTATAGCGGCTGAAAGACATCGGATGTCTTCAAGCGCGTGAGTCCTAAAATAATTATTATGCTTAAGGTTCAACCGGCAAAAAGAAACTAAACGTGCTCCCTTTGCCTTCTTCGCTTTCAACCCAAACCCTTCCGCCGTGTTTCTCGATAATATTCTTCACGATAAACAGTCCCAGACCGGATCCTTCGGTCTGCGCCCTTATGGCATTTTTACTGCGGTAAAATTTGGTAAAAAGCTTGCTAATATCGGAAGCCGGTATTCCAATTCCGGAGTCCTTTATTTTAAATTCCACTTTCATATTATCATTTTTTAGGAAAATAGTCACCTTACCGCCGGAAGGGGTATATTTTATCGCGTTATCAATAAGGTTTTGCACGACCAGTCGAATTTTTTGCACATCGGCTTTGATTTCGGGAATCCTATTTTCTAGTTTTTCATAAACAAAATGAATCTTTTTTTTATTGCTAAGCTGGCTGGTTTCACTGATTACGCCGTCAATCAGATCCTCAAAATTCACTAGAGTAAATTCATAAGCAGTCCTTCCTTCTTCAATCCGGGCGACATCCAAAAGATCATTAACCAAGTGGATCATTCTTTCATTGCTTTGATACCCCTGCATCAAAAATGTCCGCTGTTCAGGATTCATAAGCCCCAAATCCCCGTCAATAAGCATGCGGAGCGTCCATTTTACCGCCGAAAGCGGCGTCCGCAATTGATGGGCGGCGGTTGAAACAAATTCCGATTTTATTTTTTCTATCTCTTTTTCCCGGCTAATATCATGCAAAACAATAAAAAAACCGATTTTTCTCCCCCTCTTTGTTAAAGGCATAACAGACACTTCCACAGTTAGAATTTCTTTAACTGCCAACTCCCGGCGAATAATTTTTTGTGGACCTTTTTTAACAAGGTCAATTAGCGGTTTAATCTGGGGAAAAGGAAACATTTCATCGAAAGACTTGCCTATTAATTCTTTACTGTTAATTTCTAAAATGTTTTCGGCTTGGGGGTTCATCAAAATAAGTTTATTGCCTTTTTCAAACATTTCTTTGTCAAAAACCAAGAGTCCGTCAGTAAAACTGGTGATTATCGCCAATGTTTTATTTTTCTCTTCATCCGCCGTTTTTCTAGCTTCATCAAAATTGTTTAAGATATTTGCCATGTCTTCCGTCATCTTATTGAAAGCCCCGGCTAATTTTTCAAGCTCATCGCCGGTTTTTATTTCTATTCGGTAATCCAGATTCCCTTTTCCAATAATGGTTGTTCCTTCCCTAAGCCTCTCTAAAGGACTGGTTATTCTTTTTGTCAAGAAAAAAGAGATGATAATAGCCAGAAAAAACGTTATAATAAAAAGCACCACGCTGCTTAAAATCACCGCTCTTTCAGCGGAAACAACCGACCGCAGGGAAACGCCCATCAAAAGACTCCAAGGCCTTCCTTCTTCATCTCTAATTTCAAGGGGCTGGATAATTAATTTTATTTCCTCAACGCCCATGGGATATGTCCAGTCCTGAATTAATGTTTCTTCCGTCCCTAAAAATGGCTCTTTAATCATTTTGCCCATTGAGATTACATCAGGATCGTCGGAAAAATAAATTCTGCCGTCCGGTTTTGTCACCCACAAAAAAACAATGTCTTCTGATTCGCTGATAATAAGTTTCAAGGTCTCAAAAGGCCAAACCCCGGTATCATACGCTTTTTCAATTTGCTTTGAGGCGATTTTACTAAGGGTTTCGCTTCTCTTAATTAAATTTTCCGTAATCCTGCCCTCCTGTTGTTTTAAAGAAATAAAAATAAAAAACGCTCCGCTTAAAAAAAGCGTTAACACCAACGATCCGAAAATCTTGCCGAAAATACTATTTTTAAACATTCCAAACATCATTTGCTTCTTTTTACTATTAATATTATAATTATACAATAAAAAGAAAAAAAGATAAAATCTTTAAAATTCCGCATGGTTTAATACAAGTATTTACTAATATCTTGCCAATAATATAAAATAGAGATAGGGGAATACTTGTATATTTCCCGACAACTTGTCGCATTTTTATTATATTTAATGTATAATTTTGGTAACCCTGTCGTGGAATATCTTTAATTAAATAAACTAAAAAAATGAACAAAAGAAAAATTTTTTTACTTATCATTGCAGCCGTGGCAATAATACTCGGAGGATATTTATTGACAACAACGCTAATAAAATCTCAACCGCCCCTAATTCAGCCAATAGAAAAAATAGATCCGGTTGTAAGCGTGGATTGGTTATCTGCTAATTTAGACATTCCCAATCTCCGCCTCATTTTTGTCGGTTCTGGCAAAGATAAGGTTGAGATTTATGACCAAGGACATATAAAGGGCTCCATCTATTTAGACAGCGGCTCTTCTTGGTATGAAGATAAAACCAAAACAGGAATGGCCGGCATTGTCGTTTCCAAAGAAAAATTTGAGAAACTAATGGGCGAGGCGGGAATTTCCAATGACGATTTGATAGTTCTCTACGGAGTGCCGGCCAGCGCTCATATTGGCAGGGCCCTTTGGACTTTTAAGTATTACGGGCATGAGAATGTCGCCTATCTTAACGGAGGGATAACTGAATGGGTTAGAAAAATGGGTAAAGAATCATTAGTCAAAGAAACTTCGGAGATAATCCCAACTGCTTATCGGTCCGCTCCTCAAGAGAGTATAAGAATAACCGCCGATGAATTGTCCAGAAATCTAAATAATCAGAATATAGTAATAATAGACGCGCGCACCGTTGAAGAGTATTCCGGTCAAAAAATACTGGAAGGAGTAAGTCGGGGCGGCCGCATACCGGGAGCGATAAATATAGAGTGGTATAAATCAACAATTAGCCCTGATAATGAGATTCTTAAATCAAAAGAGGAGCTGGAATTAATATATAAAGATATCCCCAAAAACAAAGAAATTATTGTTTATTGCCAGACCGGCACCAGATCTTCCAACCCTTTCTTTGTTCTTAAATACATACTGGGGTATCCCAATGTCAGAAATTACGACGGCTCCTGGGACGAATGGTCCAACGCTAAGAATTCTGACGGTACATTTAAATATCCAATTGAAAACTAGTAGAATCGGGAGGGATACTCTTGATTTGGAAAGCGATAATTTTGTCGCTTTCTTTTATTTTATAAATCATACCGCAAAAAAGCATGTGGAAAATGCAATTTTCGCTTTTTGGCGCGATTAGACAGTGGAAAGAATATGCGATAGTATATTTTCAGTATGATGTCTGTAAGCGCCAAAAGAATATTTTTCTGGGGATTATTTCTGTTATTTCTCCTAACCGCCCCCGCGGCGTTATTTTACGCCAAGGGGTACCGATTCAGTTTCCGGCAGGGGGTTTTTGTGTATACCGGATCAATTGCCATAAGATCCGTTCCCCAGAATATAGAAATATTACTGAACAACAAACCGGTAAAAAGCAAGAAAATCAATTTTATCAATAGTTCATACCACATAGACGGAATAAGGCCGGGTGAATATATCCTGGACATCCAATCGCCTGGCTACAACAACTGGAGTAAAAAAATATTCATCCACAGCGGAAATTCATATGAATTATGGAACGTTATTCTCACGAAAAAAGAAATTGAAAAAAAATCATATGACGCCCCCGGGATAGAGAAATTTTTTATTTCTCCCGACAAGAAAAAGATTGCTATCGCGCAATACGGAAGTGACGGCGAATTTTTAGTCAAAGTGCTGGCGATTGGTTCCGGAATCGCGACTGACGTTTTTTCCTCTTTGGAATATAAACTCGCGCCGGATAAGGAAAACATTGAATGGTCGCCCCAGTCCGACAAAATTATTATTCCAGCCGTCAAAGACGGAACAAAGCGCTATTTCTTGGCGAATATAGAAAATAATGAAACAGTTAACCTAAAAGACATCGCCGGGACCGATGCCATAAGAAACGTCCGCTGGGATTTAGGAAAAAATAACTGGTTGTATTATCTGTCTGGAAATAACCTTTTTAATCTGAACCCGGAAAGCAAGGAATTGAAGACCTTGGCGGAAGACATCGCAAGCTACGACATTTCCGGCTCCAAAGTTTACCTATTCCGCCCGTCTGACGGAATTATTTACCGGATGAAATCGGAAAAGATGAATGATACCGAAAAAATTTCATCCGCTCCGCCTTTGGACATGAGTAATCCCGACTTCCAAATAACCGTTTATGACGAAACTAGGATAACGTTCTTCAACAAAAACAAAAAGTTATTATACGTGTATAATGAAGGCATAAAGGATGATTACTTTAAGGAGTTATCCGGGAACGCCGGTGGTTTCCAATTTTCCGATGACGGAAAGAAGTTGCTTTATTGGTCCGAATTTGAAATATCACTTTACTTCCTTAGGGACTGGGATGTTCAGCCGAAAAGGGAGGAAAATGAATCGCGCCAATTATTAAGATTTTCAAGCCAAATTGAAAATGTCCAGTGGCATAAGGATTATGAGCATGTTTTGTTTTCCACGGACAAAAAAATAAAAATAGTTGAAGCGGATTACCGCGATAACATAAATATTATGGACATTCTAAACACCAACGAAGATAATTCTGCTTTTATCGCCGACTCATCATTAAATAAAATATTCTTCATCGGCGAAGACAGGAATGGCAAAAATCTCTATTCAATTGACTTCCCCGAAAAAACAGGAATCTTCGGCTTGAGATAAATAAAAACAACCCCGCCAAAGCGGGGTAGTTCTTTTGTAAACGCCAAAAACTACCGCTTTTGCCATTGCGGCGCTCTGCGGGCTTTCTTGAGCCCGGGTTTCTTCCTCTCAACCTTTCTCGCGTCCCTGGTCAGATAACCATGGCTTTTTAATATTTTTTTAAGGCCGCCGTCAAATTTTACCAGCGCCCGCGATATTGCCAGCCGGATCGCTTCAGCTTGCCCATTTTTGCCGCCACCTTTTGAAATTATTTCCGCTTTAAATTTATCCCGCAGAGAGGTTTTATCCAATGGAGCAGTTATGATGTTTTGCAGTTTTGAAACTGGAAAATATTCACTGATCCGTTTTTTATTGGCTGACCAGTCGTCAAAAGAGGGCTTATCCGCTTTAAATAACTTAACCATTGCAATCGCGGTTTTTCTTCTACCGATGCCGTAAAAATATTCCGCTTTTTTGCTTATTTTCTCCGTTTCCTTCTCCAACTCTTCTTTTTTAGTAATTTTTTTCACCATAAGTTTTATTTACAGCGACTCGAATAACCCGAATCTGCGTCCGAATGACTCGAAATATTAATTATTTGATGATTTGTTATTAATAATTTTCAGCTTTTTGTCATATTGGTTGTCTTTATAGACCAACATCCGGTTCATCATTTTCTTTCTTAGCTTATTTTTCGGCAACATTCCATAAACTGCCTTCCGGATGGTTTCTCTTGAGTCGTTTTTCATTTGATCCTTGAATTTTATGGAAGTGATTCCGCTGGGATAGCCGCTGAACCGATGATATATCTTTCCGTTTCTTTTGTCTCCGGTCACTACAATTCTGTCCGAGTTAATAACAACGGAAAAGTCACCCCCGTCAATGTTCGGACTGAAGCTTTTTTTATTCCTTCCGCTGATAATTTGCGAAATTTCCACCGCGAGACGCCCCAGAATCTTTCCACTCGCGTCAACTAAATAATAATTTTTTGCCATTTTCGTCTTCGAGCTATGCGAGAAGCTACGAAAATGAGCACCCCGCACCAATTCTTGGTTAAAACTTTAATTAATTTTTGGCTAAGCCGCAGCCCGCTTCGCGTCGCGAATGCGAGGCGAGGCGATTCCGTGAATAAAGTCATAAATTATCTGATACTTTATTCGGAATTTGGTGCGGGGTCGCCATATATCTTCCCAATTTATCCCTTATTATCTCTTATCTATTCGCTAAAATTTTACAATAATTCGTAAAGGTTACACGAATTCAATAACCGCAATCTTTGCTCCATCGCTTCTTCTTTGTTTAAGCTTTATTATCCTTGTATATCCGCTATTCCTATTTTCAAATCTTTTTAAAAAATCAGCTGTTATTTTTTGCGCCGCCTTTTCCGGAATCAGCTTCTTCAAAATTCTCATGGATCGCGAAGAATCGCCGCTTCGCAGAGCCGCTTTTGATTTATTAATTATTCTGTCTGTCAGGGACTTTATCTCTTTAGCTTTGGCTTCGGTCGTATTAATTTTTTCTTTTAATATAAAACTCCCCAAGAGCGTTTTCAAAAGCGCCCGGCGTTGTTTTCTGATCCTGCTTAATTTTCTTCCTGCTTTTTTATGCTTCATATCTTAATTTTAATCCGAATTAAATTCGAATTATGATTCAAATAATTCGTATCTTAATTCGCATCCTGCTTGAGAGTCAATCCGTAATCGCCGATTGCTTTTTTTATCTCCTTTATTCCTTTCGCTCCCATGCCTTCCAAGTCCGAAATTTCACTTTCAGTAAGCTTGATAATGTCCTTAATTTTCTTAATTTTATTGGCGTTAAGAACATTCAGGGTCCGGGTGGATAAATTTTTAAGCTCCGGCACCTCGGTCTCCATCGGATCAACTTCTTGTTGGATTGTTTTCTCTTCCTCTGAAACAACTTCAGCCTCTTTTTTTTCTCTTTTCTCGTCCGTCGCAACTTTAATAATGGCGGAAAATTGATTCACGAGAATATTTACCGCTTGGGAAAACGCTTCCTGAGGCGTAACGCTTCCATCGGTTGTAATTTCAAGGTTTATTTTGTCGTAATCAGTTTTTTTTCCAACCCGCATATTCTCCACCAAAAAATTAACTCTCTGGATTGGCGTAAATACCGCGTCAATCGCGACTGCGCCGATTTCTTTATCTTCTTTTTCCTGTTGCTCCACCGGAACATATCCAAGCCCGTTTTCAACCTTTATTTCCATTTCCAGCTCCGTTTTTTTATCAGTTATTGTGGCAATCAGCTGGTTAGGATTCACAACCTCTATGTCTGCAGAGCATTCAATGTCCTTCGCCGTCACTTTTCCTTCTCCCTTGCGCTTCAGAGTCACTTTCAACGGTTCCTCCGAATATTTCTTGAATCTGACTTTTTTCAGATTAAGAATAATCTGTATGGCATCTTCCATAACCCCGGGGATCGTTGAAAATTCGTGGGATACGCCTTTAATTTTGACTGAGGTGGCCGCCGAACCTCCCAATGAAGAAAGCAGCACTCTCCTTAAGGTATTGCCAAGAGTCGCTCCATAACCCGGGTAGCATCCGAGAATTTCAAATTTACCGCTATTTTCACCGGTTTTCTTGTATCTCGGTTTTTGAGGCAAGGATACGGTTTTCATAATTTTTTTTCCGATACGAACCTGTGAATTTTATGCGAATTTGCGAACGATCGCCGTTTTTTTTATTCCGCATGCATTCACAGCGCTTGTATGGCTTTATTATTTAAATTATCGAGAATAATACTCCACTACTAATTGGGCATCGACATTGGCGTCAGTATCTTCTCTTTTTGGAATTGATTTGATTTTCGCTTCCATTGCTGAATTATCAAAATTTATCCAGGAGGGAAAATTTTTTTTATTCTTTAAAATCTGGAGTTGATTTTTGAAATAATTTTTTGACTTTCCGCTTTCACTGACGGATATGACATCGCCAACCCTGACTTCATAGGAAGGGATGTCAACTTTTCTTCCGTTTACTTTTATGCTGCCGTGATTGACAAGTTGCCTGGCAAGCGACCTCGAACCGCTCAAGCCGATCCGATAAATTATATTATCCAGCCGCATCTCGAGGCGGGCAAGAAACATGTCGCCCAAAACGCCTTTTTTCTTTCTGACCTCTTTGAAATGTTTCCTGAATTGATTTTCCATAATGCCATAAATTCTTTTAATTTTCTGTTTCATGGATAATTGTTTTCCGTACTCGCTTTGGCCCCTTGAAAATCTCTTGCCGTGCATTCCGGGAGGATAGGGTTTTCTGATCATGGCGCATTTTGGAGAATAGCAACGATCCCCCTTGAGAAAAAGTTTTTCCCCGGCTCTTCGGCATTTTTTGCATTTTGAATTTAAAATTCTTGCCATATCCTAATTTTAATCCAAATTATATTCGAATTTTATCCGAATTTCTTTGTCTATTATTCGGATTTTAATTCGGATGTAATTTGCATCTTAATTCGTATCTATACTCTTCTCGGCTTCTTGGGACGGCATCCGTTGTGAGGAATGGGTGTTACGTCTTTAATTAAGACCAATTCAAATCCGTTGTTTACCAGCGACCTGATCGACGCTTCGCGTCCGCTTCCGACTCCCTTAATATAAACCTCCAACTCCTTTACCCCATATTTTTTAACCTTCTCGGAAATATCAGCAGCCACTTGAGTAGCGGCAAAAGGGGTGGCCTTTTTAGCCCCTTTGAAGCCCAAAAGTCCGGCGCTTGACCATCCCAAAGTCGAACCATTTAAATCAGAAACAGTTATTATCGTATTGTTATAAGTGCATTGAATATTGGCGCTTCCCTTGCTAATCTGCTTTTTTATTTTTTTCTTTTTTTTCGCAATGCCAACTCCTTCGGATTTTTGGTCCGGCGCGCTTTCCTTTTTTTCTTCTTTAATATATGTGGTTGTTATATTATTTTTCATAAAAATTATCAACAAATTACAAATCTTTAACAAATTTACAAATTTCAGTTATTGGTTGTGGATTGTAAGTTGCAAGTTACGGCTTAACTTATTCGTATATTCGTACAATATTCGTAATTCGTAAAGCATTACGTTTTTTCCGCGCTTGATTTTCTTCCGCTACCCATTGTTTTTCTCACATTTCCCCTAACGGTTCTCGTGTTGGTTTTGGTTCTTTGTCCTCTGACCGGCAGTCCTTTTTGGTGCCGAACGCCCCGGTAACATCCGATTTCCTTCAGCCGCTTGACATTCATCTTTACTTCATGTTTTAGTTCTCCCTCAACTCTGTATTTCTTTTCGATCACATCGCGAAGCTGGCTTTCTTCCGAAGAAGACAAGTCCTTAATTTTTTTATCTTTGCTAATGCCGAGTTCTCCCAAAATTTTCAAACTTGAAGGCCGTCCTATTCCAAAAATATAGGTTAATCCCACCTCTAGTCGCTTGTTGTCCGGAAGATTAACTCCCGCAATTCTTAACATAATAATATACCGATGCGAAACTGCGAATCATATTCGAATCTACGAACTATTCGCATGGGCGCGTTCGCATTTCGCGAGTGCGTAGTGCGAGCGAGCGCTTTTCGCATGCTATCCTTGGCGCTGCTTGTGTTTTGGATTAGAACAAACAACGTAAATTTTTCTTTTACGCCTTACTATCTTGCACTTCGCGCATATTTTTTTTACTGATGCTCGCACTTTCATATATCCTAATTTTCATCCGAATTATTCCCGAATTTTATTCGAATGCTTTAAAATTTCATTCGGATTTTAATTCGGATATAATTCGCATCCTTATTCGGATTATAACCTCTGCACTATCCTCCCCTTCGTCAGATCATAAGGGCTCATTTCCACTAGGACCTTGTCGCCGGGTAATAGGCGGATATAATTTACCCTCATTCTTCCCGAAATATGGGCCAGAATATTATGGCTATTTTCCAGTTCAACGCGAAAAGTCGTGCTTGGCAAATTCTCCAATATTCTTCCTTCAACTTTTATTATTTCTTTTTCCGACATACTTTAAAATAAAAAATGAGGCCTGATAACCCCATAAGTCGCCAATAAGCTGAAAAGGGGCGGCATTTTCTATCCTAATTCCTGCAGAACAAAAATACCCTTGCTGATTTAAAAAATTTTTATATGTTTCAATGATATATAAGTCCGCGATTTTTGTCAACCCGGTAGTGAAATTTGGACTTGCTGCGCAAAAAAATAAAATTTTGTCCAAATTCTACTACCGGGTCAACCCCGCTAGAATAATCATAAATTTTCATTGTTATATTCAACTTGCATCCTGATATTATTCTTAAAAAGCGGGAAACGGGCCGGGAAGAAATCAGGCGAAAATTGTGCTTCGAAATTTTTGATATTCGGATAATTTTTCCGGATTAAATCTTCGCAGTCGGCCCGATTTTTGCCAATCAATTCGTTTCTCAGTTTTTCAGAATCGATTTTAACGTGGTACACGGCTTTAGCGTTAACCTTTATTTCTATTATTCCTTCAGTAAAATTCGCGGTGGGATGCCCATAGTCCAAAAAAACATCAAATAACCGCGTATCATCGGTAAAATTCCCTTTATTTTTTTCCATTTCCAAAACAATGGCCTTCAGGTTTTTTTCGTCAAAAACAATGGCTTTCGCTCCCATTTCCATTTTCAACGTGAAATTTTCAGCCGCCACCCCGGCTTCCTGGGAGGATATTCTTTTTATTTCCGTTTCTACTGATTCTTCCAGCAGCACTTCTTCTTTTTTCATTTTATTTTTAAAACTCTCCGTTAAATCGTTCTTCAGCCCTTGTTCCAGTATTTTTTTGGCCGAATCAATATCGCTTTGCGAAACAATTTTCAATTCTTTTCCGGCAGTGCCGCCTCCTTTCATGGACGCGGAGGATTTGGCGTAGAATTTATCGTATTTCGCACTTCCTTTGAATCCGGGTATTTTAAAAGTCGCTGGGCTGATATTATACTCTTCGCCAGCCCTATCGGCGATCACTTCCGTTTCGATTACTCCCGGTTTTATCTCGCCCCCGACGGAAGTAGTCCCCGGAATGGCAACGCCATTAATTAAGCGGAATATTTTCCCGTCAGGCGTCTCAAAGCGGGTCGTGGCGACAAGCGGCTGGCTGGATGAACTGAATTCATTATAAATAGTTATCTTCCCCCGCGCTTTTTGCTCGGAAATTTCGCTCTTTCCCGTAGCCGCGAAATTCATTTCTTTTTCTATTTCTCCTTCCAGAAGCCGGGCAGAAATAGATTTTGCGCCATAATCATAACCCACTCTGTTAACATCTCCCTTAACTTCAAATTCCATATTATTAACCTTTGTAATTCCGGTTAACTTTACGGACACTTCGGGTAAAAATAAAAAAATAATAACTGAAGAAATGGCGACCACGCAAAAAAACGCGAAAAAAATCAATGTTTTTTTAACTTTGCGGCCTACTTTGATGCTGGCCTTCCCGGGTATTTCTTTCTTACTGTCATCATTACCAACAAATAAATCGCTCACTTCCTTTTCCCATTTATCGTTCCTCCTTTTTATTTCCTCCGTGTCCTTTTTCATTTTTTTCCGGCGCGAGCCCTTTTCTTCCGGCATGCCGGCAAAGTCCTTTTTTGCCAGTGGCTTTTCTGGCGGTGTTTTCCTGAAAATATCAAGCAGAAATACGCCTCTTTTCTGTTTTTCATCCTTGGGACGGACTTTTTCTTTTTCGAAATTTTCTAATATAATCTTCTCCGATCCGCTATCAGCCGTTTTCGGTTTTTTCTCCTGTTCTGCAACCTCAATCGTTTCAGTATAATCTTCCCGGGATTCCGTTTCATAAAAACTGTCCGAGCCGATATTTTTAGGGATTTTTTTATCTTTTTTCGCGATATTAATATTTTCTTTATTGATTAAGACGGGGACTAGCGAGTCCTTTATTTCCTCTCCGCCTTCAAGCCCTTCCAGGGTCGGCTGGGTAAAAATTCCGACTTTTTCCGCAATACCCCTGCCTTGAGCGTCTTGAGTAACTATCATTAGCTGTTTTTTTAATTTCTCCGTTTCTTTTTTTAACAATTTTAAATTTACAATGCTTTGCAGAATAAGCGCGCCTCTTGGCAACACAAAAATATTCTCCTTGGCCCGTGACTTGCGGAGTCGGTTAATAATAGAGGTTATTTCTTCGTCAACATCTATATAAAATGTCTGATGCATAAATAATTTTAACTGACAACTTACAACCTAAAACTTACCACAAAACTATTTAGCATATTCGTATGTTGCAAGTTGTGAGTTGTTAGTTATGGGTTGTTTGTTAATTTTGCACGTTTTGCACGGCTCTCCGTAAAATTCCTGCCAGAGTTTTTTCCTCGGTTTTCATTTCCAGTACCAGATTAGCAAGGCTCATGGGCGTTACATCTTGGGGATTTTTCAGTTCACCTGTGGAATCCAACATATGGATCAAATCCCTTGGCTGGAGAAAATTAATTTCGGGGGACTTAGAAAACTGAAGATTTTTGGTCCATTCAGAAGAAGACAAGGCCTTTTTTATCCCAGGAAGAGCGGAACCGCCCCCGCAGAGAAGAATCTTTGAAGGCAAAAGATCGTTTTCGGTAAATTCTGAAAGCGATATTTCAACGCCGCTAAGCCAAATGTAGCAATCTTCATCCAGTATTTCTTCAACTTTTTTGCCTACATCGTTTGGCAATTTATTTAATGAATATTTGATTTTTAAATTTTCTGCTTCTTCAAAACTAACTCCCAATTCATACGCCAGCCGTTTCGTGAACGCTCTTCCTCCCAACGCGAACATTTTTGTTCCTTCCAAGCCCCCGTTTCTGACAACGGCTATGTCAGTCGTTCCCCCGCCTATGTCAATAAATATCGCGCTGAAATCAAGATTGTCCTCATCTATTCCGATGGAACGGGCCACCGCGTATGGTTCCGCGGCAATGTTTATCAAATCAATATCCAATTCATCGGCGATGGTCTTCAGCGCTCCGTAATGTATCATCGGCGCGTAAGCGTTAAAGACGCTTATTGAGACCTCTCTTCCCTGAAATCCAAGAGGGCTCATCACGCGATACCCGTCTATCCTCACATCCACTATCGCGGCATTCACCAAATTAATATCTATCTCGTTCTGGCATGTTTCCCAGGCAAGCTGCTTCTTTATCCTTTCATACGCCTTTGCCTGGACCTTTTGGATTATGGTTTTAAGCTCTGCCAGTTCTATTTTTGATTCCGGATAAGCCCTTTCATAGTGCACAGTGGTGGTTGTTCCTTTGACTAATTCTCCGGCAATTCCCACTATCGCTTTTCGAATTTTTTTTATTTTTGCCATTCCTGTGGCTGCTGTTATTGCCTCCCTCGCGGTATCAATGACGCCGTTAATGTCCGAGACCGCCCCGCTTTGCATATTGCCCAGGCGCTGTCTCGCCCTTCCGACTCCATTTACGACACATTTTTTTGATTCCTGGTCAACCTGAAAAACAAGAGCTTTCGCCACTTCAGTGCCGATATCTAAAGCCAAAAGCGGCTCGGAATTTTTTGATTTGAAGATTTTTGAAAAAAAAGACATATATTATTAATCTGTATCAACTGGCATCACTGACAATTTTAACGCTTATACTCTTAATTTTTTCCTTAATATCTGCTTCGGAAAGCAATCCCTCCTTCGCTCCGTAATATTTTACCACATTACTCCCATTGGCAATTCCCCATTTAAGGGACTCTTCAATGTTTTTCTTTTGGATATGCGCCGCCAGAAAACCGCTGGAAAACGCGTCGCCCGCGCCTGTGGCGTCCGCCGGATTATTTTCGGTTGAGCTGGAAAAATAAATTTTATTTCCGTCATACGCCCAAGCTCCCCTTTTTCCATCGGTAATCGCCACGGCCGCCGACCCTAATTTTTTTAATTCTTTAATTAAATAAATCTCATCATTCATTTCTTTGTTGTCGGTTGTTAGTTGTTTGTTGTAAGTCAATATTTCAATCGCCTCGTCCTTATTAACCAGTAATATTTCGCATTTTCCTATGGCCTCGATTATTTTCTTTGCGTCATCGTGAATGTTGCTTTGCCTCGGATTGAACGCGACTTCGATATGGCTTTCTTCCGCGGCCTTGAAAATATCGTCCAAAATCTTTCCCCATTCGCCGTGCAAGTCACCGATAAAAATCCAGTTGAAATTTTTTATCTTGTCGGGCATTATTTCCAGTCCTCCGTTAGCTTTCTGGTTTGAAAAAATTATTCTCTCGCCGCTGCGGCTGTCGACAATAATAGCCGACAAATCGCTTACGCAATTTTTTGCCGCGGTTATCAGGCCAACATCCACATTTTCTTTTTTTATTTCACTTTTTATCCAGTCACCTAGATTGTCATCTCCGATTTTGGAATAACATCCGACTTCAATTCCCAAACGCGCCAGTCCTTGAGCGACATTGGCCGCTACTCCGCCCGGCGCCTCATAGCGGTTTTCAATTTTAAATTTCGCCCCCAATTCAAAAGCAATTTTCCTTTGGGAAGTCAAGTCCTCGGGGGTCTCCATAATCACCCCTTCTGTAGTGGGAAAAAATATGTCTTTGGTCGCTGACCCGATGCAGATAATTCGCATAGAATTTTGAATTGAGAATTTTGAATTTTGAATAAGAATTAAGAAAAAAGAATGTAGGGATTTATTCAATATTCCATATTCCCATTCTGAATTCTAAATTCAAACTTCTAAATTCTTTTATTTTAATAACGAATCGCACTCCATTTCTCTCGGCTTTTCGGCTTCCATAATTTGCAAAATCGTCGGCGCGATATTTCCCAAAATGCCTCCTTCCAGCAATTTTGATTTTTTGAATTTTTTCCCTGCCAGTAAAAAAGGAACCAGGTTTTTGCTGTGGAAAGTGTTTATCATTTCCTTTCCGCCGGCGAAATCAATCATGCAATCCGCGTTTCCGTGGTCAGCGGTTATTATAATATTGCCGCCTTTCACATAAGCATTTTTAACCACTTTTCCAACTTGCTCGTCCAAGAATTCTATCGCTTTAACCGTTGCTTTAAGATTTCCCGTGTGCCCCACCATGTCGGCATTGGCAAAATTAATGGCAATAAAATCATATCTCCCTTCTTTTATATATTTTACAACATTCTTGGCTATTATTCCAGCCGACATTTCCGGAATTTGCGCGTAGGAATCTACTTTTGGCGAAGGTACGGTAATCCTTTCTTCTCCGCCTACCGAATCCGGATAACCCCCGTTGAAGAAATAAGTGAGATGCGCGTATTTTTCCATTTCCGCGATATACAGCTGCCGGTGATTTTCAAGAATCATTGGCAAGGTCTTAGACAAACTATGGCTCTGAAACGCGGTATTAATGCTAAGGTCCGGACCGAAGTCAGTCATAGCCACGAAATAAAGATTTTCTATTTTATCTATTACCGGCATATTATCGGTAATTATTCTTTCTTTATTAACAGAAGAGAATAATTTCGTGAATTGCCGCGCCCGATCAGAACGGAGATTGAAAAAAATAAGGCCGTCGTTTTTTTCGAGATTCATCACGGGCTTTTCGTTTTCACAAATCACGGCTGCCGGAATATATTCATCGGAAAAATTTTTTTCATAAGCCCGCTTAATTGCTTCTTCCGCAGAATTTGCTTTTTCTCCGATTGAAAATACTATCGCGTCATACGCCTTAGCAAGACGATCCCAATTTTTAGACCGGTCCATGGCGTAAAATCTGCCGCAAATTGTCGCAATCTTTCCGATCTTTTCTTCCTTTATAATTTTTTTAAAATATTCAAGATGAGTAAGCGCGCTTTGCGGATAAGAATCCCTCCCATCCGTAAATAAATGGCAGTAAATTTCTTTAATCCCTTTTTCTTTTGCCAGTTTCAAAATTGCCCGGAAGTGCTCCGGATTGCTGTGGGGGCTGTCGGAATCACCCATCAGACCCATTGTATGCAGATTGCCTTTGTATTTTTTCACGTGCTCAATGGCGCCTGCCAGAGCTGGATTTCTAAAAAAACTCCCATCATTTATTTTTCTGGTAATCCTGTAGGAGTCCTGTTCCGCGATTCTTCCCGCTCCTATATTCATATGCCCTGCTTCCGAACCGCTCATCTGGTTTTTATCAAGGCCCGCGTCTTCGCCAGTCGCTCCGAGCGCCACGAAGGGATAAGTTTCATAAAGCCGGTCCATCACCGGCGTTTTAGCTAAAGTTATAGCGTTTCCGCGCGACGGCGGCGCAATTCCCCAACCGTCTAATATTATCAATATAGTGGGACTTTTTTGTTTAGTCATGAAGAATTAATATTTCTCGTGAATTAAATTTGGTTTAAAATTTTTAATTTCTAATTTTTAATTTTGAATGAAATCTTAATTATTAAATTATAAAATTTCAAAATTAAATATTAGATTTTGACTCGAAATTCAAAATTCATAATTTTAAATTATTTGTTTCTCTATCCTCAATAACCGATTATACTTGCAAATCCTCTCTCCCCTTGACAATGACCCGGATTTGATGAAATCCGCGCCGGCGCCGACTGCCAAATCGGCGATAAAGTCGTCAGTGGTTTCGCCCGAACGGTTGGAAATAATCGTTTCCATCTTATTTTTTTTCGCGAGTTTTACGCATTCAATTGTTTCCGAAAGCGTTCCTATTTGGTTCACTTTTACCAAAATCGCGTTGCACGCGCCTTTTTCAATCGCTTTTTCAAGCCGCTTTACGTTAGTCACTAGCAAGTCGTCACCAATTATCAGATTATTTTCCAGAACTGAATTGTCGAATCTCGCCATCATCGGCTTTTTGGCAATTTTTTGCATCATCAATGGCCAGCCCTCCCAGTCGTCTTCGTGAAGTCCGTCTTCTATAGAAATTATAGAGTACTTATCAATCCATTCACGGTATAAGTTTATTAAACTTTCCTTAGTGAGCATTGCGTTCTCCGGCTTCAGCGCGTATTGGTTTTCATTGTGGTTATAAAAAGAATTAGCCGCCGCGTCCAAACCGATGCAGACCTCAACGCCGGACTTGTAGCCGGCCGCCTTAATCGCTTCAATAATGTATTCCAACGCCTTTGGGTTACTCTCAAGTTGAGGGGCAAACCCGCCTTCGTCTCCCACGCCAGAGCTGTAGCCGTCTTTTTCCAGCAGTTTTTTGAGCGCATGGAAAATCTCACTGCCGGCGCGAAGTTGTTCGGAAAATTTTTCAATGCCGATCGGAATTATCATAAACTCCTGAATGGAGAGTCCTGAATCGCTGTGCTTGCCTCCATTAATGACATTAAACATAGGAATTGGTATTTGGTATTTAGTATTTGGTATTTGGTATATTTTTTTAATATAAGCGTAAAGGGGAAGATTATTATCCAGCGCGGCGGCGCGGCAAACTGCCAGTGACACTCCCAGTATCGCGTTGGCGCCCAGGTTGGATTTATTTTCCGTTCCGTCTGACTTTATCATTTTCTTGTCAATTTTTTCCTGATTTCCGGCTTCCATACCCTTTATGGCTTCCTGGATTTTTTTGTTAATATTCTTAACCGCATTCAAAACTCCCTGTCCGCCGTATCGGTTAGGATCATTATCCCGCAGTTCCAGCGCTTCAAAAGTTCCCGTGGACGCTCCGCTCGGCACTGCCGCAATAGCTCTTATTCCATTTTCCAATTCAACTTCAACTTCCACCGTCGGATTCCCACGGGAATCCAAAATTTCCCTCCCTTTGATTGATTTGATTTTGGACATAAAAATAATAAATTACTATCAACCTTATTATACCATTAATTAATTCATTAACTAATCCGAGAGCGGAATACCAGAATCCCCGCCTGCCTTTATGTCTGAGCGAACGATGGGAATCGAACCCACGCCCCAACCTTGGGAAGGTCGTGTACTGCCACTATACTACGCTCGCATTTGTCGCGATGGCGGACATGGAACTCCCGTCTTAACATTGGGAAGGTCGTGTACTGCCACTGTACTAATTCCGCAAGACATCAATTCCCGGTAAAGGATTGCCGGAAAGGTATTCCAGCATGGCGCCTCCGCCGGTAGAAACGAAAGAAATTTTGTCTATCATATTTTCCTGCTCTAAAACCTGGACGGACTCCCCTCCTCCTACAAGAGAAAAAGCTCCGCTGGAAACAACTGCGCTTAATATCGCCCTGGTTCCCTTGTCAAAAGGCGGCACTTCAAATTTTCCCATCGGGCCGTTCCAGACAATCGTTTTGGCGGTGGAAATAATTTCCGTGAATTTTTTTATCGTTCTTGGGCCGATATCCAGCTGGCTTTCTTCAAAGTCCTCCGGAAGAACGACTTGGGAAGAAAATTTTATTTTTTGGTCCAGGGCTTCGTTAGCCACTTTACCGCCCACCAGAATATATTTATATTCTTCTTTAAACTTATTGATGAGCGGGAGCTTAGTTTCTGTTTTTGCCCCGCCGATGATCGCCACCGCGGGCTGCTCCGGATTATTTTTTACTTTGTCCAGATTTTCAATTTCTTTTTGCAAGCGAAATCCGGCAAGACCTGGCAAAATTTTCGCCACTCCCGTCACCGATGCCTGATTTCTGTGGCAGACGCTGAACGCGTCGTTTACAAAAATATCGAAATTTTCCGCCAACTGCCTGGCAAAATTTTCATCATTGCTTTCTTCTCCAGAATGGAATCTTACATTTTCCAGAAGCAGAACTTGGCCCGACTTCAGCTTATTTAATCCTTCCCTAACTTTATCTCCGACGATGTCATCACAGAATTTTACCGGAATCTTCAAAATACTTGAAATACTACCTACAATATTTTTAAAAGAAAATTCTTTATCATATCTTCCATTAGGCCGACCTAGATGCGATATTAGGGCAACTTTGGCATTTTTATCCAATAAATATTTTAATGTTTCCCTGCATGACTCAATCTTGAATTTCTCCATTGCTTTCCCGTTTTCCGCCGCCACGTTGAAATCCACGCGCAACAGCATGCACTTATTATACGCGTCAACATCTTGTATCCTTCTCATATCTTTACGAATTACTAATCAAGTACAAATATACGAATGGGTTCAAAAAATTATTCGTATATTCGTAAAAAATTCGTAATTAGTAATATTTTACTTTCCCATTCCCAATATCCCGATTATTACGCCGACGAGCGCCGTGACGAGAGTAAAAATCCAGGCGCGCATGGTGATTTTCGGCTCCGGCCAGCCCTTGGCCTCAAAATGGTGGTGGATGGGAGCGGCCAGAAATATTTTTCTCCCCAAAAATCTTTTGCTTAAAAGCTGGATAGCCGCGCTTCCCGATTCCAGAACGTAAATGAAGACAATCACGAACAAAACCAGCGCGGAATTGGTGAGCATCGCCACTACCCCGAGAGTCGTTCCCAGTGACATCGCTCCCGTGTCTCCCATAAAAAATCTTGCCGGATAAACATTGAACCAGAGAAAGGCCAGAAGCGTCCCTGAAACCGCCGCGCAGAACGACGCCAAATCGATTTTGTTTTGAATGAAAGCCAGTACCGCGAAAGATGAAAAAGCCATCAGCATTACTCCGCCATTAAGCCCGTCCAGTCCGTCCGTTTCATTTGAAGAAATCGCGGAAAAAATAATCACCAGCATAAAAACGGGAATATACCAAAAGCCGATGGAAAAATCGCCGACCGCCGGAATATGAATTATATCCCATCCGAGTTTTCCGAAAAACCACCAGGCGCCGGCTACGGAAATAATTATCAGCCACCAGAAACGCATCGCGAATTTCATTCCTCCGCCCTTATTTTTTCCCCAACCCCGAACGCTCATAAAATCATCAAATAATCCTAAAATACCGGCAGTGACCAGAGCGAAAAGCGGCAGCCATACCTGGGAACGGCTTAGGAAATCAAGTCGGGCGATAAAATTAACGTCCAGCCGCTTGGCAAAATACGGAAAAAGATAATGCGACGCGAAAGCCAAAATGAGAATCACGACCCATATAATTACTCCTCCCATTGTAGGAGTCCCTGATTTGTCCGCGTGAAGTTTATTGACATAAACAAGCTTTTGGCCATCCACCGAATTGGATTTGATTTTGACGCCTATTTTATATTTGTATAAAATTTTCGTCCAAAGCGGGATAACGAGGAAAGCAAGAAAAAAAGACACCGCTCCCGTGACCAGCACCTTGAGAACATTTACCACTTCGGGAATTGTTTGAATTTGAGCCAACTGCATAATTTACGAATTACTAATAAATACTAATATACGAATAATACTTAATAAATTTTCCAATCCTTCTCAAAAAATACCATGAAATGGAGTCATTCGTATATTCGTACAGATTCGTAATTCGTAAAGACTATCTCCATTCATACGCCTCGAACGCCCAGTTTATCATTGTTTTGATGTCCTGCCAGCGGTAGGGATCGTCAAGAACCACGGAAATAATCTTGTGTTTTCCGCTGGGATCAGCCGCGGCCATAAGTAACGAATGTCCGGCTAGAGGAGTAAAGCCGGTCTTTCCGCCAAGACGTCCGGGAATTTGTTCCATGATTATATCAGTATTGATAATTTCGTGCGAGTATTTTCCGTCTGACGAACTGATGATTGTATTATTCGGAAGGCGCATTATCTCCCAAATTAAATCGTATTTCATGGAATAAGCCGCGATTCTCGCGATGTCGTAAGCGGATGAATAACATTCTTTTTCCTTGCCATCTATTTCCAATCCGGACGCGGTGCAAAAATTGGAGTCGCGAAGTCCAAGCTCATACGCTTTTTTGTTCATCAGTTCAACAAAATTTTTTTCTGAACCGCCAATATGCTTTGCCAGCGCGATAGCCGCGTCATTGGCGCTGTTCATTAACATCGCTTTCAGAAGATTTTCAGCGCTCATCTTTTCACCCACCTTCAGGCGGTTGCTTACGCAATAGCCCGACCGCGGGCATCCCACTTTCGTTCCTTCGCAAAAAACGGCTTCTCCATCTATTGTCGCCTCCTCCTTTAGATCCTTGACATTTTCCAGGACAACCACGGCTGTCATCAATTTCGTCAGCGACGCGATTTGCCTTTTTTCCCTCCCGTTCTGGTATTGAAGTATCGTTCCGGAATCAACATCCAAAATTATGGATGAATGGGCGTCAGGAACTGAAAGATCGGATATTCCTTCTTTTTTTACCGGCTGAAAGCTGATCACTGGATTGGATTCTGAACTTAGGCCTTCAACTGATAATTTTTCAGAACCTAAGGCCTTCCCGCTTTCATTTTCGGTTCCTTTGACTGCCTCAACTTTCTTATTTTTTAGGAAAGAAATGTCTTCTTTGCCAAAAAATAGAAAAAAAGCCAGTGGTACGACTAAAATGGTAAAAATATATAATACTAGTTTCATTTGTTACTCTGGAATATCCAATTATAATAAATTATCCCGAAATAATGCTGTCTATTCTCCCGTCTTTTGAGAGTTTATCGTAATCCGGAAGTTTTGTCACATCTTCCATTCCGATTTTTTTCAAAAATTCGAAAGAAATATTATAAATATATCCCCGCCCGTCTTTCGGGTTATCGTTTCTTCCTATCAGCCCCCGCATCAAAAGATTGCGCAAAGTATAGCTGCAGTTTACGCCTCTGATGGATTCAATATCCGCTCTCGTAATCGGTCCCCGGTAAGCCACTACCGACAAAACCTCCAGAGACGCCGGAGAAAGCGATTCCTGAAGCTCGCTTTCCACCAGCTGTTTGACGAAAGACGCGTTGTCCGGGCTGGTCGCTAACTGAACTTCCTCGCCCTTTTTGAGGATTATGAAACCGCGGCCGCTTCCCGAATAATCCGCCGACAGCATCATTACGGCATTTTCCACTTCGGGCTTCTCCGCGCCTGAAATTTTTGCAAGTTTGCTGATTTTGACCGGCTCGCCGCTCGCAAAAAGCAAACTTTCAATTATTGATTTTAATTTGTTTATTTCCATAAACCTGCATTGGGATAATTTTAATATCTCATGATATCGCGAAGCAAATATCTATTAATATCAAATTGATATTGAGATATTGATGAATATTAGTTAATACTAACTGCTTCAAATTTTATCCCTTAAATTTTTAATTTTTATATCATGAAACAATCCGCTCTGTTCAACTTCTATTATTCTCTGTTTCACCAGCTCCAGCATCGCCAGAAAGGATATGATGACATCTATCTTGTCCTTCGCCGAGGAAGCAATTTCAGAAAAAGACGCTTCCATTTTTTCTTTTATGACTCCCCGCAAATGGTTTATTTTTTCTTCCAGGGTAATAACTTCCCTGATCATTTCCTGCTCCAGTTTTTCTATCAGCGGGATCTGATTCAAAATAAAGGAAAAAGTTTTTTTCAGGTCATGCCCGTTGACATTTTCGGGAGGATAAAATATCGGGGTAATTTCCAGAAAACTGTCCCGGGAAAAGCAGGTTTTTCCCCTTTCGGAAATATTTTTCAGTTTTTTTGCCGCGTCCTTGAATTTCTTGTATTCCAAAATCTTCTGCTCCAGATCTTTCACTTCCTGTTCCTCTTCATCGGAAAATTCCAAAAGGGGAAGCAGCGCTTTGGATTTTATCAAAATAAGTTTCGCGGCGACAGACAGGAAATCAGCCAGATTTTCCAGAGTGATATTGTCTTTTTTTTTGAGATATTCAAGATATTGGCCCGCCACTTTCGCCAAACTCACTTGAGTCACATCCAGCTTCTGCTCCTCTATTAAATTCAAAAGAAGATCCAGGGGACCTTCAAATTGGTCTAATTTAATATTATACAAATTATTCAGTTAACGAGTTAACGAGTTAATAAATTTAAAAATAATCCGTTAATCCGCGAACTCGTTAATAAATTAATTTTTCTTTACACTGAAGTTTCCCATTACCGGCTTTTCTATCTTTAAATATTGGCTAACGCTAACTCTTACGGACTCCGTATATTCTCCCGATCCCAGATATATTTTCTTGTTTTTCTTGAGAGCGTTATCAATGTAAACGCCTAAATTTATAAGCCCGGCAAATGGCGGAGTGGCTCCCACTTTTCCGGGAAGATTTTTTTTCATCCAGGCCTCTTTGGCAAAATCAATTTTTTTGCACGCTTTCCCCCCGCTTTTTTTCTTCCATACGTTTATAACTTTCAAAAGCCCTTTTTTGTCCAGATTTTTATTAGACGGGACTAAAGCGACAAGATAATCATTATCCGCCTTCATCACCAACGCTTTCGCCACTTCTTGGGGTTTCACTTTTTCCGTCTGCGCCGTGTCCCAGGCGGTATATGTCGTGCGGTGCTCGATTATCTCGTATTTGTACTTATTTTTATTCAAATAATCGGTGATTTTTTTGGAAATAGGCATAAAAATTGCGTTAATTTTTACTCATTTATTATAGCATTCAAAATTATAATTGCAAAGCAGAATGATAAAATATCGAGGTTGAACCTCGATATACTCGATATAAAACCTCGATATAAAATTAGCCAATTTTATTATATAAAAAATTTGGAGATATAAAAAGCCCACTTACCAAAGTATTCGGTAAATGGGCATATCTTCTTTACAAGATTTAAAGAAAAAAGTTAAAAGGTTTATTATCCGCCTCCGGCAGATTAGGAAACTACCTCGCGGGAACGCAGACGAGAACCGGCAACGCCAGCGGCAAACCTGCTGAC
>MFRX01000022.1:34218-37263 GCA_001784725.1 Candidatus Moranbacteria bacterium RIFCSPHIGHO2_02_FULL_40_12b
CCCGGCACACCGCCATCGGAAAAACGCGACCCGGAGGAAAGCGTCCAATTTACTGCATCCAGAATTATTTTTTTCTTCCTGAACCAGTAAAGAAACCTGCCAAGCGCCAACCTCTCTTTCAGCCCCATCGTCTTAATACCTATCTCTGCTATTTTGTTAGCAGAAATATTTTTAAGGTTTCCATCCGCCTCAATATTGGCTTTGGCTCGAAAAATATAGGGCTCCTTGTGCCCATCTCTGCCAAACTCCAAATTAATAACCTTATCCAGCGGACTATTCGTATATTTCCATGAAGGTTGAGGATTTTTTCCGCCACTTAACAATTCCTCAATCCCCACTTTTTCCGTCATGCACATCAACCACGCAAATATCTTTTTCGCATCCGGAATAATAAGTCCGGCAAAATCGCATTTCTTGCCGAATTCTTCCTTGTAAAATCTTTCCTGCGCGGAAAGAATCTTGGAAAAAAGATTGGGCTTTTTCTTTACCGATATTTTTTTCAATTCTGCGTCTCTTACATTACAATACTGAATTACGGATCCTCTGAATATATCTTCCAGCACTGCTGTTTCAACAAATTCCTTAGCAATGTCAAATGGCACTCCATCCAGAATTTTAGAAGCGTTCCTAACAAAGCTTCCGGCAATCTCAAACTTCTGTCCTTCCGTGATTATTGGGGCATTCTCATCTTTCATGAGCATTCCCTCCTTTAAAATTGAAATTTATCCCGTAAAACGGGATTGTTGAAATTGTCAAAGAAATTCACATAATTGCCAATTTTCAGAGGCAATTTTCTATTATACTCCTAAAAATCCATCTTGTCAAGCACCATGGCTGTTTTTGGCTTAAATGAAGGTTTTTATAAAAAAATCAACATTTTTCCAGCTCTTTTTCGCATTTGTTATCCGCCAATTTTATCGCCGGATAAAGGGCGGATAAGACAATCACTCCGGTCAGAATAAAAGCCAGTTTTATGCTGGGCATTATGAATAATAAAATTGATGATAATATTGTCGCCGCGATATAGGCCGTCGGCATGGCGGTCCGGAAAAAATCAATCATATCCACGTCGCGGCCGTCAATCCTTTTGTAAAAATACGAATCGCGCAGAATCTCAATCATCGCCGCTCCGA
Source organism: Candidatus Moranbacteria bacterium RIFCSPHIGHO2_02_FULL_40_12b (assembly GCA_001784725.1). Lineage (GTDB taxonomy): Bacteria > Patescibacteriota > Minisyncoccia > Moranbacterales > 2-12-FULL-40-10 > 2-12-FULL-40-10. The sequence goes on from MFRX01000022.1 coordinate 35,352, forward strand.
TTCTGGTCGCAAAAAGCGCGATCGCCCACACGGCAACGGTTTTGCTTTCTATGAAATACACCGCGATGGTGGAAATGCCCATGATAATCACGGAAAATATCAAAAGTTCTTTTTCTCCCAATTTTTTATCCGCCAAGAATCCGACCGGATACTGCAGGATCACAAAAGGAACAAGCATCGCGGTAAAAATGTAACCGATTTCCTTCCAGGAAAATCCCAGATCATTAAGATAGATGGGGGTGTAAATTATCATCAAGGCGAAGAAAAATTCCAAAATAAAAGAAATATAATATACGCGCATGACATTCGGGCGCGCCATTGATTTGCGCAGAAGATCTCTCACGCCCATTTTTTTTTCAAACCGGTGGTTTACTTTGCGGAACGCGATCAGGGCGAATATCAGAATAAAACAGTTGAATATCAGGGAAAAAATAAATACCGATTGGAAGCCGATTTTGTCCAGAAGATAGGTGGAAACGAAAGGTCCGAAAAGAAATCCCGCGTTAAGGATGGTGAGATGCGCTCCCCGCACTCTGCCGGAAACCGCGTCAGCGGAAAATGATTCAATGATTATGTCCAAAGCCAGCCATTCTATGGCTCCGGCGATTATGTAAAGCATCAGCAAAAAGATGCCGGGAAGCGAAGGATTGATTATTGAAAGAACAGTCACGATTATTATTTTAGCAATCACCGCGAAATAATAAGCGTTGGACTTTCCGATTTTTCTCACCACCTGATGGAAATTTAAAAGTATGTATAGGACTACTAAATAAGAAAGGGCGTAGAAAACGCCCACATTTTCCGTGCCGGCCGCTTCCTTGAAATACGACGACATGATATAAATAGTCACCGCCTGGGTAAAACCCATCAGAAATGAAACAAAGCTGGACATTTCTAAATGGCGCTTGTCAAATTTTTCAGCGTGTTTTTTCATTTTTGTTTTAAAATTTAGTGGAGCAAAAATAATAAAAATATTTTGTTTTCAGGCCGCAGTCAAAGCTATGGCGTCAGCCGTTTCACGTCCCTCGGGAACAAAACCGCTTCCTTGATGCTTTTGAGACCAAGCAGTTTCTGAACGACGCGCTCCGAGCCAAGTCCCCAGCCGCCATGCGGCGGCATTCCGTATTTGAAAATATCAAGATAGTGTTCAAAATCGTCCGGATTGAGTTTGTGTTTCTTAATATTCTCCACTAACTGGCTATAGTTATGTATCCGCTGCCCTCCGGTTGCTATCTCTACGCCGCGGAACAGCAGATCAAAGCTCTCCGTAAACCGCGCGTCTTTGCTCGGCATCGCGTAAAAAGGCCGGATGTTCGCCGGATAATGGGTCAGAAAAACAAAATCCGAATTATATTCTTTTTTCGCCCATTCGCCAATCATCCGCTCTCCCTCCGGATCAATATCGATCGTTTCCAGCTTTTTCCCGTAATTTTTTTCCAGAATTTCCAGCGCGTCCGCCAGTTTCAGCCGCGGAATTTTGGACACAGGAGGAATTTCCGCGTTATATAACTCCAGTTCCTTCGCGCATTTTTTCCGCACCGATTCCAGGACATAAAAAACGGTTTTTTCCAGTTTCCTCATCACGTCTCTCATGCTTTCAATAAATCCCATTTCAGCGTCCAAACCGGTAAACTCATTCACATGGCGGGTGGTATAATGCGGTTCGGCACGGAAGACCGTTCCGATTTCAAAAACCCTCTCAAAAATTCCCACTCCCGCCTGCTTGTAGAACTGCGGGCTTTGCGCCAAAAACGCTTCCTTCTCAAAATATTTTATCTTGAAAAAATTCGCGCCTCCTTCAGTCGCCGAACTCAAAATCTTCGGGGTTTTAATTTCCACAAAACCGTCCTTCTTCATTATTTCGGCGTAAGACCGGATAATCTCCGAGTAGACGCGGAAAATGGACTTGACT
>MFRX01000023.1:0-2091 GCA_001784725.1 Candidatus Moranbacteria bacterium RIFCSPHIGHO2_02_FULL_40_12b
AGCGCGCCGGTGAGCATATTTTCCGCCTGGGCTTTATCTTGGGCGGTTCCCGCGCCCATCGCCCGGCTCCTGGCCTCGGTTACTTTTTCAAACACGCCGGTTTCGTGCGCGGCATAGCCCTTGACGGTGTTCACTAAATTAGGAATTAAATCATATCTTCTTTTGAGCTGAACCTCAATGTCGCTCCATGCCTCATCCACCCGGTTTTTGAGCGTGATAAGACCGTTATAAATCGCGATTATCCATAGCGCGACCGCCGCCAGGATAATGATTAAAATTAGTCCCACTCCCATAGTATTATTCCTTGTCCTCCTCTCCTTAGATAAGGAGAGGACTCGAGGCGAGGTTAAAAATTATGCTTTTTAATAATACTACAATTTGGGAAAATAAAAAAGGACGCTATCTCACGACAGTGTCCTTTGTCCATTTTATTCTTTTGCGCAACCCAGGCCTTCACCTAGGTTTTTCCCATCCTTCGGCTGTAAGCATTTCGGACCAAAATGCTCGCAACCAGTGCATTTATTTTCCATTTTCTCCCTCTCCGCTATGCGGATTTTAATAATTTTACTCCTACCACTGCAGGAATCAACAATATACCCCCAAGTATAGCCATTGCCGTATTGTATGGATACACACTTATTCCAGCCGGAATTGTAACTGTAGTGCTTTGACCCTCATCTAACAGTGTTTCTCTTAATTTTATCAGCATATTGCTTTTCTCGAGTGGTGTAGCATCTGGTTTTAAAGTACTTAATTCATTTAGAGAGCTTTTCAGATTTTCATACCAGAATCCTACCTCCTCGCTCGGTGTTCGATAGATAATGGATGTATATCCGGAAGTTAACTGTTTCTGCTCAATATACATTAATGCTATTTCGAGTTGCTTTTTGGCAAGTTCTACGGTGTTGGCGTCAGCCGCTCTTTTAAGATATCCCCCGCAGTTTTGATTAAACTGAATACCAATTACAATCCTTGCTACGACCCATGCTACAAAAATTAAAACTAATAAGACACCAATGGTCTTCTTCATCTTTCCCTCCTTAGGAAAAAATTTAATTGTTTTTATCTACCCAAAGGGCATGGCGGCAATTACCGGGATAACCCGACAATCGCCACTCTGCCCTCTGGAATTTTTTAAAAGAACAGCAACTTCTCCCATTCCGAAAATGTTTTTATTTAACATTCTCGGAATGAGAGATGAGTGGCTGGAAAATTTTATATATGATAGCCAGCCACTCAACATGTTAGCGGAGGCGGGAAAGCAGAATATTTGCTTCCCGGTTTAAAAGATAAATTTTTATCTTAATAACTGCACTTCTTAAAACTTTTTTCATCTTTCCTCCTTTAAATTTCGAATTTTTATTTTGACTGTCCATTATAGCAAAATTTTAGTCCTGTGTCAAATGAAAAATGAACTTTTTGGCTTAAATAAGCAATTTTTAACCTTTTGACGGAATTCTGACATCCGAATTTTGGCTTGTTTTGGGGAAATTATGGAAAATTCCCAAATAACGAAAAATGTATTATAATTAAAGCGTGGAAACAATTTCAAATTTAATCGTAAGCCATAAAGTGTTCGTCATCCCGATATTCGTCGGAATATTTACCCAGGTGATAAAATTTTTCATGTACTCCATAAAACACGGCTGGGACATCCGCTACGCCATGACCCACGGCCATATGCCGTCCGCTCACACCGCTTTCATCATTTCACTTGTCACCTCGGTCGGACTTTTTGACACGGATCATTTCCGATCGGGAGCGTTCGCTATTTCGGTAATTCTGGCAATCATCGTCATTGACGACGCGGTGCGGCTCCGAATGTATATGGGCGACCAGGGGAGATATTTGAATATGCTCGTCCGCCAATTGCCGGTGGATGAAAAAAAATACCCCCGGCTCAAGGAAAGAGTGGGGCACAAGATCAGCGAGGTGATTGCGGGAGGAATACTTGGATTTATTTTGACGATACTCCTTGCAAAACTTCTAGGATGACTTTTTTATCATTCCACGGGATTCTTTTGTTTCCAATCGCCATGGTCTCTTCGGCGCCTTTGCCGGTGACAATAACATAATCCCCCAGCTTTGCGA
>MFRX01000023.1:2105-27559 GCA_001784725.1 Candidatus Moranbacteria bacterium RIFCSPHIGHO2_02_FULL_40_12b
TTTATCGCTTCTCTTCTGTCCATTATTTTCCAAAAACCTTTTCCTGATTCTTTATTCCTTATTCCTGATTCAATTTCATTAATAATTTGGACTGGATTCTCTCCGTAGGGATCTTCATTAGTTAAAATGATATAATCCGCGTATCGCGATACGATTTCCCCCATCATCGGCCTTTTGCCGTGGTCTCTTTCCCCGCAGGCGCCAAAAACAGCAATTATTTTAGATTCTCCTCCTTTGGAAAAGGAGGGGTTAGGGGAGGATTTGAAAAACTTATCAATCTCTTCAAATCCCTCTGTCCTTCGGACTTCTCCCTTTTCTAAAGGGAGATTTTTTTTTATATTCGTTACTAACGAATATAACTTCTCCAGTGAATCCGGCGTGACGGCGTAGTCAATTATTATATTCATCCCTTTGCCATTCGGAACATATTCCATCCGCCCCGGAATGCCTTTGATTTTTTCCAGCGCCTTGGCGATTGTTTCCAAATTTATGCCTTCTGAAATTCCGACGCAGGCCGCCGCCAGCGCGTTTTCTACATTAAATCTTCCGGGAAGATTTAATAAGTATTTAGTATTTTGTATTTGGTATTTCGTATAATTTATTCCTTCCTCTATATTTTCCGCGATCGCTGTTTGGAATTTGTAATTTTGAATTTGATATTTATTTGGAATTTGTAATTTTGAATTTGATATTTCAAGACTGTAACCAAAAATATTTTCAGCTTTACAGTCGAGATATTCTTCCGGTCTTTCCATATCCAAATTAACTACCGCCGTTTTTGCTTTTCTGAATAATTTTAATTTTGCCGCGCGGTATTCTTCCATCGTCTCATGATAATCCAGATGTTCTCTGGTCACATTGGTAATCACCGCCGTATCGAATTTAATTCCCCAAACCCGATATTGGTCCAGAGAATGAGAGGATGTTTCCAAAACCAGATACTTGCATCCGGACTTTACGGCGTCTAAAATAAATTTTTGAATTTGAAAACTGGAAAGGGTAGTGAATTTGGACTTATTCACCCACTCTTTCTCCCCAATTTTGAAATTAATCGTTGACGCCATCGCTACTTTCCTTCCCGCTTCTTCCAGGATTTTGGTAATCATCTGCACCGTCGTGGTTTTACCGTTCGTTCCGGTCACACCTATGACTTTGATGTTTCTCCCCGGAAAACCATAGATAAAATTCGCCAAAACGGCTTGGAAAAGATGATAAATATTTTTGATCGGCTGGGGAATGATTTTTTTCATACAACTGATTTCATTTTTTGAAGCAACTTATAAATGGCATACTTTGCCTTGTTAATGACAATATCATAACTTCCCGCAAATTCAACCGGTTGGGTATTGGGCGAAAAACCGGTTTTGAATCTTGTAATACCCTGCCAACTATCGCTGGAATTTTGAATTTTGAATTTTGAATTTTGAATTTGTTTAGGATTTAGGATTTCGGATTTAGGATTTGAAATTTTTACCCCTCCTGAGTCGTAAAAATGACATCCTGCTTTCTTCGCGTCCTGAATCGCCCGCCACTGTAAAAGATACGGCGCCATGACATTCCGGTATTCATTGTCAGACGAGCCGTGAAGATAAGTGGCGGTATCGCCGTAGAATACCACAATATTAGCCGCGATTACCTTGCCTTCATATTCCGCCACATATAATTTTAAATTTTCTTTGGGAATAACTTCAAACATCTTGCGGTAATAACCTTCCGGATGGGCCGTGATTTTATTCCGCTCTGCCGTAATTTTTACCAAATTAATGAACTTATCAAGATAATTATTCTTAATTCCTAATTCATAATTCATAATTCTTATCTGAACTCCTTTCTTCTCCGCAAGCCGGATATTGTAACGCGTTTTTTCTTTCATTTCAGCCAACAATTCTTCTTCCGATTTTGTAATATCAATCACAAAAATTTCTTTCGGCTGCATATCATGGGGGGCTTTTATAACTCGCCAATTTTCGCGAATTATATACAATATGTGCGAATCATTGGCATCAAATCGAACCCACCCGGCATTTTCCTTTTTCGCTAAATTAATTAAAGTTAAATATTGTTTGCTATTCACTATTCCTTGTTCACTGATAACTGGACCCCGTGGTATGTATAAGTACTTTCCAACAATCGGAAGTTTATGTTCAATAATATTCGCCCAAAACAAATCCTCCCCCTTTTCAAAATGCCCGCTTCGCCGAATCGAGGCGAGGGGACTAGAGGGGGATTTTTGCGAAGAAATATGAAAAGTTCTTTTTCCCGTCGCCTCTTGAAACTTCCGCCATTCCTCCGATTGCAAAAAATCTATATACATAATTTATTTCCTACCCAAATTTTTCAGCGCCATTTTAATTCTCTGCCCGATATCTTTGACTTCCACCGGTATATGTTTTAGCGCTTCGCGGGCTTCAGAGACGGAATATCCCATTGAAACCAATGCTTCAATAGCGTCGGAATCGCCAATTGCTTTCGCTTTGTCCCCTTCGGAAAGATCTCCGATTTTATTTTTCAGCTCCAGAATAATCCGCTCGGCGGTTTTCCTTCCCACCCCCGAAACCTTGGTAAGTATGGACGAGTCCTCGTTGAGTATGGCCGTTTTAATTGTTTTGGGATCAGCCACGGTTAAAATTCCCAGTCCTGATTTTGGCCCGACACCGGCGATGGAAATCAGAAGTTCAAACATTTCCAGCTCTTCCAAAGTTAAAAATCCATAGAGGTCAATCGCGTCTTCGCGGACATGGGTGTGGATGAAAAAAACAACATCTTTTTTTCCGGCAATTTTACCGAAAGTATAAACGGTCAAAAACACTTTATAACCTACGCCATTCACGTCTAGCACTGCGTAATTGTCTTTAAGGTATTCAATTTTCCCCCGCAGTTTAGCAATCATGATTTCTCTACTAATTACGAATCAGTACGAATATACGAATGCTTATAGTTTATCACCTCTTTCACCTCTTGCCAAAATGGAGTCGCGGGAAAATTCTAGATTTTCAAATATGTACATAAAAACCGCTTACGCAAAGCGGCTTCACAGTTCCAAAATTACTCTTCTTTTGTTTTCTCTATTTTCAGCTTTTCTACTGTCAGATAAATATAGAAAAGATAGATAATTATTCCCAGTTTCATCACATAAAGCGGAAACCAAATGAATGTCCGGCATCCATCATAGGCATACCAGGCATAGATGGCGAGAAGCGTAAAAAGTCCTTCCCAAAACCAGCGGATTTTCTTCGCTTTTCCGAAATCGTAGGACAAATTGAAAACTAAAAGAAACAGATAGGCGGCCAGGATAAATATCCAAACCTCGGCGGGAAGCGATGCGCAAATCGGGACTGCTTTCCCCGAAGCGCAGACTACTTCTTCTCTTTCACTGACAATCGACGCCGCTTCATCATCTATTCTCGGGGTTGGATCGGCAAAGGGGCTCACGCGGGGAGAAGCGTTTTTGAAATTTCCCGGAACCAGAGATGCTTCCGTCCTGAAAAGAAAAATATCCAGTGAAAAAGAAAATACCAAAATAAGAACAATTATTCCAAATAGCAGTTTTTTGCCGATTTTTTTTGAAAAATTATCCATGTTTTTTTAATATTGATTATTCTTGCTCGACTGCCATAAACAACCTCTTAAGATTAGATCTCCTCGCTAGTTTCCATTTTACCCTCCAGAGTGAACATAACATCGTAGCGCGTGATTTCAGAAAAGTCAAATTTCGAGAGGGCAAAATAAAAAACCCCGGCGCATTCCGGAGTTTTCTGTATTTTTTTTATTATTATTTATGGAGCAGCTTTTTTCAGATTCTGTCAGTAATTTTCCACAGTTTTTTTCTGTCGTTCGGAATTTATAAGAGCAAACCTATTTGAATGGGAACGCCTTCTTTTCCATAAAATAACGGCATCCTTCAGTCCTTTCATTGTAATGGCCAGCGGCCCAGCAACAATTGAAAATCCAACCAGAGCAAAGGAGGCAAGCCAGACAATGTTTAGAATTTTATTTTTATTGGTATTTCCAACCGCCTTAATTTGGGGAATAGGACTTGCGTATTTGTTCTCGTAAATCTTTGCTGGTTCCGGACTCAAATTCGGCTCCGGAGAAAGAGCAGCTGTTTGCTCCGTTTTTTCCGCTTCAAAAACCCTTTTTTCCGCGGCAACCTGGGTACTTTCTTTTTTAACTGCGTCCACCGCACCGGCTATTCGGGCGCCAAAAAATTCAACTGCTATCAAGGCCTCATTGCCATTCACTTTTCCTTTGAAAACCGCAACTCCGATTTCCCGGTAACTCGCATTCAGGATATTGCCCCGGTGGGACTTGCTTTTCATCCACGCCTCGTGCTGTTTCTCGGCACTCTCGAAATTTATCGCCAGGTTTTCCCCCGCGTACTTATAATTATATTCATTTTTATTCAGCCAATACCAGGGCGTGACTCCGCTGGGCGAAGTGTGGGCAAAATAATCCTTTTTTAACATATCATCTGCTTTGTCGCGAGCGGCAATAGAAAGCTTGTTATTTTCAACCAGCGCTTTGAGTCCTTCTTTTATTCTTGACTTATTGACTAGCTCGATGATATTTTTGGAAGTAATTTCGCTGGCAAAAGCGGTGCAGTTAGCCAAAGCAAAAAAACCGATAACAAAAACTGCCAGTATTAATTTTTTGTATATCCTTTTTCGCATTTTGATATTAAAAAAAATAAAAAAAGTGCTTCACCCTCATTTGAAACACCCTATAAATAGCCGAAAAACGCCTTATTTCAGCCGTATCTTATTTATACTATACATCTATTATATATCAATTTTGGCTTTTTGTCAATTATTTTTATTTGCCAAAAATCAAATGCTATGCTAAAAATAAGAAGTAATTAATAATGATTTATACGAATAAATTCGGATATAATTCGTATGATAATTCGGATATGCCTATCAAGAAATCAGCCAAAAAATATATGAGGGTCTCCGCGCGAAAAGCCGCCCGCAATAAAATCATCACCGGTATTTTCCGCAGCGCCATTAAAAAGACCCGCGAGGCAGTTGCCGGAGAAAACGCCGAGGAAGCTAAAAAATGGCTGCAAAACGCGATCAAGGCGTTGGATAAAGCAGTCCAGAAAAAAGTCATTAAAAAAAACACCGCCGCCAGAAAAAAATCGCGGCTGAATAAGCTAGTAAAAAAAACTGGTCAAAAAAATCTAAGTTGAAATTTTCGAAAAAAACTATGGAAACCGAAAAAAAATTTGCTTCTCCCGGACAAGAAAAGGAGGATGAGAAAATCCAACCTATTGAAACAGCAGAAAATGGCGTCGAAAAAAAAGAGGCGATGGAAGATTTTTCAAAAAAGGAGGAACAAATGATTACAGATTTTTTAGAAAAGGAGGCAGTGAACGCCGGAGAAATTACAGGAGAAGCTAAAAAACCGGAAGAAAAAAAATCGGGAATAAGAAAGTTCCTTGAAAAGCATCCGAAAATTATCGCTTTAATTATGGCAATTACCGTTTCCACTTCGCTTATGGCGGGAAGCGTCGAAGCCAAAGAAAGCGGCTGGAACAAGTTCTGGCGGGAAAGCGGCAAGAGCTACAACTCTGCTACCTGGAAAAATAACCGCGAATACAACAAAACTAACCAGGAAATTTCCAAAATAACTCACCGAATACAGGAATTGAATTTTGAAAAAGGGCAGCTTAAGCAAAAACTTGATGACGTTTCATACAGAAAAATTAAAATTGATATGGCCGAAACGGACCAGAGAACAAAAGATAGGGAAATGCGGACTATCGAAAGGGAAGAGAATCAGATTCAAGGAAAAATGGAACGTATAGACCGGGATATATACAAACTTGAAAATCAGATCGAACAGAAACAGATTGAAAGGGAAAGAAGAGCGCAAGACAATAATTTCAAATTTATGGAACATTCCGGAAAGGTTTTTATTGAGAATGTTCTATTTCCTAAAAAGTAAGGAGGAATCTTATGATTGAACAATTAAAAGAAATCATCAAAAAATCCAAACTTTCGGAGGAAGACAAAAAATTTTGGGAGGAGCGCATTAAAAATATGCCGGAAGAAATGATTCCAGTTTTGGAAATATTATTCCAAAGCAGTGAGAAAAACATCACTCTGGTGACCGAATTGACAAAGGAAAAAATAGCGGCCGCCGGCGATCCGGAAAAACTGGAAAAAATACTGAAAAAAGAAAAAGAGCTTCTCCAGAAAGCTCTTGAATAAAAAACTCATTAATATTAAAAAAGGTAGGTTACGGTCTGCCTTTTTTCATTTGCAAAAAATATCCTAGCATCAACCAGTATCTTAATATTCTTTCACATCTCCACCACGAATTTATCCAGCGCCAGTTTAAGATTGCTGATTTTTCCCGTTTTCGCTCCGAGATCAATTTCCGCCAGTTTCTGATAAATGTTTTTCAATTTGGGAAACGTGAAATTTTTGAGCTGCGCCATTCCCTTTTGCGCCACATAAGGATGAATTTTGGCCAGTTTGGCAATTTGGTTGTTATTCCGGTCTCCTCTAAAATAAAATTCTCCGATTTTCAGAAGGTTCCGGAACTGGTAAACATACATATTGAGAACGTAAAACGGATCTTCATCCTGTTCCAGCTGATTATGAAGAAGCCGGAGCGCTTTTTTCTTATCTCCGGAAGAAAGCGCTTCAATGGTCTCAAAAATTTTGGCGTTTATTTCCGCTTTCACGAGCAACTCTATGTCGCTTTCGCTTATTTCACCTTTTTCTTTATAACTTCCCAGTTTTTTTATTTCACTGTCCAGCCGGTCCGCGTCTCCTCCGCAAAAAAAAATAAGTTTTTCCAGCGCTATTTTTGAAATCCCAATTTCGGGGTTCTCTTTTTTGAGCCATTCTAAGACCCAGCTGGAAAGTTTCGCGCCGGCTAGTTTTTCAAAATTCTGCGCCTTGGCGAATTTCAGCAAATAATTGAAAACACTATTGCTTTTTTTCGGAACTCCGCTTTCCCAAAAAACAACAACCGTATTTTTGTCCCCGGCTAAATATTTTTTTCCCTTAAAAAATTCCAGCGCTTCGCCCTGAACGGCTTCAGGCGCGTTTAATAAATTTTTGACGATAACAAGCTGTTTTTCCGAAAATAATCCTCCCGTGCCGATTTTTTCCGAAATTTTCGCGTTCTTATCCTCTTCAAAATCAACAACTCCCGGAACCGCTCCGGGACCCGTTTTTTCCAGAAATTTATTTTTTATTTCCGCCACTCTCTCCCTTGAGCGAAAAGAGTCGGAACCATACAAAAATATAATCATTAAAACACTAGAACAATGGAAACATTAAAACAATTTTGTTTTTATGCTTTAATGTTTTATTGCTTTTATGACTGCGTCCAGCGCAATGCCTGTCCCGGCTCTAGAATTTCCACCCAGATTTGCCCCGGCACAAAAGCGATTTCTTTTCCGGCATCGTCATATAAAAATAATTTGCTGTCCACCCGGGATTTGTCTTTTTTCCATGTTCCATGATACTGCTGGCCGTTCATATAATAAAAGGCCTCGCCGGAATCAGAAGTATCCATCCAGGGATCGCCCAATTGGACATTATTGTATTGCCCTTCAATCTGCTCCGACACAGCCATCATCACGACGATATTTTTCGGAGCCAGGCGCTTTCCATTATTGCGGTCGGTGTCATTCGCTTTTCCCCAGGTCCGAAAATATGAATTGGATTCCCTGTCATAATCATATTCAGCCGCGAAAGGCCCGGCGTAAGCCACCCGGAGATGGCCGCCGCTCGGCCGCTGATCTATTGCCGCCTCCGCCTGATGGGGATACCCTGAAAACTTGCTTTCCATCCGATAGCCGTAATCATTCGCGCCTTCCAAAAGTTTCGCGAATTTGGCATAACCGGTATCTACTCCGCGCATCGTGCCGTTAGCTTCTTTCCGATAACAATATCCTTTGCTAAGTCCCGGTTTCCCGGCATCGTCATTGCAGTTTATGTTGTCAATCACTCCATTATTCAATAAGTCCTTGAACCATTGCATATCCGAACGTCCCCAATGAGCAAATATAGCGTCAAGACCTTTCGCCAAATGAACGAAATCATGCCGGGCACTCCGCATTGAACCGACGTCATCCGGATTGCCGCAGATATAAACGCCCATCAGACGGGTGATAGTCGCGGTAATCACCGGCATTTCAATCACCATATCCGCGTCGGAAAATCCGGCCGCCGGGCGCGCCGGAACATCCGCCGGCTGCATCACCGCTATTGGCCTTCGGTTCCAGTTTTCGCAGGAAAGCCCGGAAATCGGGCTCACCGGCTCGGTATTGGCCGGCTCGGTGCTGACGGGAGTTCCTGATTGATTGTCAATTTTTATCTGATTTACTTTTGCTTTTCTTCCGACGGTAAAGTAAATCAGCCCGCCGGCAATGATTATCGCCACTAGAGCGACAATTGTTTTTTGTTTATTTGCCATTTTTGCAATTTTTGTCTTCGAGGTACGAGAAGCTACAAAAATTAGCATCCCGCACCAATTCAACAATTTTTAATTTAAATTTTAATTTAAAACTAAGCCGCAGGCGATTCCGTGAATAAAATTTTAAACTGTATAATAATTTTATTCGGAATTTGGTGCGGGATTACATTTTTTACTTTTGGCATCTTGGGCAAAAAAACGCGCTCCGTTGCCCAATCTTAATTCGCTTTATTATTGTACCACATTTTTTGCATTTTTGCTTTTCGCGGCGGTAGACCCGCAATACCTTTTGGAAATTTCCCGGCGCGCCGGAAGTGTCGCGGTAATCGGAATCAGAAGTTCCCCGCAGTTTTACGGCTTTTTTGAGGATTTTTTTGATGGAATTATATAATTTTTTTCTTTCTGAAGTGTTTATTTTTTCCGCGGCTCTAGATGGTAAAATTCCGGCGTCAAATAAAATTTCCGACATATAAATATTTCCGATTCCGGCAATTAAATTCTGGTCCATTAAAATATCCCTTATCATTTTATTTTTTCTTTTTTCTAAAATTCCATTAAATTTATCAAAGGTAAATTCCTTATCTATCGCGTCAACTCCCAGCTTTTTAATCTCTTTTAACTCCTTTAATTTATCCGCATCCACCAAAACAATTTTTCCAAATTTCCGCAAATCGGAAAATTCCAAAGTTTTAGTTGTTAGTTGTTTGTTGTTAGTTATTAGCTTCCAAATATGATGTACATATTGATTCACTCTATCACTAAAATAGTCATTCCTTAATTTTGATTTTTGATTTTTGATTTTTGATTTTATTAAAAGGTGTCCCGTCATCTTTAGATGAATATAAATAGTTTTCCCGCCGGATAAATCAACAAAAATATTTTTTCCCAGCCGCCTCGCTCCCAAAATTTTACGCCCTTTAATTTCTTTTCTAAAAGCTTCGAGTGATTTTCCCTTAATTGCCTTCGGCCAATCACTCCAAAAATCGGCGATCATATCGCCTTTGATTTTCTTGTTTAAGTCAGAAATTATAGTTTCTACTTCTGGCAGTTCGGGCATTTGTTTAGCTTTTTAGAAATTAGCTTCTTAGCTTGTCAGGAAAACAAGAGTATAATTGTGGTATAATTAAATCGCATTCAAATTCTATCACTTAAAACAAAAAATACATACAATAATGTCCCTCCACATCCGCCATCATAGTTATCAATTCCTGAAAGACAAGGAAATGAACGAGCTTTATGTTTTTTATGGCATTTTTAATTTTGCCTTAGAGCTGATTTCTATTTTTGTCCCAATTTATCTTTACAAAATTGGCTATTCCATCCCTTGGATTATTTTCCATTATTTCATCACTTCCCTGGTTTTTGTCGCTTTTTCCTATACTGGCGCCCGGATAGTTTCCCGAATCGGAATAAAGCATTCTTTTCTGGTCACGGTCCCGCTTTTCATCACTTACTTTCTGGGACTGCATTTCATTCCGGATTTTCCCGCCCTCTTTTTTATCCTGCCGGCAATCCGGGCAGTGAAAATGGTCCTTTTCAATTTCAGCTTCCATCTTAATTTCATCAAACATTCCGACCGGAAAAATCGGGGAAAGGAAGTGACTGTCGCCCAGGCCAGCGCTCTGGCTGCCAGTTTTCTGGCGCCTTTTTTCGGTGGCGCTATCGTCAAATTCGCCAATTTTCCCACTCTTTTTATTACTGGATCGCTTATTCTTCTGGCTTCAGTTATTCCTCTTTTTATGAGCCGGGAATGCTATGAAAAAACCGACTTCAACCGGAGAAATCTTTTCCGCGACATTTTTCGGAGGGAAAATATTCCCTATGTGATGAGTTTTTCCGGCTATGCCATTGAATCATGGATCGGGTTTATCATCTGGCCTATTTTTTTGTATCTTATTTTCTTCAATACCGAATCAGTCGGGGCCGCCACTTCCCTTACCACCATTCTCACTTTTTTGATTTTCTATTATATCGGAAAAGAGTCCGACAAAAAGGACAAGAGACAGCTCCTTAAAGTGGGGACTGTCCTTTATTTTTTCGGCTGGCTGGGCCGGATCTTCGTCGACAGCTTTACTTCGATCCTTTTTATTGATACCTATAAAAATCTCAGCCAGCATTTCCTCTATATTCCCTGGTCGGCTTATTTTTACGATCTGGCCGCCAAAGGGAATTATTTCAAATTCATTGTCCAGCGGGAAATTATTTTCAATGTCGCACGCATTGCTGTCTTGCCGCTCCTCATGCTGATATTTTCCGCCAACTTTCACCCATTTGGAATTTCTTTTTCACTAGCTGCCTTTTCCAGCCTTTTTTACATCGCCCTTAACAAAAAAACTGTCTAGATCTCCCCCCAATTATCCCCGATTTTTGCATTCACCACTAAAGGAACTTTTAATTTATAAACATTTTCCATAATTTCCTTCACTTTCTTGGAAACTTCTTCGGATAAATTTTCCTTGACTTCCAAAATAATTTCGTCATGCACTTGCAAAATCATTTTAATATCATTCGGATTTAATTCGGATTTAATTTGAACTAGATTCGCATGCATACTAATCATGGCCAGTTTCATAACATCCGCCGCCAGACCTTGAATCGGCATATTGATCGCCATTCTTTCTCCGGCATTCTGCACCTGGAAATTGGGCGAGTTTATTTCGGGAATATAGCGGCGGCGGCCTATTTCCGTTTCCACATAGCCGTTCTTTTTCGCGAATTCTTTGGTGTCGCGGATATATTTCGCCACGCCGGAAAATTTTTCCATATACTCATCAATAAATTTCTTGGCCTCATCCCTTTCAATCCCCGCGGCCTGCGAAAATCCGAACACGCTCATCCCGTAAATCACCCCAAAATTCAGCGCTTTGGCGCTCCTTCGCATTTTTTCCGTCACTTGGCTTATGGAAACTTTATAAATCTGCGCGGCGGTGATTTTATGAATATCATCGCCCCGATGAAACGCCTCGATTAATTTTTTGTCACCGCTCACGTGCGCCACTGCCCGGAGGTCAATCTGCGAATAATCGGCGCTTATCAGTTTCCAGCCCTCCTCGGCCACGAAAGCGGTGCGCAGCAGCTGCCCTAAATCGCTTTTAACGGGAATGTTCTGCATATTGGGATCGGATGAAGAAAGCCGGCCGGTGGCGGTGACCGCCTGATTGAAAGTCGTGTGGAGGCGCGACTTCTTGTCCGCCAAATCCGGCAAGACATCAAGATAAGTGGTTTTTAATTTAAAAAGTTCGCGATACTCTTCAATTTTTTCTATTATTTTGTGCTTGCCCCGAAGTTTTTCCAATTCCGATGAGGCGGTAGAAAATCCTGTTTTCGTCTTTTTTATTTCTTCAGTCGGGAGTTTAAGTTCTCCAAAAAGAACTTCCGCCAATTGCTTCGGGGAATTAATATTAAACTGTTCTCCCGCCAGATGATGAATATTTTTTTCCAAATTTTCTATATTGCTCCCTATTTTTTCCGAAATTCCCTTGAAAATAACATCATTAAGTTTTATGCCGTCCATTTCCATTTCCGCTAAAATTTTACAAAGCGGCATTTCGATCTGATTGAAAACATATTCCAAATTCCCCCTCTCCTCAGTTGAAGGGAGGACTGCCTGCCCGCCAGTGCCAGGCTTTGATAGGCGGGGGGAGGGGTGTTGAAAAGCTTTTTGTTCGTTTGAAATTTTTTTAATTTTTTTCTCATAAATCTGTCTCAGTTTGAAAATATGGTCCGCGGCGCGGCAAATTTTTTGGGCGATTGCCTCTTCCGATTCCACTTCTAATCCCAATTGCCCGGACTTTTCTTTTCCTGAAATTTCTTCGCCTAATTCTTCAAGAACGACATTTTTAAACTCAACTTTCCCCCCCGGATTCAAGACATAGGCCGCCAGCATAATGTCGAAATTCGCGCCTTCAAGTTTTATATCATATTTTTTTAACACCTCATAAACGTATTTCAAATCATATCCGATTTTTTTAATATTTTCATCTTCAAAAATATTCTTAATTCTTAAATCATAATTCTTAATTCTCGGCAGATAGGCGGCTCTTCCGGTTTTCCAGGAAAACGCGATTCCCAAAAGATTGCTGCTATAAGATTTATCCCCGCCTCGCGTCGACTTGTCTCCGTGAGTCGAGGCGGGACCCGTGGTTCGAAGATAAATCGCAATTTCTTTTTGTTCGCTCAATAATTTTATAAACTCGTCAACCTTATCTTCAATAATTAATTCAAACTTGAAATCAACCACCCCTCCCTCACTCCCTCCCCTTGATAAGGGGAGGGATGGGGAGAGGTTGCTGTCCGGCAATCTCTTTATCAAACTGAAAAAATTCAGCTCATTAAAAAATTCAATCACTTTTTTCCTGTCAAAATCATGGGTTTTTGTTTTTTCAATATCAAGTTCCACAGGCGATTTTGTTTCAATCGTCCCCAGTTTCTTGCTTAAGATGGCGTTGGTTTTGTCGCGTTCCAGTTTTTCCCTGGTCGCGCCTTTTATTTCCGCGATATTGCGGTAAACATTTTCCAAAGTTCCGTATTTTTTGAGAAGTTCCGCGGCGGTTTTTTCCCCGATTCCTTTGACGCCCGGAATATTATCGGACGGATCGCCGCGAAGGCCTTTGAAATCAGTCAGTTGCTTAGGCAGTAGCCCGTATCTTTCCATTACTTTTCCTTCGTCATACTCGACCGCGTCGCTGATTCCCCGGCGCATGGTATAGACCTTCGTCTTGGGACCAATCATTTGCAAAGTATCAAGATCCCCGGTAACGATAATATTCTCAATATCTTCTTCAGACATTTCCGATTGCCTGACAAGCGTTCCGATAATATCATCGGCTTCAAACCCTTCTTTTTCGTAAATGGGAATGTTGAAAGCGCGAACTAATTCTTTGACGCGGCCAATCTGCGCGTAAAGCTCGTCCGGCGCTTTCACCCTCGTGGCTTTGTAATCCGCGAATTCCTTGTGGCGGAAAGTCGGCGCTTTCAAATCAAAAGTGGCCAGAATGTAATCCGGCTTGAATTTATTAATCACATTCAAAAGCGTGGAAGCAAATCCATAAACCGCATTTACCAGTTCGCCTTTTTTCGTCGTCAAAGGCGGCAATGCGTGATACGCCCGGTGAATAATAGCGTTGCCGTCAATGAGGAGAAGTTTCTTCTTTTCCTTGTTCATAAAATTATTGTTTTTTATTTCAACAAATCATCCAGCTCACAACGAAGCAATGTTGATTTATTAATCAGGATCTGTTCTTTAAGATTCAAATTATCCGCCGTCATTCTAATCAGTTTGGTAATGATTCTGTCACCTAACATAATGTTATTGTTTTTCTTGAAATAATCTTCGGTCTTCTGATGAAAAAGTTTGGCGTATTTTTTCAGCTTTTCCTGAGAAGCCGGCTTTGAAGTCAAGCCGTTACTTGAAAATTTAATTTTGTCTTCCAGTTTTTTATCCGCCTCAATAGACAAATCAACATCTTCAATCCAATAATCGCTAATCATATAAGTAATAAGAATTGATACAGTTTCTTCTGTTTTATATGAATAATGAAAATAAAAATTATCAGAACGCAAATCCTGATATATTTCAACACCCTCAAACTCTATTATTGTACGGATTTTATATTCATCCAAAAGCCTTAAATAGCTCTTTCGCCAATTTTTAAGCCAATTGGCAATAAATGTTTGATCCACAAACAAAGGTGATAAATCATTTTTAAGATTTTCATCAGTTTTAGGATTATTTAATATTTTTATCGTAATCTTATCAAATAATGTCCTAGGGTCTTTTATATCAATGTCTTTAGCAGTCAAGTAATCAAAATCCGGTACGACTTTTTTGCCCATATACCAAAGCAAGTCATAAATGTCGCGTCCTTTTTCTTCATAAAGCGCGTCTCCTACGCCGCGAGTGCCACGCAAGAAAATAGCGGCCAACTTACTCGCCATAAGCGCGCCCATATTGTATGTCAAAATAACAAATGAAAGCTGATCGCGATTTATCGGTCGGCGTTCGGTTATGGTTTTCGGGGCGGCAAAATGATTAAGATCAATTTTTACATGCACCTGACTTGACGAATGGCCAAGATTTAACTCTTTGCCAACATTAAATATTAATTTTAACCCACGGCGATTAGTTATTTTCACTACTAAGAAATCGGCGCCGGCACCATAAGTGTTAACAAAATAATCTTCAACCTCATTTTTTAACTCTTTCAAAAATTTCTCTTCTACTTCGTGAGAAACTTCAAAATCCAAATCAACAGACATGCGATCAAGTCCGTGAATTATGCGAAGCGCGGAACCGCCATACATGATCCACTTGCTATATTCCGGATGATTATAGATAAAGTTAAGAACATAATACTGCAGTATTTCTTTAACTTTATTCTTTTTTACATTAGGATCAACACTAGCATAACCGGATAATTCTTCGTCAATCCTATTTTTTAAATTTTTTAATATTTGTTCGCTCATATAAATTTTTAATCATTGAGTAAAATTTTTTCTGTTCCATTTTATCTATTTCATCGATATCTATTCGCAACTCTTCTATCAGTCCTTTGATCGTCCCTAGTTTAACACCTCGAAACTGATGAGTCCTGAAATACAACAGGTCAAACAATGCCTTTGATGGAGAAGCGATATAAAAATCAAACCTGCCTGCTGGCGAGGCAGGATTTCCTTTTACCAAAGAAAAATCTGAAAATAAATTTCTCCTAATTGACTGATAAGTGAAATTGCCGGCTTTTGTCTGATAGTTTCTTGTGACCTTGGAAGTAACTGAAGTTATAGAGTAAATTGCTTCGGTAGCAAGGTTATAATACTGGAGAGCAGCCCAGGAACTCACATATGACGGAGTACGAAGAATATTTGCAAGATAAAACGAGTATGAAATGTCCGTTCTATTTTTCTCAAAAAAATCCGCCGATACATATAATCCCCTTTTAAGCTGCATGATTTCTTTATATTTCAAAAATCGGCTGATATAAGTGTCAACCGTAGAATCTCCAAGCCCCAACTGTTTGCCAAGCTGATATACAATGCTTTTATTGAAATGGGGTAATGATTTTAGCTGTTCTAGCAGGTTTTTTTTGCTTTTCATAATTATGACTAAAGTGTATCATAAGCGAAACAAACTGTCAAGTACTCGCCTCTTTCTAGTGGTAAGCGGCGGAAGCGCGTGATAAGCGCAGTGGATTATAGCGTTGCCGTCGATTAATAGAAGTTTCTTGGGATTTTTGTCCATACATTAAGTATATATTGACTATAAAATATTACAACCGCGAACTGGACAAAAACAGCCATTAAGATAATATGAAGTCAGGCAGTTTTTTGAAAAGTTAATATGATACATAAAGAGGAGGTATGGAAAATGAAGTTTCCTATTTTGTCAAAATTGTTTAGTTCTTTAGGAATTGATACCAAAAAACTACTGGCAAAAATGTCCGGAGATCACGGAAAAGTAATGGCCGAGAAAGAATTATACGACCGTTTCATGGAATCAGAAATCGGAAAAAAAATTAAAAACTTACCCGGCGGCAAAAAGTGGGTTTTTGTGCTTTTTAATTATTTTTTTTCCGGAATCGTTGACCAAAAATTCAATCCTGGAAATTCATTTTTTGGGATGATCTTCAAGGATATGCTGGATGATGCCGCTTCAGAAATTTCAAAAAGGACGATTAACGGCGCGCCGGGAAAGCCGCTTATCCCTTCCGAAAATCCCGCGGTGAAAATGGCTTTTATTGAGATGCTTATGAAGATGAATCCGGAAAAAGCGGCTATTCTTATAAACCGGCTGGTGGAAATGAACGAAAATGAACGAAGGGCTTTCATAAAGGAACTTGAAATGATAGTGATGCCGGAAAATTTCGCGAAACTTTCCGAATTGGACGAGGAAACTTTCGCCAATCTTGGAAAAATTTCCCAATCGAAAGGGCTTACACAAAAGGTGCAAGAAACTACTGGAGAAATTCTAGATGATATAAACAGTTTTCTAAGATCAAAACTATAAAAGGAGGGAAATAAAATGTCAATTACGCAAAAAGGGTTGGAAACAACAGACTTGCTTTACCAGCATGGCAAAAAAGCCACAAAAAAATATCTTCTTTTATTATTTTCAGGAATCGCGCTCGCCTTTGTCCCTTTTCTGATTATGAGCTGGGTTGGTGTGGAAACCGGATCAAGATGGTTAATAATGATGGGTGGAATATGGAGAGTTATTATTGGAGTAGGAGTGTCAATAATATTCGCTTTCATAGCTATTCCAATATTATTATTCACAAAAGGAAGAGAAGGGCCTGCAATATACATGCGAGCAGTGCTTGGAGCAGTTTTAGTAGCGCTTAGCACCTCTCTGATTTTGATGATAACTCCCCTAACATCAAACACACAGAATATTCCTATCTTTATTATGTGCCTAATAATAGGCGGCATAATAATCACGGTTAATTTCAACGTCAAACCGATCGCCTGGCTAGTGGGAATAGTATTTTTTCTCACTTTTCTGTCGTTCTTTTTACCAAACAAATTCAGTGAAGCGGGGCGCGCAATTCACGAATTCGACCAGGGATCTCTGGATCTTCCCAGATTTTCAGAATTAGAACCAAAAGTTCGCAATACTTTGCCGAAAAGGGAACATGGTAATGAACCTCATTTAGAATCTCAAAAGGCAATGCCCCCTCAAACCGAAAAATCAGAAACGCTAGCGCCAATCGCGCCCAGTCATGACATCGCGGTGATAATCTCCAATTCTCCCGGTGACTCCGAACTTATCGCTTCCGCTTTGCGGGAAAAAGGAAAAGACGCGGTCTCGGCGACCAGTTTAACCCCAAATTTAGCAAGATACATCATTAAAGGAAGAAAACTGGTCAAATTTGTTACTGATAGGACATTTGG
The DNA here is from genome assembly GCA_001784725.1 of Candidatus Moranbacteria bacterium RIFCSPHIGHO2_02_FULL_40_12b. GTDB lineage: Bacteria > Patescibacteriota > Minisyncoccia > Moranbacterales > 2-12-FULL-40-10 > 2-12-FULL-40-10. The sequence goes on from MFRX01000023.1 coordinate 19,428, forward strand.
AAGCTCGGATATTATCGAAGCCCGTGTATCTTTTGATATCCAGATGATTGACGCCCAAAGCGGAACTGTTATAAAAAATTTCCACGTAATCAAAAATTACAGCGGATTATCCCGGGAAAGCGCGGAAAGAACCACAACCAAATCGGCCTTGGACTCGGTTAATGAAAACTTATCGTAATAAGAATTAAGCCAGCTGGCAAATTTGCCAACTGGCTTTTATAATTACTAATATTCGTTAGTAGTTTTTTCTCCGCGGCATTCCTTTTTTATTTCATCGCTTATTACCTTGCCGTTTTCTTCCTGCGTCAAATGAACCTTAGTGCATTTTGTTTTCGCGTTATACTCCACTGGTTCCGCGTGCACCCATTTGCTTCCGTCTTCGGAACGATAATCAACCGGCTTTCCTGTTTGCGCCGCTTCTTTTGAAGCGCGCATAGAAATATCAGTAATAGTCGCTCCGGCTATCGCTCCCAGCGCTCCGCCGATTACTGCCCCCCTCCAGGGATTTTTACTGTCTAGAAGCGCGCCGGCAATGCCCCCGAGCGCTCCGCCCGCTCCCACTCCCTGCGCGTGATAAGCGGTGCAACTGGCCAGTAATGCCGCAAAACAAATCAAAACAGCCATACAAATTAATCTTTTCATTTTTCACCTCCTTTTTAAAAAATTTTATTTTAAGGTGCTGCCTGATTCATCGAATTATTCAATCTCTTATTCCTCCAGCCCCTCCTGGACCGCTTTATTTTGCGCGTCTTCCAACTTCTTCACATTGGTTTTCGCCCGGTCTTTGGCGTTAAGCCACGTGTTAATATACCCTGACGGCCGCTCGCCACTTTCCGCGCTATTATTCTCTGTCGGCTGGTTTTTTGGATTATTTTCAGAGCTTTTTTTTGAACAACCGAAGAGAACAAATAATACACCGAGTATTATGATTATGAAATATAACCTATTGGATTTCATGTTGTCAAGAATAAATTTCTATTTAAATATTATCCTTCGTTTATTTTTGCCCGCATCGCGCCTGCCTCGCTTGGTCAAGGCGGGTCGACTAGCGTCTTTCGCGAGTCGAGGCGGGCCTACCCACTCAAATTTAATCCATAAGGCCTTTCTGGGAATAATCTTTTTTATCCGGTCCGCCCATTCCACTAACACAATATTACCACCGCTTATGATTTCTTTCCAGCCCAAATTGAGAATATCTTTGGCCTTGACCCTATATGCATCTATATGATAAATGTTTTGGGTTTTGGGTTTTGATAATTTAGATTTGTTTGGGATTTGGGATTTGGGATTTGGGATTTCTTTTTGGTAATTTTTAATTACCAAAAAGGTAGGGCTCGTATGCGGCCCTTTCAATCCCAGCCCTTTTAAAAATCCCTGCGCGAAAGTGGTCTTGCCGGAACCCAAATCACCTGAAAGGCAGATAATAAAAGCGCTTTCAATGTTCAACCTTGAACGAGAAAAGGTTGAACCTTTGCGGCCTTTCCCTATTATAATTTCTTTGGCTAAAAGCCCGCCGAGTTCTTGGGTTTGTTTGGAATTTTGGGTAATAAAAGTTTTCTTTTCCATAACGCAAGATTATAACAAAAATGGAAAAATAAAAAGAGGGTCGGCGAAATTTCAATGAAAGTTCACCGCCCTCTAAAAAATCAGTTCAGTAGCGAGGAGGAGGCGCATAAGTAGGTGCAGGAGTATTCCCAGCGCCTAGAAAGGCTCCGCCGATTCCGCCAAGGACCGCTCCTTTAACAGGATCCCCTTTGGTTACGGCAGCGATTGCCGCCCCGGTGCCCGCGCCAATCATTCCCCATATTCCAGCATTAGTTAGCATATTGCGCTGGTATTGCGTTTCCATTCCGGCACAACCAATACTAAATAATAATATCATCCCTACAATAAGCATCTTCTTCATCTTTCTCCTCCTATTCTTCCCGATTTTTCGGGATTTTATGGTTTTTTGATTGATTTTTAATGATACTAAACTTCAACCCATTATACACCAGATGAATAATAAAGTCAAGCGGCTTGGTTGACATGTAAAATAATCTCTGCTAGTTTGTAATACTAACTATAAAGCTTTAAATTTCAAACTTTAATTCTAAATTCGGATTTCGAAATTCGAAATTCTGCAAGTTATGGCTCTTGAACCAATCCAGCAAATAGAAAACCTCCTTGGGCAATCAAAAAATATTTTGATAATCCTGCCTGAAAATCCCAATGGCGACGCGATCGGAGCGGCTTGGGCTCTTTATTACTTTCTCCAGAAAAAAAATTCCAAAACCGCGATTATTTTACAGGATAAAGAAAAAACTTCGGAAAAATTTGATTTTTTGCCCAAGCCCAAGAATATCACTGATAATATCTCCGGCTCGCGGGATTTTATTTTGTCTTTTAACACCGAACATAATAAAATTCTCGGCTCCCGGACGGAAATAATTGAAAAGGAATATAGGATTTACATAACTCCCGAACGCGGCTCGATTGATCCTCGCGACTTTTCTTTCATTCCGGCAAAATTCAAATTTGATTTGGTTATCGCCCTGGCTTGCCCCGACAAGGACTCAATGGGAAAAACTTATGAGGAAAATCCCGACATCTTTTATGAAATTCCGGTAATTAATATTGACTTCCACAGCACTAATGAAAACTTCGGCCAGATTAATATGATTAATATGACTTCTTCTTCTGTTTCGGAATTATTGTTTGAAATTCTGGAAAAAATCGACGAACCCGCCATTGATCCCGATATTGCCAGCTGCCTTTTGGCGGGAATAATTGCTGCCACGGAAAGTTTCCAGGCAAAAAACACGACACCCAAAGCGCTCAAAATCTCGGCCCGCCTCATGGATAAAGGAGCTGACCAGCAAAGAATCATCCAGTACCTTTATAAAACCCATTCTTTATCGCTTCTCAAACTTTGGGGCCGCGTCATGGCCCGGCTCAAGTGGGATCCGGAAATGAAACTCGCCTGGTCCCTGATACTCATAGAGGATTTCGTCCAAAGCCGGAGTACTCCCCAAGATATTCCCACCATACTTGATAAAATAAAAGACAACTATTCAACGGGAAAAATTTTTCTGGTCTTGTATAATGACACTGCTGACTCCGTAGTCGGAAAAATTAAATTCGCGGACGGCGCAAAAACAGAACAGCTTCTCTCGCTTACGGGAGGGAAAATCCAGGGCAATCTTCTCGAATTTAGGATGGAAAACAAAGGAATAAGGGAGGCAGAGGCGGAGATATTGGAAAAATTGAAACTGGTTATATGAGAAAGACCCTGGATTCAGGGTCTTTTTTAAAACAAGGTTTATTTGTCTTGAAAAATAAGCTATAATTAACAGTAGAGAAAAATGCTTCAAGCCAGTTCCGGAAATATTTTTGCCAGCCATGAGTTAAAATAAAAACGGATTAATTTGCAAAAATAAAACTTGCCCGAAATTGGCGCGGAAGTGAAAATTAATGGTAAAAGTTTCAAAGAAGCCGGCAATAATCACGGACGGAGAAAAACAGGAGAGTACTTTCCAGGTCTTAAAAAAGATGCGCCAGGAAAGCGAAGAGGAAAAAGCGTCGGCTCTGGCAAAAGAAAACAATCTTCCTTATATCGATCTCAATCTGATACCCGTGACGACGGAGGATGTTTTTTCGCTGCCCGAAAAGGAATCACGGTCCTACGGCATTGTGGTATTCCAAAAAGGAGGAAAAGACGTGAGAATCGCCACTCATAACCCCAAAAAAGAAGGGTTGGAGGAATACGTCGCAAAAATTCGGAGCGAAAAAGGATGGGATATCCACCTTTTTGTCGTTTCGATGAGTTCACTGGAAAAAATTTGGAATAGATACAAAGAAAGCCCGATGCTTGAAAATCTCGACCTTTTCCATCTTTCTCTGACTGGAAAGGATCTTGAGGAATTTGAGTCAAAATTCAAGGATTTATTGGATCTGAAAAACAGGATTAGCGAAATTCCCACCACGCAGATTATGGAAATTATGACAGGCGGGGCGATTAAAATGGAAGCTAGCGATATCCACTTCGAACCCCAAAGCGATACTATGCGCCTCCGATATCGAATAGATGGGATGCTTCAGGACATTGGAACTTTCCCGCTTGACATTTATCACTCAGTTCTTTCCCGCATAAAAATGATGGGTAAAATGAAAATAAATCTCCGCGATGTCGCCCAGGACGGCCATTTCTCGATAAATATTGAAAATAGGAGGATAGACATAAGAGTCAATATAATTCCCGGAAGGTTTGGAGAAAGCACGGTAATGCGTCTACTCGACCAGTCAAAAGTCATGATCCCAGTTGAATCATTAGGGCTGCGCGGGCTGGCGTATGAAAGAGTCCAAAAAGAAATGGTAAAGACCACCGGCATGATTTTAACGACCGGTCCCACCGGTTCCGGCAAAACCACCACTCTTTATTCCCTAATTAATAAACTTAACGAGCCCGACGTAAAAATAATAACCATTGAAGATCCGGTAGAATACGAATTAAAAGGAATTTCGCAAACTCAAATAGCGAAAGACCGGGGCTATACTTTCGCTGAAGGCCTGCGGGCAATTGTGCGTCAAGACCCGGACATAATATTGGTAGGCGAAATCCGCGATGAAGAAACGGCCGATATTGCCATTAATTCCGCCCTTACCGGCCATCTAGTCCTTTCCACGCTCCATACCAATAATGCTCCGGCAACCATTCCCCGCCTTCTTGAAATGGGAATTAAGCCGTCTCTGATTCCTCCCGCGTCGAACGCTTTTATCGCCCAGCGCCTCGTCAGAGTTCTTTGTTCCCATTGCAAGGAAAAGTATGTTCCAGCCAAAGAAACAACTGAAACAATCAAGAGAATTTTGTCAATAATTTCTCCCAAGGCGAAAGTTGAAATACCCAGAGAAATTGAATACCTATACAGGTCCAAGGGATGCACTAAATGCCATAATACCGGCTACAAAGGCCGGCTGGGAATTTTTGAGATCATGACGATCAATGAAGAAATTGAAAAATTAATTCTTGAAATGGCGGGCGAAAGCGACATCATGAGAGCGGCTCTTGAAGACGGCATGATAACGATGACCCAGGATGGAATCCTGAAAGCGGTGGAAGGTATCACCTCAATGGAAGAGGTGTGGCGCATTACCGGCCAAATTGAATTTCTTGAGGATATTTACGACAAACTGATGGCGCAATCCCTTTCCCGTTCAATTTCCATTTCGGAATCGGACCTGGATAAGACGGAAGAAAATATATCGTCATTTGAAAAAATAAACAAACTTATCAATAGTTCCAATCCGAAAGAGGTAGCGAGAATTATGCTGGCTTGCGCGCTCATAATGAAAGCGGGGGATATACATATCGAGCCGGGAGAAAAAGACGTAAAAATAAGATACCGGATTGACGGAATGCTTCAAACGGTCTCAACTATCCCATTAAATGGATACCCTGCCCTTCTGGGAGAAATTAAATTAATAAGCGGTTTTAAGACGGAAACAAGGGAAGGTGTGATAGACGGAAGATTTGCCATAAGTTTGGAAAAGCCCATTAAAAATTCCAAAGAAACAAAAGTTGACGTCAGAGTTTCCATTATTTTAGGCGGTTTCGGAGAAACAGTGGTTATGAGAATACTCAGCAAATCAGCCGTTGTCGCTTTGGACATAAATATGCTCGGAATAAGAAAGTATAATCTTGATAAAATTATGAACGAGGCGAAAAAACACACTGGGATATTCCTTAATACCGGTCCGACTGGGTCGGGGAAAACAACGACCTTATACAGTTTGCTTAAAATATTAAATACCCCTGATGTAAAAATAATCACCGTTGAAGACCCGATAGAGTTCCAATTGGAGGGAATTCTCCAGACGCAAGCCAATGATAAGGGCGGGTATGATTTTTCAACCGCTTTGAAATCGCTGTTGCGTCAGAATCCCGATATTTTAATGATTGGGGAAATTCGGGATGAAGAAACAGCGAATATCGCGACCCAACCGGCTCTTACCGGACACCTTATTCTTTCCACCCTGCATACCAACGATGCCGCCTCCACTATTCAGAGAATTATCAATATGGGAATCCGGCCGGATGATCTGGCAACGGCCTCCAATGCTTTTATGGCTCAACGGTTGGTCAGAAAACTGTGCGATTGCAAGCAGAAAGCCAGTCCGACGAGCGAAGAAGCGGAAAAAATAAAAAAAGTGGTTGGTTCCATATCGCCGAAGACCGGTTTTGCGAACACGAAACTCACCCATATATACAAACCCAAGGGCTGCGTCAAATGTAATAATATTGGATACATCGGAAGAACCACCATATGCGAGATTTTACAGATTGACGAGGATATGCAGGAAATGATTTCCCGCAACGCGCTTTCCGCCCAAATCAAAGAAAAGGCGGTGGAAAACGGCATGCTCGCCATGGAACAAGACGGGATTTTGAAGGCGCTAGAGGGAGAAACTTCATTGGAAGAAGTAGAAAGAGTGGTGAAAATCTAATATGTCTTATAAATTTCTTTTAGCAATATGCGTTTATCTTCCTTTTCAGCTGGCAATCAGTCCGACTCCGGAAATTGACCTGGCTTCAATTAGAATTTTAATCATTCTGCTGTTTTTTTCTTGGATTCTGGAAGGACTAAAAAACAAAAAATTAATTCTTCCCGCTAAAATTCCGCTTCTTTTGGTCTTTTCTTTCTTATTTTTTTGCGCGCTTTCTTTGGCAGTTTCTAAAAACATTAACTGGTCTTTTCGCAAACTGGCTTTTCTTTTTTCTATCTTTCCTTTATATTTTATTGCTTCCGCTTTGATAAAAAACGGCAGCGAATACAAAAAAATAATAAAATTATTGGTTTGGGGCGCGGGCCTATCCGCTATTATCGGACTGGTCCAGTTTATTATCCAGTTTGTTGCCGGATTGGATTATTCAATGAAATTATGGTCTTTGGTTATCCGGCCTTTTCTAGGAACGGCTTTTTCCCAGGCGGTGATGGATAATCCCAGCTGGCTCGTTAACCTTTCCGGAAAAACCGTCTTCCGCGCCGTTTCTCTTTTTCCCGACCCTCATATGTTTTCCTTTTATCTCGGAATGGTTATTCCCTGGTCGATTGCGTTGTATTTTGAAGAAAAGAAAAAATTATACGCGCTGATTTTTATTGTTTTATTGGCGGCTGATTTTTTGACCTTCTCCCGCGGAGGATATCTTGGCCTTATGGCAGGAATAATATTTTGGCTGCTATTCTCCGGAAAAAAAATAATCGCCGCCCACAAAAAGAAATTTGCTTTTGGCTTGATAATCCTGTTTTTGATTATTTTTACCAAAAATCCGGTCAGCCGCCGCCTTGTTTCCAGCTTTGATTTGGGCGAAGGATCGAACCAGGGGCGCCTTGAAACATGGAAGCAGTCCTTTGAAGTTATTAGGAAAAATCCCCTGTTGGGAGTGGGGCTGGGAAATTATCCTCTGGAAATAAAACCCAGCGCTGATTACCGCGAACCGATTTATTCCCATAACTTATACCTGGACATCGCCGCGGAAACGGGAATTTTAAACGCCGTTATTTTCATTGCGCTGCTGTTGTCCGCCATTATTTCTTTTATTAAGAAATCCGCGCGGAATAATTTTTTCATGGCCGGAGCTGTTTCTCTTGCCATTTTTTCCGCCCATTCCTTTTTTGAAACCCCGCTTTTTTCCGTCCATATTTTGCCGCTGCTTTTGATAATAATATCATTGAGCCATGATAATCAAAAAGCTTATAATATTTAACCGTATACAATTTATAGCGACCGCTATAAATTGTATACGACGCCATATTTATAAAATGAGCAGGATTATAAATATAAAAAATTTGATTTATATAGTCGTATTCTCTACGCCTTTATATCTTATTAAATTGAAAATATTCACTATCCCGACAAATGTTTTGGAGTTGCTTATCTTGCTTGCTTTCTTTTTCCGGCTATATGAAAAAAAAACAAATGTCAAATGTCAAATGTCAAATGTCAAATGTCAAAAATACTTCCTTCCCGTATTCCTCATCCTGCTCGGCCTTTTCGCCTCAACTTTAATAAATCACAATTATCATGTTGGTTTCGGAATAATTAAAGGTTGGTTCGCAATGCCTTTAGTCATTGCTTTTCTGATAATAAAAGAA
>MFRX01000024.1:0-9049 GCA_001784725.1 Candidatus Moranbacteria bacterium RIFCSPHIGHO2_02_FULL_40_12b
AGGAAAATACCCGCTTTTTTCTCTTTCCTTTTTTGATTTTATTTCCATTACTGCTAAATAAAAACGTGTCATTTGCCTACGGCCGTGGTTTGATGACACAAATTAATTTATCTTAATTCTTGTTAGTAATGGGTTTCTAGAATTAATCAAACGTGTCATTTGCCTGTGGCCGTATTATGGTGATACAAAATAGAAATCGCATAAAGTTTAAGGAAAAAATAATCTATCCACAGTTATTTTCTAAGTGTGTCATTTGCCCACGGCCGTATTCTGGTGATACAATAGGCCTATGTATAGATTTGGGCTAGTGCAAAGAAAAATCATGTTGGCGCTTTTGGGCGGCGTGGCGCTGGGCCTTTCCGCTTCTCCGCGGCAGTATTTCAAAACATTCCGCAAGATCCGCCATGAGTGGAAAAAAATTGACCAGCGCAATTTCAACCGCTCCTTCCGCCGACTTTCCCATGAGAAGTTGATTGAAGAAAAAACCTTGACCGATGGCTCTTTCAAATTGGTTCTGACTGAAAAAGGAAAGCTGGAAGCCAAGAAATTAAACCTTCTGGGCGGTTCGATAAAATTCAAAAAACCGAAACGCTGGGACGGAAAATGGCGGATTGCGCTATTTGACATTCCGGAAAAAGATCGGGCGTTCCGCGATATATTGCGAGAACACTTGCGCGAGCTCAAATTCTTCAAGCTCCAGCACAGCGTCTTTGTTTCTCCTTATCCGTTCGAGAAGCCAATTTTAGAATTAGTTTCGCTTTATTCCGCCGAACCGTATGTCAGGATGATTACGGCCATCAGAATTGATAACCAAGATAAAATTAAAAGGCATTTTTTCAAATCCTCCTAATGTGTCATTTATCCACGGCCGTGGCTTGATGACACAAATTGAGTAAAAATTCTATCGATAGGGCGGAAAAGAGCCGGAAAATGGACAAGTTGTCGGGTGTTAAATAATCGGGAAAATTCATAATCAGAAAAAATGGCATTTATAAGCCATTTTTTAGTTATTTTATTGACATTGCCAGAAAAATTCCGTGTAATATTTTCCAGCGGAATTGACCGATAGGGAGGGTCTGCTATAATGGTTATCACTGCCAAAAACCAAAAGAAAAAGGGGAAAAATCGTAATTTTTCCATTTATGAATGATAATTTTCTGAATTATCTGCTAAGGAGGGTGTGCAGATTTAAAGGGGTAGAAGAAAGCGTAAAAAAGAATAGCATTTTAACGGCCATTATACTCATGCTAGCCATGAGCGTATTTTTTTTCGTTTTTTCCAGAAATCATGCGAGAGCTGAAATTTCCCGAGAAAAAGGCATCAGCGGAAGCATTTTCCCGCGCGAGCTGGGATTTAAAATTCAGCAGCCGGAAAATTATTGCGAAGATACTGTAAAAAATCTAAAGAAAGACGGGGGAAACGCTCAAAATAACGACGGAAATCATGAAACCAAATCCATTTCACCGGCTGAAAAAAATTACGGAAAAAATAATTGCCTGAAAGCGATTAGTGAAAATATTTTCACAAAGCCGCCAAGAGTCGGGATTATAAAAGAATTAGGGAAAGCCAATTTGCTTTTAGGAGATTCAAAAGACGGGAAATCCGATGATAAGGAGGAAAATTATCTCAAAAAAGAAATAGATCCCAAAGAGACAAAAATAATCAATCTTATTGCCGGATATCCGATTGAAAAAATGCTGCCGTATATTTCAAAAAGAAGCGATCAAGTGTCTTATTATCTTATCGCTATCGCCAAAAAGGAAAGCGACTGGGGAAGACACTCGCCCAAAAAATACGGCAGTGACTGTTATAATTACTGGGGCTACCGCGGGACTTATAACCCGACCGATTCCGGCTACAGCTGTTTTGATTCGCCGGAGCAAGCGATAAATCAAGTGGGAGACAAAATTGAGTCACTGCTGAACAAGATGGTTGATACCCCCGAGGAATTGGTGGTCTGGAAGTGCGGCTCGTCTTGCGCCGGACACGATCCGGGATCTGTTAAAAAATGGATTAGTGATGTAAAATTATATTATCTCAAAATAAGCTCTTAAACGGCTTATGGAACAAAAGGTGAAAAAAAGAATAATCTATTAAAGGAGGAAAAAAATGATAAAGTTCTTTCCAAATTTTCCCGAAATTTTTGCCGTTATGTCTCTGCGCGGCGACGGCAATATGAAAATTAATTATTGCGGCAGGAAAAAACGCAGCACTAATGGAAACAGGAGAAATTTTTTCAAACGGAATGGAATCAGCGAGGATACGGTTATAAGCGCTCTGCTGGACCATGGCAATAAAGCAGTGGTCATTAGCGGCAATTCCAGCCGATATATTGAAAAAGCGGACGCTTTATTAACCGGAGATTGCGGGATATATCTTTCTATCACTGTGGCGGATTGCTACCCGATAATGTTTTATGATCCGGTCGCGCGGGAAATTGCCTTGGCTCATGCCGGTTGGCAGGGGGCCGTATCCGGAGTGGTTTCCAGCACAATGATAAAAATGATTTTGCGCGGATGCGATCCAAGGAACATCAGAGCCGAGGTCGGACCGGGAATCTGCCAAAAACATCTGGAATTTTCCAGAAGCGATCTTCTGAAACTAAAACAGTATAATAATCCGCAGTATTACTCGGACTTGTCTCAAGAAAAAGTTCTCGTTGATTTGAAAAAAATAATCGGCGATCAGCTGGCGGCGCATGGCATTTCCGGAAAAAATATCGCTTTCTCCCGAGAATGCACTTTTTGCCATCCGGAAAAATATTTTTCCTACCGGCGCGACGGGAAAAATTCCGAAGGGCAAGTTAACGCAATGGTCGTTATTTCCGGAATGAAGGAAAATAAAGTGAAAGAAAAAGGAAGATTGATTTTAGCGGAAAAAGAATGTCTTTCTTTCGCTTAGGCCCGGACATGAAAACAGGCGGGCTTTTTTGTTTGATTTTTCGGGGAGAAGGATATAATATTTACGGATATGGCAAAAAAAATTGAACTTTTGGCGCCGGCTGGAAGTTTGGAAAAATTGAAATACGCCATTCATTACGGAGCGGACGCGGTTTATGCCGGCATCCCTGATTTTTCCATGCGCTATCGCGTCAATAAATTTTCGGAGAAGACACTTGCGGAAGGGATTGAATACGCGCATAAATTCGGGAAAAAGTTTTACGTCACCGTCAATATTTATCCGCGCAACAAACACTTTGCCGGAATTGAAAAACACTTGAAATTTTTAAGAAAAATATCCGCCTTTGGCGGAAAACCTGACGGCATCATTATTTCTGACCCCGGAGTGATCGTTTTGGCGAAAAAATATCTGCCGAAAATTCCCATTCATCTTTCCACCCAAGCCAACGCGGCCAACTGGCAGGCGGTGAAATTCTGGTATGAGCTGGGAGTGAAAAGAGTGGTCTTGGCGCGCGAAGTGACTTTGAAAGAAATAAAAGAGATTAGGGAAAAAGTTCCAAAAATTGAGTTAGAATATTTTGTCCACGGAGCGATGTGCATGAGTTACTCCGGTCGCTGTATTCTTTCTAAATGGATGACTGGAAGATCGGCTAATCTTGGTGATTGCGCCCAGCCGTGCCGGTGGCGCTATCGCGCAATTAATAACCAACAACTAACAACCAACAACCAACAACCGAAAACTCTTTTAATGAGCGTGGAGGATGAAAAGGGAGAATTTGAGATTGATCTGGAAGAAGACGCAAATGGCACTTATTTTTTCAACAGCAAGGATTTGAATCTTTTGAACTATCTGGATGAACTTCGGAAAGCCGGAGTGGACTCGTTCAAGATTGAAGGCCGGAATAAGAGCGTTTATTATCTCGCGACAGTCGCAAAAGCATACAGAAAAGTTATTGACGCGCTTGGAAATGAAGTTTCTAAGTTGAATGCTATTAAAGATGGACAAAAAGAATTGAACAATCTAATTCATCGGGGATATACGACGGGATTTTTGTTTGATCAGCCGAAGCATAATTTTAAAAACTCGCACGAGAAATCACCTTATCAGTTTGTTGGAGAAATTATCGAAATTCCCTCGCCCCAACCCTCTCCCGGAGGGAGAGGGGGAAATTATATAAAAATCAAGCCGCATAATGCCATTTATAAAAAAGACAAGCTGGAAATAATTGGCACAGGAAAAAATGTTCCAGTGAAAATAAAAGCTATTTTGGATGAAAACAAAAATCCGGTCTCTTCCGCCCATGGCGGGCAGGATAAATTCTATTATCTGGAAATCGACAAAAAAGGCATTGAACCCCTGTCGCTTATTCGGAAAAAACTAAAAAAGATTGAAAATAAGGAAAAATAAGGATATAATGATTTTATGGAAAATAAGGGTAATTCTAATAATCTAATGGACAAAATCGTCTCTCTTTGCAAGCGGCGGGGGTTTGTTTTTCCCAGTTCGGAAATTTACGGCGGTTTTGCCAGTTCCTATGACTACGGCCCGCTGGGAGTTGAGTTAAAGAATAATATAAAAAAGGCCTGGTGGGATGAGATGATTAAAAAGCATGGAACAATAGTGGGACTGGACAGCGCGATACTTATGTCTCCAAAAATTTGGGAGGCCTCCGGACATCTTACTGCCGGTTTTGCCGATGTGATGGCGGAATGCAAAAAGTGCCAGCGTCGTTTCAGAGAAGATTATGTGGGAGAAGGAAAATGTCCGGAATGCGATGGCGAGCTTACCAAGGGCAGGAAATTTAATTTGATGATGAAAACATTTGTCGGTCCCGTGGAGGACAAAGCGTCTATCGCTTATCTGCGGGCTGAAACCTGCCAGGGGATTTATGTCAATTTCCAAAATGTCAGAGAGTCAATGCGGCTTAAAATTCCTTTCGGAATCGCCCAGATCGGCAAGGCCTTCCGCAATGAAATCACGCCGGGAAATTTCACTTACCGCACGCGTGAATTCGAACAGATGGAAATGCAATTTTTTGTCCATCCAAAAGAAGCGGATAAATGGCTTGACTTTTGGATGAAAGAGCGGTTACAATGGTATGTTAGTTATGGAATAAAAAAAGAGAATCTGCGACTAAGAGAGCAAAAAAAGGATGAACTGGCGCATTATTCCAAAAGAGCGGCTGACATTGAATACAAGTTTCCTTTCGGATGGAAAGAAGTTGAAGGAATCCACAACCGCGGTGACTGGGATCTGAAAAATCACGAAAAACACAGCGGAAAAAAACTATCTTATCGCGACGAAGAAACCGGAAGGGACTTCATTCCACATATCATTGAAACCTCGGCCGGGGCGGACAGGAGCGCACTTACATTTTTAGTTGACGCTTATGAAGAAATTTCGGGAGGAAGGACAGTGACGACCCAGTCAATCAAGGAATCAGAGGTCATCCTGAAATTAAATAAAAAATTGTCGCCAGTAAAAGTAGCAGTATTCCCTTTGTCCAAAAAAGAAGAACTTTCCCAAAAAACTAAAAAAGTTTTTAACTTATTGAAAGTAAGATTTGAATCACAGTATGATGAAACAGGATCAATTGGAAAAAGATATAGAAGGCAGGACGAAATTGGCACGCCCTATTGCATAACAGTGGATTTTGAAACATTAAAAGATAATGCGGTAACCGTCCGCGATAGGGACACAATGAAACAAAATAGGATTAAAATTGAAGAATTGGAAAAATATTTAAGCGAGAGATTAGCGTGAATTTATGGAAAATTTAGAGAAAATTTCCGAAAAAAATCACATAAGTTCTGAAGCGTTTGTAGAGATAGCAGAAAAAGAGGCAAAGGAAAATATCAAAAAAGCCATTATGGAATTGAAGGAATGCTCCGATAATAATATGATTAAGAGCCACCTTAAACTGGTTGATATAAACAAGCTAACCGATTATGATCTCATGGCTTTTAATGAGTCCATCGTGAAGAACGCTTGGGAGGAAAAATCTAAAGAGCTGGAAGCATATCTTGATAATGTGAAAGGGTATGAAAAAATAAAGAAGCAGGAAGGAAATTATAATCCTTTAACAGACTCTCGGTGCAATTTTTCCACCATGATCAAACACTATCTAATAGACAAGGCTATAGGAAAAAAATTAAGCGGTAAATAATTTATTCAAGCAACAATATGACAATCCAACAAATCTATCAGATAGCGATTGAGATGGGAATGAAGAATGATTTCCGTCCCAAAAAACAGATTGAAAAACATCTCAAGCGGCTAAAAGAAAAGTACGCAGCCCTTTCCAAAAAAGAGAAAGAAGTTTTTGACGCGGAAAAACTAACCAATCCCTATATTGATTCGCGGATAAATTTTAACTCCGGCGTGAAAAATATCAAAAGAGTGATGGCGGGAATTGACATTGACAGCGCGGAACTGATGGTAGCAAGATATCTTTCCAATCACAATCCGAAAAATCCTATTGATCTGGCGATTGCCCATCATCCGACCGGAAAGGGGCTGGCCGATCTTTCCGACGTGATGCATTTGCAAGCTGATGTTTTGGCGCAGTACGGAGTGCCGATTAACGTCGCGGAAGGGCTGATGAAAATAAAAATAAGCGAAGTAAGCCGGAGCATCAATCCAATCAATCATTTTAAAGCGGCTGATACGGCGCGACTGGTCAATATTAGTTTAATGAACGTTCATACGCCGGCAGATAATCTGGTGGCTAAATTCGTGGAAGCGAAAATAAAAAAAGACAAGCCGGAATATGTCGGGGATATCCTGAAATCCCTTTTGGAAATTCCGGAATACAAAGAAGCGGCGAAAATGGGATTCGGTCCGACTTTATTCACCGGGTCGGAAGATAACCGCGTCGGAAAGATCGCTTTTACGGAACTGACCGGAGGAACGGAAGGAAGCCCGAAAATTTACGAGAAATTGGCAACGGCGGGAATTGGCACGGTTATTTCCATGCACCAAAGCGAAGAACACCGGAAAGAAGCGGAAAAAGCGCACATTAATGTCGTTATCGCCGGCCACATATCTTCTGATTCAATCGGAATGAATTTGTTCCTTGATGAGTTAGAGAAAAAAGGTATTGAAATTATGCCGTGCTCTGGGCTGATACGAATTAACAGAAATAAAAAGTAATTATTAGTTCGAAATATATTATTTTTTGCCAGGAGCCCTCTTGTCCTACTTATTTTTTATCAGGGAAGAATCCCCACGCAAAAAATAAAATATTTCTCGCTTTTTCAAATGAAATTTAGAAAAACTGTTTTAAAAAACGGCCTGCGGATTATTACCGTTCCGATGAAAGAAACCCAGACCGCGGCGGTGGTAATTATGGTCGGAGTCGGCTCGCGCTATGAATCCGAAAAAGAAGCGGGACTGTCTCATTTTATCGAGCATATGTTTTTTAAGGGGACGAAAAAGCGCCCCACCCATCTTCATATTGCCGAAGAATTGGATTCTATCGGAGGGGAATACAACGCTTTTACTGCAAAAGACGTGACCGGATATTACGCGAAGACCGACGCAAAACATATCGAAACCGCGCTGGATATCGTTTCAGATATTTATCTGAACTCTAAAATCGATGCCGGAGAAATAGAAAAAGAAAAAGGGACGATTATTCAGGAAATCAATATGTATGAAGACACGCCCATGAGCGACGTGGGAAATGTTTATGACAGCCTGATTTATCGGGGAAATCCCTTAGGCCGGGAAGCAATCGGAAAAAAGAAAACAGTTGGTTCATTTAAAAGGGAAAATTTTATAAATTACATGAATCGATTTTATGTTGCCAATGATACGGTCGTGTCCATCGCCGGTAAATTTAATGATCGGGAAATTTTAGAGAAGGCAAGAAAATATTTTTCAGGAATGGAAAAAGGGAAAAAACCGAATTTCAAGAAAATCGCGGAAAAGCAAAAAAAACCCCAGGCAAAAGTCAAATTCAAGGAGACCGACCAGACGCATCTGATAATTGGAAGCAGGGCTTATCATGAAAATCACAAGGACAGGTTCGCGTTGGGCTTGCTTTCAGTAATTCTCGGAGGAAATATGAGCAGCCGGCTTTTTGTGGAAGTAAGGGAAAAGCGGGGGTTGGCCTATTACGTGCGAACCGGCATTGACTCCTATAATGATTGCGGGAATATCTCGACGCAAGCCGGCGTCGAGCATAAAAATCTGGAAGAAACAATCAAAGTTATTCTCAAGGAATACAAAAAAATCTCCTCGGAAAAAGTCGAAAAAAAAGAACTGCAAAGAGCCAAGGACTACATAAAAGGCAGAAGCGTGATGGGCTTGGAAGCATCAGATGAAGTGGCGATGTTTTTCATTGACCAGGAACTAAAAAGAAAAAAAATAATGACCGTGGAAGAAATATTTGAAAAAATTGACAAAGTTACGATTGATGACTTGCTAAGAGTGGCGAAAGATATTTTTCACGAAAACAAGCTAAATTTGGCGGTTATCGGACCGCACAAAGACGGGAAAAAATTTGAAAAATTATTGAAATTATAAATTTTATGATAGAGAAACGAAGCGTCGACATATCAACAGGCATAATATTCAGGACGATTCTGATTATCCTGGCTCTTTTATTTTTGTATTTAGTGCGGGATGTATTGGCTCTTTTAGTTATTTCCATTATTTTGGTTTCAGCCATTGATCCTATTGTTGACTGGCTGCAAAGAAAAAAAATCCCCCGCCCAGCGGGAGTGCTGATTGTTTATCTTGTTATTTTCATAATTTTTGGGCTATCAATCTCTTTTTTGATACCTCCAATTGTGAATCAATTTAAGGATTTCGGTTCTAATTTTTCAAACTATACCAGGCAGTTCGAAAGTTATTTCAGCGTTGCCAAAAATTTTTTCCAGACCCAGCACATATCGGTAAGCTTTGAATCAATTGTGAATAATTTAGTCAATGAATTTTCTAAGGTTCCCGAGAAGATTTATACCAGGACGATTGGCGTCTTTTCTGGATTTATTTCAGTTCTGATTGTTCTTTCAATGACTTTCTATATGACAGTCAAAGAAAACGGCATAAAGAACTTCATTATTTCCATTGTTCCGGAAAACCACAAGGAATACGCGGCCTCACTCTCAGAAAGGATAAAGGCCAAAATAGGAAAATGGAT
>MFRX01000024.1:9074-9526 GCA_001784725.1 Candidatus Moranbacteria bacterium RIFCSPHIGHO2_02_FULL_40_12b
ATTATTTTCATTCTTGATTTTGTCGGTCTTTCAATTATTGGAATTCCCTATGCTTTGTCGCTGGCGATTTTTGCCGGTATTATGGAAATTATTCCTTATATCGGTCCGATTATCTCCGCTATTCCGGGAGTGTTCTTGGGGTTTCTAATTTCGCCTCTCACGGGACTCTTAACCCTTCTTATTTATATAATCGCCCAGCAATTTGAAAATCATATCATCACTCCCCAAGTAATGAAAAAAGCCGTGGGACTTAATCCTATTGTAGTGATTTTAGCTTTGTTAGTCGGCGTGAAATTAGGCGGAGTTTTGGGAGCCATACTCGCCGTGCCTATCGCGACTGCCATCGGTGTCTTCGTAGGAGATCTGTTTGAAAAGAAAAAAGAAGCCGCCTGAAGAAAATAACGAAAGGACTATGAGATTCAACCCTGATTGATGCAGGGTTTTATGTTAAA
>MFRX01000025.1 GCA_001784725.1 Candidatus Moranbacteria bacterium RIFCSPHIGHO2_02_FULL_40_12b
CGGCTGGTATTCGTTAAAATTTTCCTTGCGCAAAAAAACATAATACTCCCTCTCGGTATCTATTTTTTCCAGGTTTTCTATTAATTTTTGAGTATATCGTCCCAGCCCCTTGCCGATAGGGCCATAAAACCGGGCATCAATTCCAACGCGCATGACATAATTATACTTTAATTCAAATTATTTATAAAGAAGAATGCAACAAGTAACTTTAACCCAATTATTAAAGAGGTAAGTAATCAATTACTTACCTCTTTACCGCCACCATTCATAAACATCATTCGCACATTCGTACGAATGAGACCTGCTGATATTTTATGAAATATGTCAAGATTCAATTTATAACAGGAATTGCGTGTTTGCCTCTTTAGACATCTGATGTCTCGCGACCATAACAACCGAAAGACATCGGATGTCCGCAAACGCGTAAGTCCTATATAATTTACAACTTACCAATAATTTCCAAGAACTCCTTTGCGGTTTTTAGCCAGCTGAATTTTTTTGCTTGTTCCAGTCCCTTCTCCCGCAATTTTTCCCGCAGTTCCCTGTTAAGCAGAACTTCTTTTATTGCCTGGAAAATTTCATCCGGCTTGTCGGGGTCAATAAGTATTCCGGCGTTTCCCACAATTTCCGGAAGCGATGAATTATTAGAAACAATCACCGGAACGCCGGAGGCCATCGCTTCCAGCGGCGGAAAGCCGAAACCCTCGAAAAAAGAAGGGTAAACAAAAAGCGAAGCGAGATTGTAGGCGTAGGGCTTGTCTTCATCTTCAATAAATCCGGGCAGAAAGATGTCGGAGGCAAAAGTGGACTTATTTATCTCATCGAATATCTTTTTATTTTTCCAGCCGGATGTCCCGGCAATTACCAATTTGTATTTATTCAGTCCTGCGTCATTTATTTTTCTTAACTGGTTATAAGCGCGGATTATTCCGATAATGTTTTTCCTCGGTTCAACAGTCCCCAGATATAAAATAAATTTATACGGGAGGTTATATTTTTCTTTTATTTCCAGCAGTTTTTGGTCATTCCGGCTTATCACTTTAAAATCGCCTGACAAACCGCTTTTTATGGCGGCTAATTTCAATGAGTCAATTCCGTAATTAATTGCCAGATCGCTTTTCGTCGATTCAGAGACCGCGATTATTAAATCAGCCCGGCGGCATATTTTCTTCGGGCTCACAAACGCGTGCCAGAGCCGTTTTTTCAATGAAAATGTCTCCGGATACTTTTCAAACGATAAATCGTGCATCGTAACAATGAGTTTTATTTTTTTACTGACGCTTCCAAAAATAATGTTGGGCATAAAATACAAGTCCGCTCCCCCGATCATTTTGTCTATTTTCGGCCAGTTGAAATACCAAAATAAAAAATTCAGAAGCTTATTCGGAAGCCGGAATTTCTTTAGCGCCGCGTTCGGATATTTTTCCAGCCATCCGAAATTAATTCTGGGGGCCTTCCAGGAATTAAAAAAAAGAACATATTTGTTCTTTTTGTCAAGTTTCAGTAGGTTTTTTAAAAGATTAAGAGTGTACTCCTCCACCCCGGTTCTCCTCCCTTCCGCTAAGCATCTTATGTCTATGCCAACTCTCATTAATTGAATTAGAAAATTAAAAAATTAACGCATTAACGAATTATTTTTAAATCCGTTAGTCCGTTAATTATTGAAATAATTTTTTATAAAAACAACCCAAATTCCGATGAATATGCCTAACGCCAAAAAAATAACCGCGGCCAATGCCAGGCCTATTTTATTTTCGCGAACCACTGGTTCATTTCCCAGAACCGTAAACCAGTTTTTTTCTTTCTGATACTTATTCAGTTCTTCCGCCTGCTTGTTGATATTTTCCACAATCGACCGGGAAACATTTTTTGCATGGCTCCTGTCGCGCAGCACGAATGTAACCTGGATGAATTGGGAGGAAAGGCGCTGCGCTTTTATTTTTCTCTGCTCTGAACCCGCGTTGGCGCCGCTGTAAATTTTCTCCTGAATCCAGGGGGATCCCAGCCAGCGCGCAACCGTATCGGCAAATCTCTCATCTGCCTGCAACCGGTAAAAATTGTCATATTGGTAATCCCCGGTCTCCTGAATTCCGGTCCTGGTCACATTAAGATCAAGAATTATCTTGTAGGTTAACGGAGTCAATTTGTAAAAAACCAACCCGCCAATTAGAACAATGCCA
Source organism: Candidatus Moranbacteria bacterium RIFCSPHIGHO2_02_FULL_40_12b (assembly GCA_001784725.1). GTDB lineage: Bacteria > Patescibacteriota > Minisyncoccia > Moranbacterales > 2-12-FULL-40-10 > 2-12-FULL-40-10. The sequence goes on from MFRX01000025.1 coordinate 2,181, forward strand.
ACGGTTAATAAAAAAATCCTGAAATTTTTTTTGAATATGGCGATGTATTCTTTGAGCTCCATAATCTATAATTAAGAATTATGAATTAAGAATTTCTAATCAATGACCAATTATTAAATGCCTAATGTCTAAATTTTTTAATCAATTTTTAAAATGAAAAATTGGGATTTGATTAAAAATTAGGAATTAGAAATTAGAAATTTATAGCGTAATTATACTTTCAGTAACTTTTTATGCGCGGCTAATTCATTTTCCACATATTCCATTATCTTACTCTTAAATATCTCTCTGTCAAATTTCAGGACTCGCGAACGGATATATTCCGGATCATAATCTTCTTCCCGGAATTTTTCAACCGCGCCAATAATGTCCTCGGGGCTTTGTTTTTCAAAAAATATTCCGGTTTTTCCTTCTTCCATATGTTCCGGAATATCGCCTCCGCGGTAAGCGATAAGCGGCCGGCCGGACGCCATGGCTTCCATCGCCACAATCCCGAAGTCCTCTTCCTGGGGAAATATGAAAGCGCGGCATTCGGAATAATATTTCGGCAAGTCCTTTTCGGAGACCCTTCCGAGAAATTTAATATTGGGGCCCGCCAACTTCTCAAGCCGCCTCATTTCCGGCCCGCGACCGATAATTTTCAGCGGAAGTTTCAATTTATTAAACGCCTGAATGGCAATATCATGCCTTTTATAAGCAATGAGCCGGCCCACCATCAAAAAATAACCCGCCTCAACTCGCGACAAACGCGACTCGACGCGAGGCGGGTCTCCGCGCTTTTGGCTAACATAAAAATTATTGACGGCCACCGGAGGATTTATTACTACTGAATCCTTGCGGTAATATTTTTTTATTCTTTTGGCGACAAAATTGGAATTAGCGATGAAACGGTCCACCCGGTCGGCGCTTATTTTATCCCAAAGCCGGATATAATTCATAGCGAAGGGAACAAATTTCTTTATTATTTTCGGGAAACCAAAATCCTCCGTATATTTCTGGCAATCGTCCCAGGCATAACGCATCGGCGTATGCATATAGCAGATATGGAGGGTTTTGGGGCCGGTAATCACGCCTTTGGCATAACTGGATGAATCAGAAAGCACTATATCATAGCGGGAAAGATCAAATTGTTCTATCGCCAAGGGCATAAGCGGCGGAAAAACGCGGTGTTGTTTTTGGGCAAAGGGAAATTTCTGCAAAAAAGAGGTTCTGATTTCTATGCCATCAAAAATACCGCGCATCGCTTCCTTGTCATAGACCAACGTATAAATCGGTGCGTAAGGAAAAAGTTCGGAAAAGCATTCCAAGACCCTTTCCGCTCCTCCATACTGGACCAGGTAATCATGAACTAAAGCAATTCTCATGACAAAATATTTACTACTTTAAAAAGTAGTATGAGGTTAAAATTGTAATTTTAAAATTTAATTATTTTTTCTCCGCTGGAAAAGAACTCTCAATGTATTCAGGCAGATTTGAACGTCCAGCCAAAGCGACCAGTTTTCGATGTAAAAAACATCCATTCGGTACTCGTCCTCAAAGTCCAAATCGGACCGTCCGGAAATTTGAGCCATGCCGGTAATTCCCGGCTTGATGGTCAGCAGTCGGCGATGGTATTCATGGTATCTTTCCACCTCCCTCTGCTGGTGAGGACGAGGTCCCACCAAACTCATGTCTCCTTTCAGAACGTTAAAAAACTGGGGAATTTCGTCAATGGAATATTTTTCGATAAAAGTTCCGATTTTTGTTTTTCGCGGATCGTTTTTTATTTTATAAATCGGGCCGTTCCGGATGTTTTTTTCTTCAATTAAATTTTTTTCATATTCCAGGGCATTTTTCATTTCCGGATTATCCTTTGAGACGCAATATTCCCATTTCATATAGCGGAATTTATAGACATAAAATTTTTTCCCGTCGTTTCCAATTCTTTCGTTTTTATAAATCAACGGCCCGCGCGGATCTTCCAGTTTTATCAAAAGCGCGGTCAGAAGCATTACTGGCGAAGACAGCGCGATTAAAAAAATTGAACCAAGAATATCAAAAATCCTTTTTAGGATTTTTCCCCAGCCCTCCAGCGGCGTGTTTTGAATTTCCAAAAGCGGCTCCCCGTCAAGCATCCGCACCTCGAATTTGGAGGTTTGAAGAGTTGTTGGAACATATCGGTAGGTTATGTTGTTTATGGCGCAATAATCAATTATCTTTTCTTGGAGGTCATCGGTTATTGAAGGATCGCATAAAATAATTTCGTCAATTCCTTTTTGCTTTTTTATTTCTTTTATTTCCCTGATGTTAATGTCGCTTATTTGATCAACTATCTTATATCCAAGTTCAGGTTCCATTTTTAGTATTTTTCCAATTTCGTATAATTTAGAATTTCCGCCAATAAGCAGAACGCGGTGGACGCCAATGCCTTTGTGAACCAACAGCCATTTTTGGATGGATTGCAGAAAATAACGGGCAATGGATACGTAGAAAACCGCCAGAACCCACGCTGAAAGAATTATGAATCTTGAAGAAAACCATTCGCGCTTGAGGAATATCGCCACAATGATTACCACGAGACCGATGGAAGTGGCAGTGAAAATTTTGCGCAGTTCCTGGGAAAATCTCCGGGTCGCCCGGATATCATAAAGACCTTCAAGGGCGTAGATGGCGATAAAAAAAGGAACTACAATTAAAATCATCTTCATGTAGCTCTCAAAAGGAAATTTATAAAGTTTAGGAAGTTGTGCCAACACCTGCGGAATGTCACGGATAGCAAAAGCTGAAACAGCTGCCAACACTATCATCGCGAAATCAACCGGGACCTGGATAAAACTAAAAAAAAGTTCTGATCTCTTCATAGTATTCTTTACGAATTACGAATTTATTACAAATATACGAATTATTCTTTGATTATTGCTAATTAATTTCTATAAATCAAATCCTAAAAAAGCATAAAATAAAAAAGGATTAGTATATTCGTATTTGATTTGTAATTCGTAGAGAAATCAAATCAAACATTTATCAAGGCAAACTTATAAGCCGGATTCTGTGCCAATTTTGTCTGCGATGCATAGCATCGTAGCTACAAACTGGTGGCAACCATTTATCTGGGGCCGAAATTACTTTCGGGCTCAAGCGACACCCGCCAGCGCAAAACGCTGGCGTACGGTCTTGCATCCAGGTAAGGATTTAGCCGTTTCACTTCTGATATTACTATCAGAACTCGTCCCATCAGTCGTGACCGACGGGACGGTTTTCGGCTTTCGCCTCAAACCGTCTCTGCTCGCACCTCTTAAATTTCCTTAGACGGGCGTTACCCGCTACCCTGCTCCACTCTTTCAAAGCTTTAGGGAAAAAGTGGGAATGTCCGGACTTTCCTCTCATCGCTCGCTTCTCGCTTCGCTCGACTTATTCGCTCTACCGATTCGAACCTACGAATGAAATGCGAATCTACAAAAATTTTTGTTCGTAGATTCGTGAATTTTTCGTGGTTTCGCATCGGCAAAGTGAGTGTCAAATGAAATGAGACACGAACGGCAAGCGGTTGCCCAATTTGCCCTGATAAATATCTGATTTATATGATTTGTTAAGGTACTTGTATATATTACCATATACAACTGAATATATTAATACTTTTTAACTATTTTGTCAATAAAAAAAGGAGTGCAATTTTTTACTCCCATTTGCCTCCATTTTATTATCTTTTAGTAAATTATTTTCTCACTTTTACTCTCAAACCTTTTTCTAAATTATTTATAATTTTTTCCATCAAAACATCCACTTCCTCGCTTTTAAGCGTTCGATTGTCCGCGCCGAAAATTATATGAAACGCGTAACTGGAAGTATTATCTTCAAAATCAAAAATGTCAAACAGGTCCGCGTCCAGCACCAGATTGCCCCCGGTTTTTTGGATAACGCGCAAAATATCGTCCACTCTTACATCTTCCTTGGCAACCATGGAAATATCCCTGGTGACGGTCGGATATTTCCTTATTGGCTCGTATTCTCTTTCCGACTCCGAGACCTCCCGCAATTTTTTCATGTCAAACTCAAACATTGCCACGCGCTTATGAATGTCAAACTCCGTGAGAATCAACGGATTGATTTCTCCGATATATCCGATAACTTTACTAGTTCCTTCGATTTTTATCTCCGCGCTTCTTCCTCCATGCCAAAGAGTTACAAATGTATCCACGGGGCTGGCGTTAAAATTGTCGTAAAAGTGATCGGTAATGCCTAACCGGTTTAAAATCAAGTTGATACATCCTTTCGCTTCATAAAACTCTTCCGCTTTTTTTGTTTTTATGCTTTTATGTTCCTGCGTTTTTATGATTATAGCCCCCGCCAGCATATTTTTTTCTTCCGGCAAAACATTTTTATCGGACCAGTATACTCTTCCGATTTCAAAGATATTGAATTCGCCGGAGTTTTTCAGATTTTCTCGCACATTTTTCAGAATGTTGGGAATTAAACTTACTCGCAGCAGTTCCTGTTCGGGATTCATCGGGTTTTCCAGTTCTAAATGTTTGATTGTTCCCAATTGCGCCAGTCCCGCGTCGCGCC
>MFRX01000026.1 GCA_001784725.1 Candidatus Moranbacteria bacterium RIFCSPHIGHO2_02_FULL_40_12b
AAAAAAATATTGCGAAATAACGACACGCAATAATTCCAACCCTTTCTTTTATCGTTTTGCAAAAAACACTTTTTTCGATTATCCATAACACTATCTCCCGGCTGGAAGATTGTGTTATATTTTATTTGTCTCTATATCTATATATTATAGTTTTTATTTTAACTTATTTGTTGTTTGACTTTTTACGGAAAAGAATATAGGATTATGTTTCTTAGTTGTTTGACAATTAAACTAACCATGTAAAATTATGTAAACAAAAGGAGGTTTGCCGTGAGGAATTTAATCGCGAGAATTCTTTTAATTTCTGATTTTCACTGGATGGTAGTTCCACCATGGAGGCAAAAGGGGCAGACGAAAAAAGGATTTTTTGGCCATATAGTTGAATTTTTTATCAGTATTTGGAAACTATTTAACAACCGTAATATGATGAAGGCCTTGGGTAAAATATCTCAATCGGGGTCGTTCACAAGGGTTATTTCACTAGGCGATTTAACTGAATGCGAATGGAATGAAAGAGGCATGATTCTTTCCAGCGATGTCAGGGAACTTGCCGAATTAAAAAAATTAATCGAGAGTTCAATAAAAGTAAAAAGAGAAGCTTTTCACTATCTTGCCGGCGATCATGAACTGGGCTACATACTGCCATTAAGTTGTGATCCGGATGGAGGAATTTCATGGGAAAGCATTGGTAATTTCCAATCGGTATTTAATTCATTATTTTCCGGGTTCACCATCGGCGAAAATCACTTTTTATTACTGTCGTCGGCACTTATGACCCTGTCGCTTTATTATCTGTCAATTGCAGAAGCAAGGGACATTTACAAACTTCAGGAGGATCAGAGAAATTTCATTTGGAATTTTCTTGCTGATAAAAGAAAGGATGACAGGATATTTATTTTTCTGCATGATCCCGATGCTCTGGAGACATTTGACGCTTATACGAATAATTTTGATGTTATGAAAGGCAGAAAATATAAAGCGTTCTGCGGCCATATGCATGCGGAGGAAGGATTAAAAAGCTATGAAAATCTCGGAAAAATCGCCAACGCCAAAACTATTTTTCAAAGAATTGTCCGCTGGTTTTTCAACCGGACGAAAAAAGGAAAAAAAGTAATGAAATGGGCGAAGGGTAACTTGAAAAGAACTGCGATTTTCAAAAAATATGATCTTCAGATTGTTCCGGCTACCGGAGGAATGATGGGAAAAGGAAGAGGATTTCTCATTCTAAATCTCCATGATGACGGAAGCCATGAAATTGAAAAACATAATACATAAGGAGGTGATGGAAAAATGTTTATTCCCCCTGAGACAGGATACCGTTTTCCAAATGAATGGATAGTTGCCTGGATAATAATTATTGCGATAATTTGCGCAGTATTTATATTCGGGCCGCCAATTCCTCATTAAATAAAGGAAAACAAGAATTTTTAAAAGGACTGCTGAATATAAGCAAGTCCTTTTTTCTTGCCCAAAAAAGCGAAAAGGAATAGAATTTACAGTGATGATTAAAGGAATTCTGAAAAAAACAAAAAGTGTTTTATTCGCCGACCCGAAACTTTTATACGAAGAAGAGAGGCATCTTTTGAATCAGCCGTTTTATTTTGAAGGAAATAACAATAAAGCGGTGCTTCTTATCCATGGCTGGAGTTCCGTTCCTTATGAAGTCCGACGGCTGGGAAAGTTTCTGAACGAAAACGGATATACTGTTTCCGGACCGATGCTCCGCGGCCACGGGACAGTTCCCAAAGATCTGGAAAATGTGAAATGGAACGAATGGTTTGGCGATGTTGAAAAAAATTATTTGGAATTGAAAAGTAAATATAATCAGGTTTACGTTGGCGGAACTTCTCTTGGCGCTAACCTTTCCATATTATTAGCCGCGAAATATCCGGAGATATCCGGAATTGTTTTGATGGCGACGCCTTATAAGTTTAAGCTGGAAAAATTAGCTTATCTTTTTGTCAGGTTTTCCTTAAACTTTATCAGGTACCGGAAAAAATTTTACCCGCCGACTTTCGGCGTATCCACCACTATCACGCGGCTTATTTCTTATCAGACATATCCTTTGAAAAGCGTGCTGGAAGCGTTTGAGCTGGTCAAACAGGCCAGAGAAAATCTTCATTTAGTCCGGCAACCTTGCTTTCTTCTTCAATCAACGCACGACCATATGACCGTCAAAAAAAACATGGAGCTGATTTATGAAAAGATCGGATCGAAAATTAAGAAAAAAAAATATGTGGAGCGGGCTTACCACACTTTCATTTCGGATGTCAAAAACGAACACATATTTCAAGAGATTCTTAATTTTCTAAATAAACTCGCGAATTAAAAGCTAATGCGAAGCGAATTAACGCGAATATTCGTTCCTATTAGCTGTAATTCGCTCCTAATTAGCGAGTGAATATAGCCATTTTCACCAACAATTATCTTCCCAACCCTTACGGCGTTTCCGGTTCCATTGAAAGCTTCCGCAAGCAGTTTGAAAAGGCGGGGCACCGCGTTTTTATTTTCGCGCCGGGATGGAAAGGATACAAGGACGAAAATCCGAATGTTTTCCGCTATCCTTCAGTTGACATTAAATTTAAAATAAGATTTCCTTTAGCAATCCCTTATTCTCGCGAATTAGACCGCGTAATCTCCAAGCTTGATTTAGATATCATTCATTCCCAGCATCCGAATCTTTTGGGAACGGCGGCGCTGAAATGGGCGAGAAAAAAAAATATACCATTGGTTTTCACCTGGCACACGCTCTATAACCAGTACGCGCATTTTGCGAAATTTATTCCCAAAAAAATCGCAGCCGGATATATGATTAAAAAAGCGGTGAGATACGCCAATCAATGCGATCAGATAATCGTTCCGACTGAATCAGTGAAAGAAATAATAAGGAAGTGGGGCGTGGACAATGAAAACATTGAAGCCATTCCGACCGGCGTGGAGGAAGAATTTTATCAGAACGCGGATAGAAACCTAATGAGAAAAAAATATAATATTAAAGACGGCGAAGTGTTATTGCTTTTGGTCTCGCGCCTCACGGCGGAAAAAAATGTTGAGTTTTTATTTCACGCCCTCACTCCAACCCTCTCCCAAAGGGAGAGAAAAATAAGATTTTTAGTGGTGGGCGGGGGGTATCTTCTGGAGAAGTTTAAAAAATTTGTCATTAAAGAAAATATTGGCGACAAAGTGATATTTGCGGGAGTAATCGAAAAAAATAAAATTAAAAATTACTACGCAGCCGGGGATATTTTCGTCTACGCTTCCAAATCGGAGACCCAGGGGATGATAATCAGTGAAGCGATGTATTCAGGCCTTCCGATTGTGGCGGTAAACGCGCCTGGTATCCGCGATTTAGTGGAAAATAAAGTTAATGGATTTTTAGTTTCGGAGGATAAAAATGAATTTGCGGAAGCGGTAAATAAACTGATTGAGGATAAGAATTTGAGAGAGAAATTCGGAAGAGAGTCGGGAAGAATCGCCAGAGAAAAATATACAGATAAAGTTTGCGCGGAGAAGATGATGGAAATCTATCGCAAAGCGATAGAGAATTATGATTTACGATTCAGGAATTAAGAGTAGATTCTTTCCATGATTTCTTAAATCCTAATTCATAAATCTTAAATCTTTTTAAAATCTGCTGTGATTCTCAAGAGAAATTTCTATAAACAAGATACACTAAACGTTGCGAAAAGATTGCTGGGCTGTTTTTTAGTGCGGAAAATAGGAAATAAAATAATCAAAGGCATGATTACCGAAACGGAGGCCTATATTGGCGAAGATGATTTGGCGTGCCATGCTTCAAAAGGCAGGACGCCCAGGACGGAAGTTATGTACGGCGAAGCTGGACGCGCTTATATTTATATGATTTACGGGATGCACCATTGTCTGAATATTGTCACGGAAAAGAAAAATTTTCCCGCGGCGGTGCTTATACGAGGACTCGCGAATATATCCGAATGGAAAACGAATAGGCGCGAATGGATTAAGACATCCGATGTCTCAAATCTCAATGGACCGGGGAAATTGTGCAAGTTTTTTAAAACAGACAGGAAACTTAACGACGCGGATATTACTAAAAAAGATAAGTTGTGGGTTGAATCTGGTTTGAAAATAAAAAATTCAAATATTAAAAAATCTAAAAGAGTGGGTATTGATTATGCCCGGCATTGCAGGTATTATTTGTGGCGATTCCATTTGAATAATTAAAGTATATACTTGAGTATATGCTCAAGTATATATATTTACTCTAAATGTATCTTTTCGGAAAATTTTTGAAGGGCGTCCGCGAGCAGGGGATGCTTTTTTAGTTGGGAATCAACTTTCAGAATATTCTGCGCCTCTTCGCGGGCGATTTGGATTAGTTTTACGTTAGCCAGATTTTCCATCGCGATGTCGGGGATTCCCGACTGGCGTGTTCCAAAAAATTCTCCCGGACCGCGCAGTTCTAGATCTTTTTCAGCAATTTTAAATCCGTCATTGGTTTCTTCCAGCGCTTTTAATCTTTTCGTGGAGACGGAAGATTTTCCGTCTCTACTAGTGAAAAGAAAGCAATATGACTGATGTTCGCCGCGGCCGACACGCCCGCGGAACTGGTGGAGTTGGGACAATCCGAAACGGTCAGCGTCTTCAATAAGCATTACCGTCGCGTTGGGAATATCAATGCCGACTTCCACGACAGGAGTAGCGACTAGAATATTTATTTTTTTGTCATTAAATTCCTTCATTACTTTTTCTTTTTCGGAGGATTTTAATCGCCCGTGCAATAGTCCCAGTTTCAAATCGGGAAATATTTTATCTGAAAGCCGTTTGTGTTCCTGAACAGCCGCTTTTACTTCGGTTAAGATTTTTGATTCTTCCACCAGCGGCAGAATGACAAACGCCTGCCTGCCGTTTTTTATTTCATTTTTGATGAACTCATAGGTTTTTTGACGATGAAGCGGATCAATAATTTCGGTAATGATTTTCTTCCTCCCTTTAGGCATTTCGTCTAAAATTGAAAGATCCAGATTTCCGAAAAACGCCAGCGCCAGAGTCCGGGGGATCGGGGTGGCGGTCATGGATAATAGATGCGGCACAAGCACGGACCTATGTGGACTAAACGCGGACTCTACAGCTTGCTGCAAAGCAGCACGCTGTGTGACGCCGAAGCGGTGCTGTTCGTCCACGATTACCAGCGCGAGATTTTTGAATTTTATATCCTTCTGAATAAGCGCGTGAGTGCCAATAACGATATTGGAATTATGAATTATGAATAATAATAATGAATTATGAATTTTTATATTTTTTTCTTTTTTCTTTATTCTTAATTCATAATTCGCTTCTTTATAGTTGCTTGTGACTAATCCTACTTTAATATTGCATTTTTCAAATAATTTACAAAAATTATTAAAATGCTGCCGCGCCAAGATCTCCGTCGGCGCCATAATCGCGACTTGGTATCCGGCGTTTACAGTTTGAAGCGAGGCAATGGCAGCGACGATTGTCTTTCCCGAACCCACGTCGCCGTTCAAAAGCCGGTTCATCGGGCGGTCTTTTTCCAAATCCTTTAAAATTTGAAACGATGCTTTTCTTTGCGCGTCAGTGAGCTTAAAGGGAAGGCCGGCGACGAATTTTTTCACCAAATTCTCGTCAAAATTGATTTTTGCCGCTTTTTCTTTCTGCCAGGCGGACTTAATCTGAAGGGACTTAAGCTGCATCAAAAACATTTCTTCAAAAGCGAACCTTTTTTGGGCGACCAGCGCCTGGTTTAGATTATCCGGGAAGTGGATTTGGCGCACCGCTTTTTGAATCGGGGGAAGATTTAATTTTTTCAGGGTTATTTGGGAAATTGGGTCAATAAGGGAGATATGGGTCTTTAAT
>MFRX01000027.1:0-1097 GCA_001784725.1 Candidatus Moranbacteria bacterium RIFCSPHIGHO2_02_FULL_40_12b
CGGCATCGCGGTGGATGCGATTAAGCTTTCCAAAAATCTGGATGTCATCGTCTTGGTTTCCGGCGACGGGGACTATATTCCGGTCGTGGAATACATCCAGAACACCACCGGCGCCCGCGTGGAAGTAATCGCTTTTGAAGAATCCGCCTCCGGCAAGCTTATTGAAGCGGCGGACGACTTCACCAACATTTCGGAAAACAAAAGAAAGTTTTTGATATAAATATATATTTTGTTGCGTAACATATTGCGCGACAAAAAGCACTTTGAAAATTGAAAGGAGTAATAAAAATGAAAAAGATATTGATTTCATTATTAATTGGAATCACACTCGGATTTATTTCCGGATTTTTTTGTGGGGGCTTTCTAGGTATTGCCAATCAAAAGTTGTTTAAAGAAATTGTTTTTTTTGTTCCTATGGGAATTATGTTTGTTTTCATAATCGGCGCAGCAATAATAGCTGTTTTGGGCGCGTCAAGCTGGGGAGAATTAATGAGTAATAGATATGAGATTCAGGGAAGAAAAAATACAGGGTTGGAGGAAAAATGAAGAAGAATACGCCGCCCAAAAGCAACTTTCATCAACCGCTAAAAGCCGTTTATAAAAAATAAACGGCTTTAAAATTGACAAGAATTTAAAAATAAGCTAGTATTTATATTGCTAAATTGTTGGATTGTTAAATGGTTAATCTAAATAGCAATATAACAATGTGGCAATTTAACAATTCATTATAATAAAGCTTTTTACTAAGGCGCGAGTAAGCTCAAAAGCGAGAATTCAATCCTGTCATTCTGAACAGTAAGATTCTTTTAAAGAATTTTACGTCGTGAAGAATCCCGTAGAATAAAACTAACCTTTATTAACATGGGATCCTTCGCTTCGCTCAGGATGACAGCTTGAGCTGTCACTTTTGACTTTACTTTACGCGCAATGGCAAAAGGCCAACGCGTTATATATGGAACACAAAAAATGGTCTCTCCAGATCGGAGGGAGGATTCTTGAGGTGGAAACAGGGCTTTTGGCGGGACAGGCCAACGGCGCGGTGACGGTGCGCTACGGCGACACGGTTGTTTTAGCGACCGCCGTAATGAGCAAAGAGT
>MFRX01000027.1:1186-8353 GCA_001784725.1 Candidatus Moranbacteria bacterium RIFCSPHIGHO2_02_FULL_40_12b
AAAAGAGAAGGGCGGCCTTCAGACGACGCCATCCTTTCAGGGCGGGTCGTGGACCGGACTATCCGCCCGCTTTTCAACAGCCGGATGAGAAACGACGTTCAGGTAGTCCTCACAGTTCTTTCCTATGACGGGGAAAACGATCCGGATATACTTTCAGTTATCGCCGCTTCCACCGCTCTTTCTATTTCCAATATTCCGTGGAACGGGCCGGTAGCCGCCGTCCGGGTGGGACAAATGAACAGCGAGTTAATCCTTAATCCCGTTAACGGGGAAGTGGCTGAAGGAAAACTTGACCTGGTTATTTCCGGAACAAAAGACAAGATAAATATGATAGAAGCCGGAGCCAAGGAAGTGCCAGAAGCGGAACTTCTCAAGGCCTTCGAGTTCAGTTTTGAAGCGATTAAAAAAATAGCCGACTTCATTTCCCATATTCAAAAAGAGGCCGGCAATCCTAAGGCCGAACCGGCGCTCATCCAGGGTTCGCCGGAATTTGAAAACAAAGTGAAAGAAATTTTATTGTCCGCCGGCCTCGCTGAAGTCCTTTATGGCAAGGATAAAAAGGCAGTGATTGAAAAAACGGAGGCCATCAAGGAAAAAATTAAGTCCTATGTCAGAGAAAATTTTTCCGACTATAAAGAAATCGAAAAAATGGAAGAAGTGGCGGAGCAGATTTTTGAAGAGGCCTCCGATGAAATTGTCCACCGGAATATTCTGGAAAAAGAACAAAGGCCGGATGGAAGGAAGTTGGATGAAATCCGCCGTATTGATTGCCGGGTCGGGATTCTGCCGAGAACTCACGGCACCGGACTATTCACCCGCGGAGAAACGCAGGCGCTCACCGTTACCACTTTGGGTTCTCCGGGAGATGAACAGATAATTGACACAATGGAAGTGGATATGAAAAAAAGATACATCCATCTTTACAATTTCCCGCCTTATTCCGTCGGCGAAGTAAAACCGATGCGCGGTCCGGGCCGGAGGGATATAGGCCATGGGGCGCTGGCGGAAAAAGCCCTGCTTCCGGTTCTCCCCTCCAAAGATGAATTTCCCTACACAATATTATTAGTTTCAGAAATACTTTCTTCCAATGGATCTTCTTCTATGGCTTCCACTTGCGGTTCAACACTTTCATTAATGGACGCGGGCGTGCCGATTAAAAGACCGGTGGCCGGAATCGCGATGGGAATTATAGTAGACCCACAACTAACAACTGACAACAAACAACAATTCAAGATTTTGACGGACATTCAGGGACTGGAGGATCATTACGGGGATATGGATTTTAAGGTGGCGGGAACGGAAATGGGAATCACCGCCATGCAGATGGACGTGAAAGTGGAAGGAATAACGACCGAGATGCTGGAAGCAGCTCTTTCTCAAGCCGGCAAAGCCCGGGCGGAAATCATGCAAAAAATGCTCTCCGTTATTCCCGCGCCGAAAACGGAAATGTCCCAATACGCGCCGAGGATTATTGTGCTGAAAATCAATCCGGAAAAAATCAGAAGCGTTATCGGGCCGGGAGGAAAAATAATCAATGCGATTATTGACGAAACCGGAGTGCAGATTGACATCGAGGACGACGGATCGGTCTTTATCACTTCTCCGGACTCCACTTCCGCCCAGAAAGCCAAGCAGTGGATTGACAATCTGACCCACGAAGTGAAAGTCGGCGAGTTATTTAACGGAAAAATTACCCGTCTTATGAATTTCGGCGCGTTCGCGGAAATTCTGCCGGGGCAGGAGGGACTGATTCATATTTCGGAACTGGCTGATTACCGCGTGAACAAAGTGGAAGACATCGTCAAGATTGGCGACGTCGTTCCGGTTAAAGTGATTGAAATTGACCATATGGGTCGCATAAACCTGTCGCTGCGCCAAGCCGCCATTATAAAATAATCCTTTCCTCATTCTTCCTCTCCTTATTTAGGGAGAGGAATTGAAGGTGAGGGTAAAAATACTTTTATTCTATAAAAACACCTCGGTTCATCCGAAGTGTTTTTGTTTTTGAAAGGTAAGTAATTGATTACTTACCTTTATAAATCCAAAATATATGCATTTATAAAAGTTTCCACGGCATCAGCAGTCGCTTTTTTCAATTTTGGATTGCTTTCCGCCACCCATCTGGCAAAATTATATAATTCCTGATTATCAACTTTTATCCATTTCTTATTTTTATATAAAAAATAAAACAAAGTTGCCATCGCAATTCGTTTATTGCCATTTTGAAAAGGATGATTTTTAATCATTAAATAAAAAAGGATTGAAGATTTTTTAATAAGCCCCGGATAAAGTTGCTTTCCGCCGAAAGTTTGATAAGGTTGATCAATACATCTCTCCAGTGCGTTGGTATAACGGGTGCTAAAATCAGGAATAGGTTCAGACCAACTCATCGTTTCCCGCGCCAGACTATGCGCGACATATTCAACATCTAAAATTGTAACTCGCTCAATTCGCATATTTTATTCTTTTCCTAAAAGCCGCAAAGTTTCTCCATATTCTTTAACTGTCCTTTTCACTGCCTTTTTAATAACTTCTTTTTGATCTTCGGATAAAGTTTTTAAATTAATTCCCTGAATAATTTCGTTGGCATTATCCATAGAAATGGCATAAGAACGCCCAATTTTTTCAGCGGGAATTTGCCCCTTTTTTATGCGATTAAAAACAGCTATTCGGCTTATGCCGAGCATTTTTGCTAATTCAGCCACAGAAATATACAATTTTTTTGATTTATTCTCCATAATTCTTTGTTAACTCTAAGATATTATAAGATTAACAATTGTTAACCTATCTGTCAAACGAGCTTACCAAGGATATAATTCCCCATTTTCATCCCCATCCATGGCATAAATAACCACGAAATAATTTTTATGTAAATAATTAATTACTTACCTCTTGTGTCATCTGGCTACGACCGTGGGAAAATGACACATTTTTTATTTTCCTTCCGTGATTTTTCAAAGCTGGGATTTGGGGAAATTTTTAGGAGGTTCAATTTTAGCGAAGGTTGGTATCTAACAGTTCTATCTTCAAACATCCTTAACTAAAAAATTTGCTTCAACATTTTTAATAAGATTATCTGCTACGGTTGAATTGCTAGGATAAACAACTATTCCTGCTCCCTTTATTTTTCCGTTTTTATTTCTAATTTTATGTTTATACTGATTTATATAATGATATTTAGATTTTTTTATTGTGTAACACATTGAACCAATAATAAAATCGGCTATTTGTATTCCATCACATCCAAAGTCATGCGAGTAGGCAATACTATCAAACAAAAGATTGAAGTGCATGTCAAATTCTCCCGAACCTAAATGCCAAATTTTTTTGTAATACTCGGCTAATTGTGGCGACTTTTTCTGATCGTATGATTCTATTATTATTAATCCTTTTTGATCTTCATTGTTTTTTCTTTTTAAATCTTGTAGCTCTAACTGCATTCTTTGAGCTAAATATTCTAATGCTCTCTTTTCATAATCCAACGCAAACCTTTCAAGCATGTCCTTACTAATTTTTTTCCTTTTATATAATTTCTTATAAAATTTGGAATTTGTATTTATAAAAACGCAAAGAATGCTTATTTTATGCTCCGCTAATAATTTTAAAATTTCTAATTTGAAATTATTCTGATCCTTTATTTTTCTTTGAGCTTCAAATCTCTTGTCGCCTTGTTGGGGTGACCATTTTATTGGATCGTCAGGTTTTAAACCAAAACTCAACTTAATATCTTCAAATTTTTTTCTCAATGATAAATAATCTTCATCTTTAATAATAAATCCTCCTAATGCCGTTAGATCAATACTATCTTTTTCTATATAAGAATTATCTAAAAAAAGAATATACACAAAGTTATAAATTAAACAAGGATAATGGACTGAAATCGGACCACCCGATTTTCTTTATAGGGCTAACTGGTTTTATTGCCTTAATAGGTTTTATCGGCTCTATTTCAGTAATTCCTATAACAGGAGCTACCTTTGTTACTGGAAATATTGGAGTCGAAATAGTCCTTGCTCCCCTTACAACTCCTACACAATAACCGTCATGATCTCTTAAAACACCACTCTCAAGCCATCCTCTGTGACTTCCATTATAATCATAAACACTATTGCCATACAAAAAGCCGATGCTTCTACCATCAAAATTTACTAACCGCCCATTTTTAAGCAATACCAGCGACGGATTTCCATTTTTATCAAATATTGTAACTTTCATTTTTAGATAATTTTATATCTCCCTGATTTAACTAATTTTATACTACTATAATCATTTACATTTTTAAATTCAAATTTCCAAATTGAATAAATCCCTGTTTTATGATCCTTTTCAAAAAATAAAGTAACAACTTTCTTTTTGGTATGGATTTGCCATTGCTTAAATGGATAGTAAAGCTGACGAATTATTGTATCGGTCGTTTTAGAGTTTTTTGCTTCCACTAAAACAACCTGATTTTTACCTTCATACCCAGCATCTACTTCGGTTTGAACGCTTGAAACATTAATTTTTTGCTTATTTACAAAAAAACTAAAGTTTGGCGTATACTTTCTTCCTCTAATTGTCAAAACTAGTGTCTGATCTCCCATAAAAGTTCTAATTAAACTAGAAGCATACGCAAAATCAAGATGTTGCATTTCGGAATCACCAACTTGTGAAGTATCTAAATTAAATGCTAACTTAGAAGAATAAATAATTTCCTTGCTTGTAATTTTGGGAATATCCACATACCCATCACCTTTAATAATATTATAAAAACCATTTTTTACAGGGAGTAAAAACAAATCATTATTTTGAAATACCTTAGGTCTACTTTTTCTTGTATCTTGCTTGCATAATATACGCACTTCCTTTTCTGCAGTTTGTTTAAATCTTTGAACGGAATTTTTTATTTGACTCGCAGAAATTGGAAACGGAGATTTTTTAAAATTGTGTTTTAAGATATTGTAATCTTTAACTATTTTTGCCCAAGACTTGTTATTCGCCATATTATTTTTTTAAATCATTAAATCTTTTTTTAGATTTTTCTAAATATTCTTTTTCAGTGTCTATGCCAATGAATTTTCGTCCATACATAGCCGCCGCAATTCCAGTTGTTGAGCTTCCAGCAAAAGGATCAAGAACTACATCACCTTTATTAGTACTAGCCACAACTATTCGCCTTAATAATTCCAGTGGTTTTTGGGTTGGATGTTTACCAAACTTTTTTTCTGGCGGCGTAGGTGTACTTATTGCCCACACGGAACGCATTTGTTTTCCTGGTTCGTGTAAGATTATCTGATATTCATCTTTTCCTGTAAATTTACACTTAAATTTCTTTTCATAATTGTTCTCCCAATTAACCATCTCCTTATAATTGAATGTGTGTTTTGCTTTCTTGTCTTTTCTTGCCCACAAAATCGTTTCATGGCTTGCCGTAAAAAAACGACAACTTAAATTTGGAGAAGCATTCGGTTTGAACCATGCTACATCATTTAAAATATGAAATTTATTTACTTGCAAGGCAAATCCACATTGATAAATTGAATGATATGTTCCGCTAATCCAAATTGTTCCGCCGGGTTTCAATACTCGATGACACGCTTTTGTCCAAGCTATATGAAATTCAAAATCCTTTTTTAATCCATTTGTCGCATCCCATTTGCCCTTATTCACACTCACCCTTTTCCCCGCATGGACAGAGAATCCGCCATTAGAAAGAAAATATGGCGGATCGGCAAAAATCATATCGATAGAATTTTCAGGAAGTTGCTCAAGAATTTTCAAACAATTGTTATTGTACAAAACAAAATTGTCCTTATTAAAATAGGGTTTTTGTTTTATAGAAGATAATATTTTTTTATTTTTTGAGGTCATTTTTATTAATTCTTCTAGTGATATTATATCACTTTACTAAAATATCGCGATACTTTGCTCTGTGGATAACTTTTCAAAAACTAACGCTTACGCTTTGGCTGGCGCTGGCTTCGTTGCCGTTTTTGTCGGTAACTTTCACTTTGATTTCAATGGAAGAATTATTTTTTTCCGGCGGGACGGTATAGGTGGCGGATGAACCGGAGCCAAATTCATCCCCATCGGCCGTAAATTTCACGCTGTCTACTCCATAAGGAGCGTCCGCGCTGGCGGAAGCGTAAATTTGATTGCCGGAAGCGGAAACGGAGAGTGAAACCGATGGCTTGTATTTTGAAAAATCGCTTTCTTTACATTCTTCTTCGGGCGGTTCCCCGAAAATATAGTCCTTTTTGTCATTCTTTTCATACCATTTCCTTACGGCTTTCTCCCATTCCTTGAATTGCGGGTCGCCTCCGGGATCTTTGGGATAGTCGCCGCGGGGATCGTCTTTGTTCACGTAATAAAGAATGCTGTGAATATCGGCGAAGTCCTTTTTCTTCACTTCCTTGTCAGGACAATAATTATTAGACAGGCAATATTTATTATCTTTTCCCGGAATTTCACAGACGCTCACGTCTTTTTTTATTTCCATCTTGCCGTCGAGAACCGGTTTTCCGGTTTCCTCTTTCTCGTATTTAGGAAATTTTTCAAAATTGTAATTCGCCAAAACCTGGTCCAGGAATTTTCTCCAGATGGGCGCGGCGACATAAACCCCGTCCGCCCCCCGCGCCATCGGAGTATTGTCATTGTTTCCCGCCCAAACCCCGACCACCAGAGACGGAGTATACCCGATAGTCCATCCGTCGCGCCATTCATTGGTAGTCCCGGTTTTGGCCGCCACCGGCCGGTCATCAAACCGCAGGGGGCTATTGGATCCGAATATCGGAGCGCGATAATCATTAGTGGAAAGAATATGGTCAACCATAGCCACATATTTTTCTTCCACCACTCGTTCTCCGCCGCTGGATTTATATTCTTCCAGCGCTTTCCCTTTACTGTCTTCCACGCGCAATATCGCTGTTTTGGCATACTTTATGCCGCCCGTCGCCAAAGTTCCGAAAGCACTCACATGGTCCAATAATTTCACTTCTCCTCCTCCCAGCACCAGCGACAGCCCGTAATTACCCGTATTGTTCAGCCCGGTAATTCCCAGCCGTTTCGCCATTTCAATGGAATTTTTTACTCCGGCGAGATAAAGCATTTCCACCGCCGGCACGTTAAGCGACATTCCCAGCGCGTCCTTGACTTTAACCGGACCCCGGAATTTTCCGTCGTAATTCT
>MFRX01000028.1:0-315 GCA_001784725.1 Candidatus Moranbacteria bacterium RIFCSPHIGHO2_02_FULL_40_12b
AGATTATATTAATTAGTGTATGAGGAAATAGTAGCAAATAGAAGGGCAAATGTCTATATAAAAATATTCTCCAGGTGCCTCACTTGGGCTTTTTTGTTTTCATCGTCATAAAGAACCGAAATCGCGTCAAAATGAAAAGGGCAGTCCCATAATTTTTTAATCTTTATGTAAGTGTTGGCGGCTCTCGCGATACGCTTGAGTTTTCTTGGAGTGATATTCTCTTCCGGCAACAAAGCATCATCTTCCGATACTCTAGTTTTTACTTCCACAAAAACGATTTCTTTGCCATTTTTTGCCACAATATCAATTTCTCCC
>MFRX01000028.1:336-18359 GCA_001784725.1 Candidatus Moranbacteria bacterium RIFCSPHIGHO2_02_FULL_40_12b
TTAAAATTCCGCTCCAGAATTTTGTAGCCCTTCCTTTTTAAATACTTCGCCGCCGCGTCCTCGCCGATCTGCCCGAGCGACTTTTCTTCTTTTTTCCATAAAAGCATGGGGGGTGGATTAAAAAATTATTTTTCCGTTTTTTCTTTTTTAGTTTCTTCTTGATTTTCTTCTTTGATTTCTTTTTCCTTTTCCTTTTTTTTCTCGGGTTCTTTTACTTTGGTTTCTTTATCTTTTTTGGCGAACATCAGCCCCATTCGGTGCTCTTTCGGCTCAATGGAAAGGATTTTCCAGTTATATGATTTTTCCGCTTCTAAAATTTCATCCATTTTCTTTCCCGGAAAGACATCCCTGAATTCGCTCACGTGCGCCAGTCCATGGATGTCTTCATCCAGATAAACGAACGCTCCGAAAGGATTTATTTTATCAATTTTTCCGGAAACAATGTCTCCCACTTTGTATTTTTTGTCGATTTCAGTCCATGGATCTTTTTCCAGCGCTTTCAGGGAAAGGGATATTCTGGTCTCGTCAATGCCGATAATTTTGGCTTTCACTTTGTCGCCAACTTTCACGATTTCCCGCGGATTGTCAATTAGCTGCCAGGCCAGTTCAGAAATATGGACGAGCCCTTCAAGTTTATCGCTGTCTTTTTCTGAATCTTTTTTGGAAGGCGGGAGGAATTTGATGAACGCGCCGAAGTCAACCACTCCGCTCACTTCTCCTTCTATCACGTCTCCTTCCTTCAATTCCGAAATGACGGCTTTTTCTTTTTCGCTCTGCGCCGCCTTTTCGCTCACGATTAATTTTTCCGCCAGCCGGTCGGAATTTATTATCCTTACTTTCAACTCTTTTCCCACCAGATTTTTGAGTATCGCCAGAATTTTATTCTTATCTCCGTCTTCCACCCGGGGATAATGTTCGCTGGAAAGCTGCGACACCGGCAAAAATCCGGAGACCCCGTTGATTTCCACCATTAATCCGCCCTTATTGGCATCGGTTACCCTGGTGGTCATCACTTCTTGCGTGTCGCGCCTTGAATCAAGATCATCCCAGGCCTTTCCGTGCGAGGCCTCCCGGATGGAAAGCTCGATAAGCCCGTCTTCGTTTTCAAAATCAACAAGTGTGGCGCTTACTTTGTCGCCTTTTTTAAGTTTTCCGGTTCCCAATCCGTCTTTCGCTTCTCTGCCGATAACAACTCCCGTTCCCATGGGACCCAAATCCAAAAGAACCGCTGTGGGCGCTATGTCAATGACGGTTCCTGAAATAACATCTCCGATTTTTGGAATTTCTACCGGGTTTTTTTCCAAGAGTTTTCCCATCTCCGATTTTTCTTTTTCTTCGTCTTCATCTGTTTGGATTTTTTTGGTCTTGGCGGTTTTGACCGTCGGCTTTTTTTCTTCTTTGCCGGAGACGGCTTCAACAACCGTGTCTTTTATTTTATCCACTTCCTCGGCTAATTTGTCTAAAATGTTTGCCATGATTATCTTTACGAATTACTAATTAATACGAATATACCAATATTCCATTTTTATTTTCTAGACAAAACGATTCGTATATTCGTACAGATTCGTAATTAGTATAGAAAAATAAAAAATTCCCTCTCACGGGAAATCATTAAGAAAGTTTTCTAGATTAAAGCATCTAGTATTCAATTTTCTTAATAATTACCGTAATCAGGAGTATATATCATAGCTTGAATTTTGGCAAGAGAGGTGGTAAAATGTTGATAGTTATTAACAAAATATTGGATTAGTACTTACGCGTTTATAGACATCCGATGTCTTTCGGTCGTTACGGTTGCGAGACATCGGATGTCTAAAGAGGCAATCACGTAAGTCCTATGTATAACAAATATATGCTTGAAAAAGAACTCCAGGAAATCGGGCTAAATGAGAAAGAGGCTAAAGTTTATCTGGCATCGCTGGAACTAGGCCAGTCTACAGTGCAAGATATCGCCAAAAAGTCCGGCGTCAACCGCGCCACCGCGTATTTTATCATTGACGCGCTGATGAAAATGGGGCTGATGTCCAGTTTTCACAAAGGCAAAAAGCAATACTTCGTCGCCGCCGACCCGGATCGCCTCGTTGAAATTCTGGAACAGGAAAAAAACACGATTGAAAAAAGAAAAGGTAATCTGCAAAAACTTCTGCCGCAACTGCAGTCACTAACTAAACAAACCGGTAAACCGGTGGTGAAATATTATGAGGGGAAAGAGGGAATAAAAAGTATGGTTGAAGAAATTTTAAAAGCATCTATAAAAGAAATTGTGAGTATGGCGTATTCAGTTGATGAGATAAATAAATTTTTTAGCCAAGAAGAAGTTAATAAGTGGAGAATTAAAAGAATGCAGCGTAATATTAAAACAAGATCTATATATACATATAAAGAAGGTATGCGAGAAAGTACTACTGATAGTCAAAGAAGAAAAGTGCCATTTGAAAAATTTCCGATAAGCTGTGATATAGCGGTTTACGATAACAAAGTAAGGATCGCCTCTTTTAGTGAAAGATTAGTTGGCGTCATTATTGAAGATAAAGAAATAGCAAAATCACTAAAAGCAATTCTGGATTTAGCCTGGGAAGCAGCAGAAAAATATCAGGAAAAATAATATCTTTATTTTCTCAATTTAAAAAGGGTTCTGAAATAATACTCAGAACCCTTTTATGTCGATGATTTTTTAAAATATTTTCTCTTTCAATTTCTCCATTTTTCTTTTAGTCACCCACGGGTCGCCTCCTTACCTTTTGATAAAACAACCTAGGTTGTTTTATATAATCATGAAGTTAATTTCGCTTACGGGCGGAGAGTTCGTTCAAAACGAACTCTCCGCTTTTCAGCTTATTAGTCCTCCATGGTCATACCTCCCGGTTAAAAGGTTAGAGGGATAACTTTTTCGGCCCATCTGGAACCGCGATACAACTTCCTTTTGGGCACGAATTTCACGCGATCGGTCACCCAGCAATAAATATCTCCGAAATATTTTTCAATTTCGGAAAATTCGGCGATGGTGATTCGGTATTTTTTTCCGTCATCGCCATCAATTACGGCACCGGGTCTTTTTTCCTTAATCGACCCCTCTAACCACCGTTCGGCTTTTTTCACTTTTTCTCACCTCCTTATAAAAGTTGATTTTTTGATGTCAAATAACATAATTTTCCAATAACCCTATCTTAGCAGACAATTTAAGTCCTGTCAAGGGCATTAAACAAAATTATCCGGTGCCATTTTTTTGAACAGAAAAATAATTTTTTTAATTCTTTTTAACTCTTAACGAAAAATACAAATAACTGTGCAAAATATTTTATTTTGTTAAATTCGCTTAACACAATTATTATGTTATTTTTGCTTAGATAAAGGAAAATATTAATCTACTTACACAATAAATGTTGAAAGGACTTGACAAATATTTTAGACCTGCTATAATGGCCTGTACGGTTAAGAATGGCAGTTCCTCAAAAAGATGGATATTTTACCCTACCGCTGGAAAATGCGCTGTTGAGTGGAGTTAACAAAACACATTGGCAATCAAATAAGTCGGTTTTCTGGCTTGTTTAAGGGAAAAGGCATAAAAGGCAAGATTTTAACGAAATGTTATCGGCCTTTATTTAAGCCAAAATCCCATAAAAACCGGTAAAATATCAATTATTCTGAAACGAGAGGACTTTGACAATTTAATATTCCCTCCCTTTTCCTCACAGCATAAGTGGGAAAAAGAGAGGGACTCGCCTCTCTCTACCGCATCATCGCTGGGTAATCCTGGCTGGTGATGTGATAGAGGGAATATAAAATAAAAAGGAGGTGAGTAATTATGGTCTGGAGCATAAGGATAGTTGGAATAATTTTTATCATCTTCGGAATTTTCGCAGCAGTAAAACTTGATCCGGTAATGCTTTTTAATTATTACATCCACCTGGCTGAAATCACAAGGGTCTCAAAATGGTTCTGGATTTTCAGTTGGTTTATTTCACTGTTTAGTTTCTGCATAATACCGATAATCGCTGGACTCATTACCTTTAGATTAGCCAAAAAATTCAAAAATTAACAAAACAAAACATCCCGCTCCCGGGAACAGCAGAGAGCTCTCCATCCGCGAAAAATTTATAACGCGGTTATAAACTCTGCAGGGATGAGATTCGGCATAATCTCCGGAAAGATAATCTCTTTCCCAAAGTCGAGAAGCCAAGGAGAGCAGCTTGGCAGACATTGATGTGCCGCTCCGTGAAACGGCGCCTTGCAAGAGTTTTTGTCTGGGTGCGGCCAGTGCTAGGCAGACGCAAACTCCTTGCAAGTATTTAAGGCACTAGCTTAGTGAGGCCTAACCAAAGCGGGAAAAAGCCCGACTTGAAAGGTTGTCGCGACAACCAAACCAGCGGAGCGCGATGGCAAGAACGCTTGGCAACAGAAGGGTCACGGACCATCTTGCCCGCGAAAAAGACCTGTGATAAATATCACAGTTCATATACAGGAGAGAGAAACAACGTTTTCTTTCTTCTCTCTCCAAAAAATTGTATTCGTATGTGCGCATTCGTAGCGCGCTATTCACATATCATTTTTTGGAGGGAAATCAAACACGACACAGCAGGAAAGCTTTTTTGTTTAGGAATTTTTATAAACAATCAGCAATAGGAGGCATTATGTCACAGTGCTGCACCTGCCCAAGAGGCGGAAAAGGTTGCCAGTACGGCTGTCCGAAAAGATAGCCGGAAAAACAACGCCCATGCGACCTGAAATAAAACTGCATGGAATTCCCAATCGGAAAGAAAGGTATACCGATGGGTTGCGGGAAAGTCCGAACCGCGGAAAAGCGCAGGCAATTTTGGCGAGAGAGGATTGTCAACGAGCGATTATTATAATTCTTCATACTCTCGCCTCTCTCCGAAAGGTTATTTGAAAAAATAATTTTTTGGAGGGAATTTAAAATAAAAAAATATAAAGGAGGAAATATGATAAGAATTTATGAAAAGAATGATGCGATAAGATTTTCTTTAGAGAGATCTTTGCCGATTTTTCTCGGCGAGAACGCGGAAGTGATAGTGACCAATATCGATCAACTCGCCGAAATCAAAGAAATGATAGAAGCGCAGAAAATCCCGACGATATTTTATGGCTTTGACTCTGAAATATCCCTTCGCCAACAGGGAAATCCCGCTGTGCCGTATTTCTACACTAAATATGCCGCCTACTTCCAGATGCCATCTGAATTGATCAAGTGGAGAATTACCTACGATGATATTGTTAATGGAAGGAAGATTGAGAATATAGCCGTAGTGCTTGCTTCCAAAGCCGGAACAAAAAAGAATTTGATTGGCATATTGCTCCATGACATTCACCCGGGAAAATACGGCTGTGAAAAAGGCATGGAAACAGCCAAAAAAGAATTTGGCATAACCGGAACTATAGAAGAAGTCCGCGCCCAACTGGAAATTCTCCAAAATCAAAAAATCAGCTTTGCCAAAAAGACAATGGGCAAGAAGATTATCCCAGGCGTATTCTGCGATATGGAAGGAACGCTGATAGTCAATGACTCGGCAAACGCGGAAATTGTCAGAAAACTTGAGGAGTACGCGAAAACACGGCCGGTGACAATCTGGACTGGTGGAGAATTAAGAGAAATATACAAATTATTGAGGAAAAACGGAATTACAAAGTGGCCGCTCGTCAGCAAATATGATTTTGAGGGATGCATAGTGGAAACAATGATTGATGATCTTGAACCGGAAAAGACCCTAGCTCTCTACAAAATCAAAGCGAAAGAATATGTAAAAGTATAAACAAAGATAAAAAAATAAGGAGGTGAAAAATATGCTCAATTGCGTCGTCTGCGGAGGAAAGAATCCGAAATTTTCTCTTCCTTTAACCAAAAAGGATGGGGAATGGGTTTTGAATCCCGTCTGCGGCGGATGCAAAGCCGGACTTATGGCGGAAGCCCATGCCGAAGGCCGCTCTACCCGGATATTCAGCTTAGCTGGATCCGAAATAGAAGCTGCCAAACGCAACGGCAACGTCTTGAAGTTCCGGCCTTTCCTAGACGCTTTTGCCAAGGCGAATGTGAGCGTTGACACCTATCGCAAGGATGGTGATAAGCGCGAACAACTCACCAAGGCATAAGCCAAAAGGAAAGCTGCTGCTTCCAAGGAGAGGAAAATTGTCTCCCCGGCTTGCTCGTAGCCGCTGACTGAAGGCGGGCGCTTTATACTGAAGTGCCTGCGAAGGAAATACGGGAAAGTATTGGCGAGAGAGATCAATGCGTCCTCTCGTCTCTCTCTAAAAGATTATTTAAAAAGTAATTTTTTGAAGGGAAAAATAAAATTAAACAGGAGGATTAAGTGGAAGACGAATATCTTGATATTAAAATTTCAAGCGGATATAGTTTGAAAATGATTATTGACAAGCTTAGGGAAAAGGCAAAAAAAAGTAATGAGTTTAGAAAATTTACTGACAAGCCACTCGAAGATCTTCTGCCAATAATCAAGATTCATATCCGCACATGTGGCTGTTGTGCCGATGTATATTTGAGCGAAGAAAGAAAGTAAATTTTGCAACGACGCCGGTTGCGCAAGATTTATTGTATAAACCCACGGGCGGCCATCAATGAGAAAGGAAAGGAGGTGAAAAGATGGAAGAATGCGCCACGGAAATGAAAGCAGGAATAATCTGGGAAGATTTCCTCAAGAAATCCTCAATTCAGAAAAGGGAGAACAACGAAGAATGGCTGGTGCAATATGAAACTTCGAGCTTTAAGATAAGGTTCGAATCGTTTGTAATGTATCCGCGTTCTCTTCAAGGATTGAGCGTTTTCAAAGTGAAGAAACTAATAAAGCCCGACAAAGATTGGGATTATTATTGGGATATTCACGTGAAAGCGGATTGCCGGTATGACTGGCCGAATGAGGAAGTTTTAAGGGTTGTTTGGTGCCACCTTGATCGCACAAAGGGAGATTACTGCAAGCTTTACGAGTATGACAAACTCGATAAGAGCAGACCCGAAGACGCAATGGGTGAACCGAAAAATATGGGGAATGGAATCCAAAGATGGAAGCTCCGTCCTCATCTCACAAGTATCGCTGAAGAGTATCTCTATCTCGCTTCTGACGGAAGACGGTCAGATGTGATATTAATAGATACTATTAATGGATATGAGTGGGAAGTTTCGGAAACCTATCAGCGTTTTGGATCTCAGCAAAGAGCGGAAAAGGAAGCGCTTAAACAACTGCTGCCATGTAAAAGCTAAATATTCTCCGACATGGCGGAGACGGATCAGACAGTTGTAAAACTGGCTTGCACGTGAGCGGGGATCCTGATGAAATAAACCGAAATGGCTAAGTTTTATAATTCAGGGCGAGACCGTAACATTTTTGGCAAGAAATTTTAACACATTTTTCTTGCCTCTCTTTTGCAGATTATTTCAAAAAGTAATTTGCAAGAGGGAAAAATTTGAATACAATTAGGAGGGTAAAATGGCAAAAATTATTTGTTATCGCTGTTATTCAGAAATAGAGGAACTTACTATAACGGCCAGTGAAGTAAAAACAGATATGACCAAAGCAGGATATGATGTGTCAGAAATTCCAGATGACGAGATAATACCATTTACTTTCTGCCATGCTTGCGGCATGACTCGCATACCACTTTTAATGAAACTAAATAAAACAATAAAAAAGGAGGACGCAAAATGAAAAAGAAAAAAAATCTCGTAGCGCGGCTGCCGATGGAGGCAGTGGAAATTCTGCGTCATAAAGGCGACATCCAGAGTTCCGAAAAAGGAAAAAAGGGTTATGACCGCAGAAAAAAAATTTTCAGGCGAGAAAGAATGACCCTTGACTAATTCGGCAAGTTGATTTATCATAATCTCTTGCCTCTCTTTCAGAGATTATTAAAGAAAAACAATTTCTGAAAGGGAGTATTTTACTCCAAATGTTCTTTAAAAAAGAGGGATAAATGAAAAACTTAGATCCAAAAGTTGCAGAAATCGCTAAAAATTTCATGATTTTTGTCGAGTCCGTCAGAAACAAATTCCAGTCGGCAAATCCGTTAGAACAGCTGACTTCCCAAATGAAAAATATTGATAGCGCTTCTATTGCAGAGGGATGGAATAAGGCGGCAAAAATTTGGCCGGCCATAGAATCACCGGATAATTATTTCATAACCATGTACACTCTCCTTGAACATTTAAGGCAGATTAAAAAAAGAGAGAAATGGCTCTCCTTGGGTTCCGGTCCCGCTCTTTATGAAATTTGGCTTAGCCAATTGACTGACATTGAGTTTTATGCAACCGATATTGCTACTGAAATGTGCAAATTAAGCGAAGATATCCAGAAAGGAACAACTATTGCCAACATCCCCGGAAAAAAAGTAAAAAAAGTCCGCACTTTCACAATGCCCATGGAAAAACTCGGATTCAAAGATGGTTTTTTCGACCAGATTATTTCCATCAACGCGTTACAATGGGTGCCGCAGTGGAAAAAGACCATAAAAGAAATGCGTCGGGTCATTAAAACAGACAGCCAGGGATACCTTTATCTAATAACTACTGCTTATCCGATAGAAGTGAAGAATGAATTGGGAGAAAAAAGGGTTATCGCCGACATTTCCCACGAAGCGATCATGGATGAGCTGGAAGTCAACCAGTTTGAAATAATTTTCTTCCGCGCCATGCTGGTCAGATTCGGCCAGTTGGGAATTCCGGCTTCCAGATATTTCATTAAAGCCCAATTGAATCTGAAAAATCTGGAGTCATGGAGAACCAGAAAGCCCAAACCATCGGTAACTTTGGCTTAAAATATTTTTTGAGAGGAGGTGAAATTATGTCACTGCAACAACGCTTAGATGTAAAATTGGATCAACGGCTTACGCAGGAGCAAAAGTTGCTGGTTCAGGATCGAATTCTCGGCCTGCGCCTGCGGCTCATTGGAAAGATTCACAGGGAAACTTACAAACCGCACGCGGTTTGTCCGAAGTGTTCCCGCCGGCTTACACCTCTCCAGATCATTAAAGGGTTTAAACGGAACGTGAATGACTACACAACTAGATGTCCGAGGTGCCACAACCGGTTTGAACCCGAGATTATTTGCAAAAGCGCGTCAAGCTCGACCACTCTGCGGTTTTTCTGTCCGGTGCAAACCGTGGGACAACTGTATGGAAAAGAAAAACTTTCTCCAACCGAAATCCAAAAAAATTACCCTGCACTCTATCAAAGCGCGATTGCGCATTTTGGAGGACTAACCCAAGCATTCAAGGAAATCGGGAAAAGCTACCGTTTCAAAGAACCGGTAGTTAAATGGGAAAAGAAAGTAAAACAGTTTTTAGGACTGCTTCCGGATTCTGTCATCGCCTGCCTGGTTCAGGTGAAATACAATGAAGTCCGCAAGCTCCGCCTGCGCTTGAACATACGGCGTTACCGCACAGAGAATCTACTCTGAATAGGGTACAGCCGCTTTGTCATATTTTTTAGGCAAGGCGGTTTATTTTTGAGTTAGGAACTTAAAAAAATTTACTTGCAAAACATTGACAGAATTGTTATGCTATGCTATATAAAATAATCAAACATTATGCGCGAAGGATATACAGGTCATCTCATTGAACGCGAATTATTCGGAGAAATTAATAAGAGAAAGTACAAAGAAGCTCTTCAGAAGAATTATGAAATTCCGTCAGCTGTGTTTGATAATTTTGAGTTGTTTGTAAAAGAATCTTGGAAAAAAATTAGTCTGGAAAAAAGTCTGGCCTTAGCCAAAGAAGCTCAGCCTGAGGACAGCGATCCGACAGAGCCGACCCCGCGATTTGCCGGCGACTTATACGCCTACGTGGCTGAAGAACTGGGCTTTAAGAAAGAAGATGATTTCAAAAAGCTAAGGTTTTATACAGCAGTGCGTTCTCATGCCGATCAAAGAGGCGTTGACGCTTTCTTTGAATTAGATACGGCGAGAGAAACAATTTTTGTTACCCTGGATGTTACGGGTAATCCTAAGAAGGGCGATGAGTGGAGAGCAGATGTTGTTTTTGAATGGCCTATGGATGGGTTGGATCCAAAACTAGATAAAGAAGAATGGGCTAGAAAAACAAGAGAAATAGCCGATAGAGTAATTTACGAAATTCAAAAAAGGGGAGGAAAATAAAAATGTCAACAAAAATTAAAACAGCCGAGGAACTCTTCGGCAGCACAAAGCGAATCAATGCTACCGGCGGGCACAAGGTAAATTCCTTGGATTTGGCCAAGCCGCTGGAATGGGAGCAGGGCTTCATGCGTCTGTTTTGCGAAGGTTGTGGCAATTTAGTGGAGATTAATCAACGGTTTGCTGAAGTAATTTTCCATTCACTGGATCGTAAGATGCCGGACAATCCGCGGGAATTTTATTTCCAAAGCAAACGCTGTGGATATTGTGATGGTCAGGATAATACTATAAAATTATTTGCGATTCCCAAGGTGAACGCGTAGTTAATGTCTAAAAGAGGATATGTCAATGACATACCCTCTTTTTATTTTTCTGTGGGAATTGCAGAAGTATTATTTAACTACATATTAAAAAACCCGGGCGATGATGCTGTTGCAAAATCGGTCCGGGTTAAAGTTCAACGCCAATAGTTCAAACACTCCTCGATATCTTAGAATATCGTCTACTTTTACCCTAAGCAAGCCCCATAAAATTTAAAACTTGTTTATTTCTTTTTCAAGTTTTTTGAATATTTCTTGATAGCGGACAAGATCGTCCATTCTTTGTTTCATCATTTTATAATCAACATATCGTTCCCCCGCCACATAATGGAACAGATCGAACTGGAAAATTTTGTCCGGTTTCATCTCTTTGATAAAATCCACGGTCTCCGCAATAGTATCATCCGTATCATCGGAACTTACAACAAGATAAGAGCAGCATCTTATGTCCGCCTGTCGCAGATGCTTTACGATTTTCAGCAGATGTTCGTTTTGAAACGGAGGTTTGGAGTATTTATCACGCAATTCACGATTGGCGCTTTCCAACCCCATCCAAATTTCCTGTATTCCGGACATACGAATATCTTTAGGATAAATACTGACCTCATATTGATGAGCTAAGAGATTGATTAGATCGTGCGGGGTTGTTTGTATTGTTAAATACGCCTTGATTTTTTTGTCCATGATTTCTTGAAACTGGTATCTGTTCTCCCCAGTCATTTTATATGGATCAAAAAAATTCGGTGTTTCCAGAAAAAATCTGGCGTTGGGATTTTTCTCTAAATTTTTTACAATCTCGGCGAGTATTTTTTGAACATCCCAGATTTCGCAATCGTCAAATCTTGGTCCGCGATCGGCGCAACCGCCGTAACCTTTGAAGCATTTTCCCCAACGGCAGAAACTATCCAGATGAATTTTCACATAGCCATCCATCAGTCCCTTCGGGTAATTGTAAGAATACACATTAATTTCATTTGTTTCCATCTTTTACCCTCCTATAAAGTTTTTATTGTTCACAACCCTTCCCACATAAACTCCAGATACATCTTGATCGCCTGCGCGATGGATTCGTCTTCAATGAGCGTGGCTGATTTTTTTTCGTAGGATATCAGCGCCACCATAGAACCGAGAACTAAAATGTCTGAAGAAACTTTTTCTCCTTCCGGCAAAAACTTGTTATGCATCACCCCCTTGGATATTTCGTTAAATTTATGGTTAATTTTCGTATCTTCCAGGATTCCCCGAAAAAATATTTTCCTTTTCCTCATTTTTTCAATATATTTTTTTTCGACTTCCCAGGTGGAAACCTTCAGCACGGAATCATAAGACCCGCAGCCGATAACATCCGGACTATTCAATATATAGTCATCATAGACCTTATAAATTCCTTCCAAGCCCTCAAAGAATTTTATCTCCGGTTTGTTTTCCTGACGCGCGTCAATGGCTTTCAAAGTCGGCAAGATAAAATTTTCCAGCAATTTCTCTTCCGCCCTTACCTCATTCTTTTTTTCCTCCAGGATATTTTTTAATTCTCCGGGACTCTCGGCCACAAACAGCTTCCG
This sequence comes from Candidatus Moranbacteria bacterium RIFCSPHIGHO2_02_FULL_40_12b, assembly GCA_001784725.1. Taxonomy (GTDB): domain Bacteria; phylum Patescibacteriota; class Minisyncoccia; order Moranbacterales; family 2-12-FULL-40-10; genus 2-12-FULL-40-10. The sequence goes on from MFRX01000028.1 coordinate 12,328, forward strand.
GCGGCCTTTTCTGGTTTCAACAACTAAGCCCTTCTTCTTTAATTCGGAAATCGCGGCATAGATAGTCACCCGATTAACTCCGGTAAAGCGGGAAATGTCCTGGATTGAACTGCTTCCGGACTCCAAAAGCGCCACATAGCATAATATTTCCTTTTCCGTCATATTTAATTGTAAAAGGGCTTTTTTTATTTTTTCCGCTACCATTTCTTTTTTCATTTTTGTTTAATGCGTTATCATACAGGTTTTTAAGTTGAATATCAATAGCATACTTACAATTTTCATACATAAACAGCTAACTTGCAAAATTTACCCTATAATAAAGCATTATTTTAATTGTTAATGTTGTAAAGAATATGTTTACAAATTAACATATATTTTGCAAAAAGTCGAGTGATATCCCCCTCGACAAAATCTAAATTGCATGCTAAAATCAACTAGTATTTACGAACTACAAATCAAACGAAATTACGAATATTTATTATTTAGTTTTCGTATATTCGCTAAATTCGTAATTCGTAATTTAGAAAATTAGTAATGTATGAATATCCAATATTACGGCCATTCTTGCTTTAAAATAACGACCAAGCCGGCGGGGAGAGCCACCGAAGATGTGGTTATTTTTATTGATCCTTTTGACAAGTCAATAGGGCTCCGTCCGCCGCAGGGGCAGGCCAATATTGTCCTTGTTTCGCATGACCATTCCGACCATAATAACGCTTCCGCCCTGAAAGGCGATCCCGTTGTCATCAACACTCCCGGAGAATATTCAATCAGGGGAGTCAATGTCACAGGCATTGAGTCATTTCACGACGACAAAAAAGGAGCAGAAAGGGGAAATAACACGATTTTCATTATTGACTCGGAAGACATCAAGTTATGCCATCTGGGTGATTTGGGGGCTAACCTTGACTCCAGGGACTTGGAAAAAATAAACGGGATTGATATATTGTTTGTTCCGGTTGGAGGAAAATACACAATTGACGGAAAAGTTGCCGGAGAAATTGTCCGCAAAATCGAACCGGCAATGGCAATTCCCATGCATTACAAAATCAAGGGGACGAATTTGGACATTGCCGATGAGAAAAAATTCTGCAATGAAATGGGAAACTGCCCCAAAGAAAAAACAGCCAAGCTTAACATAAAAAGCAAGGATTTGGAAGAAAAAAACACGGAAGTGGTGATAATGAGCGTGGAGTAATCTTTACGAATTACTAATCACTTACTAATATACGAATTTGTTATTTTAAAATTATTAGTATATTCGTAAAAAATTAGTAATTAGTAAAAAATAGTAAATGTCTATTTTAGATAAAATCGAAGAAATTAGAAAAAAGCCGGAACATATCCGCCTCCGTTATGTTTGGATCGGAGTTTTTATTTCAATGATTTTCGTGGTGATAATTTGGATTTTTTCTTTTAAACTGACTGTTAAACCGGTTGAAATTAAAAATCAGGGAGGCGTTAGTCCGAAACAAAACTTTGAGGACGCGAAAAACCAAATGCCCTCTCTTGAAGAAATGTTTAAGGGAGCCGATCTTGAACAGCCGACAGATTCCGGTCAACCTGAAAACGCGCCAGATATAGATATAACAAATCCTAATCCAAAAAGCCCGGAAAGCAGTCCCGCGGGAAATGAAATTCAGCCGCCAGCGGGCAATTCCGCTCCTCTTGAACAGGAAGGGATAATACCTAATAATAGCCAGCAATAACTTTTTTTATTATGGTAAAAAATAAACCGGAAATTTCCAAGGAAAATATACATCCCCGAAAAATAACCGATGAGGTCCAGCAGTCCTACCTGGATTACGCGATGAGCGTGATTGTCTCACGGGCGCTCCCGGATGTCCGCGATGGATTAAAGCCAGTGCACCGGAGAATTCTTTATTCTATGTGGAACACGGGATTGAAATCCGGCGCCAAATTCCGGAAATCAGCGACTGTGGTCGGAGAAGTTCTGGGGAAATACCATCCGCACGGAGACGTGGCGGTGTATGATTCAATGGTCCGGCTCGCCCAGGACTTTTCAATGAGATATCCTCTTGTTTGGGGACAGGGAAATTTCGGCTCAATGGACGGGGATAGCGCCGCGGCTTACCGATATACTGAAGCGAAACTCGCGCCTATCGCCGAAGAAATACTTTTTGATATTGAAAAAGACACAGTTGATTTTGTTCCTAATTTTGACGGAGTTCATAAAGAACCTACGGTATTGCCGGCAAAGCTTCCCCAGTTGCTTCTCAATGGCACTATGGGAATCGCCGTTGGAATGGCGACTAATATTCCTCCGCATAACCTTAATGAATTGGCAGGCGCCATCGGCTGCCTGATTGATAATTCCGATTGCGCGGTTGACGATTTGATGAAATTCGTCAAAGGCCCGGATTTTCCGACGGGAGGAATAATATACAACAGCAAAGATATCCGGGAGGCCTATTCCACCGGAAAGGGAAAAATAATCACCCGGGCAAAAGCGGAAATTGTTGAGAATAAAACCGGAAATTTCCAGATAATAATCAGCGAGATGACATACGCCACTAATAAATCCGCGCTTCTGGAAAAAATCGCGGAGTTAGTCAAGGACGACAAAATTCAGGGCATCAGGGACTTGCGGGACGAGTCCGATAGGAATGGGGTGCGGGTCGTGATTGACCTGAAAAAAGACGCCTACCCCCAAAAAGTCCTCAATAAACTTTACTCAACTACGGACCTTCAAAAAAACTTCAATGTCAACATGCTGGCGCTGGTCAATGGGATCGAGCCGCAAATCCTGACATTGAAATCAATTCTGGAACAATACGTAAGCCACCGCAAAACGATAGTGGCCAAAAGGACTCAATTCGATTTGAACAAGGCCAGGGAAAGGGTGCATATTTTGGAGGGGCTGAAAAAAGCGCTGGACCATATTGACGCTATCATTAGCGCCATAAAAAAATCAGCCAGCCGGGAAGACGCCCATAAAAATCTGACTGTGAAATTCAAATTTACGGATGTCCAGGCGACTGCCATTCTGGAAATGAAACTTCAGACCCTGGCGGGACTGGAACGGAAAAAAATCGAGGATGAATTAAAAGAGAAAAAACAGCTTATCGCCGAACTGGAAACGCTGCTCAAAAGCCCGAAAAAAATTCTTTCCGTTATTAAAAAAGAACTGGAAGAAATTAAGGATAAATACGGAGATGAGAGGAAGACCAAAGTAGTGGCTGGCGGAATCCAGGAATTCAGGCAGGAAGACCTTATTCCCGATGAAGAAGCGATTATCACCCTTTCTGAAGACGGATACATAAAGAGAATGGATCCGGGAGCGTATCGGGTCCAGAAACGCGGCGGGAAGGGAGTCATCGGCGCCACCACTAAAGAAGGAGACGTGATTGAACAAGTAACCAGCGTTATGACCCATGACGACCTGATGTTTTTCACCAATACCGGAAAAATTTATCAGACCAAGGCCTATGAAATTCCCGGGTCGTCCCGCACCGCCAAGGGACAGGCGGTCGTCAATTTCCTGCAGCTTTCTTCGGAGGAAAAAATCACCGAGATGATCGCTTTCAACAAAGAAGATGATTATAAGTTTTTCCTGATGACCACCGAGAAGGGCGTGGTGAAAAAAACTAAAATTGACGGCTTTGAAAATGTCAGAAGGAGCGGCCTCATTGCAATTAAACTGGAAAAGGGAGATACTTTAGGATGGGTAAAGCCGACAACCGGAACGGACGAGGTGATTATCACCACTTCCAAAGGGCAGGCCATTCATTTCAAGGAATCTGATGTGCGCGCGATGGGAAGAAACGCGGCCGGAGTGAGGGGAATACGGCTCAAGAGCGAAGACGCGGTAGTCGGAATGGATGTAATTTTCAAGAATCAAAAAGGGAATCAGTTATTGATTATTACCGAGAATGGTTTTGGCAAAAGGACGGACTTGAAATTTTATAAGATCCAAAAGCGGGGCGGATCGGGAATAAAAACCGCCAATGTCACCTCCAAAACCGGAAAACTGGTAGGAGCCAACATCGTCAATGTTGACGATATTGAAGGCGATATGCTGGTAACTTCCGAAAAAGGGCAGATTATCAGAATTCCTCTCAAAAGTATTTCCGTTCTGGGAAGGGCGACGCAGGGCGTGCGCCTAATGAAACCGCAACCGGGCGATAAAGTAAGCGCCAGCACGGTGTTATAATAAGATTATAATGCTAACAAGTAAAAATATGAATGAATTCAAAGATATTAAATTTGGTCCGGAAGAAATAACAGAAGATACCGAAAATGAAAGAAAAAATCTTCTTTTAACGGCTAAAGGTTTATCCATGGAAGAATTAAGAAATGTCCAGGCGAAGTTGGGTTACTCGGTTGAATTAAAAGAAGGAGGAAATGAAGAAAATGACTTGAGGGACTTCCTTGAAGGAATAATAAGCAAAGATAATACGGCCACGGAACTGGCAAGAATTAAAAACGCCGTCGCCTTGGCAAAAAAGGAAACAAAAAAAGAAAAAGAATAATTTAAGGCAATTAACAATTAACCGGCGAACATTGGTCTGCGCCTAGCGGGACGAATGTTTAGCTAAGAAAAATATGGCTTTGACATCAAAGCAAAAAGAGAAAGCGACTAAAGAGGTGAAAAGGCACGAAAAGGACTCCGGTTCTCCGGAATATCAGATCGCTCTTTTCACGGAAAGAATAAAAAAACTAACCTCGCATCTCAAAAAAAACAAAAAGGACTTCCATTCCCGGCGCGGGCTTTTGAAAATGGTCGCCAAAAGAAGAAAACTTACGGCGTATTTGGAAAAAACCAACGAAAAAGCGTATAAAAAGTTGGCAAAGAAATTAGGGCTTAAATAATAACACGATGCTAATCTACTAATAAATACTAATCAACTAATTACTAATTCGCGATTCGCGGATTGGCATATATTCGTTGATTAGCATAGTTTCATGTCAATATTCAAGGAACAACGGGTCGGCGTTTTGGTGGACATCCAAAATATGTATTATTCCGCCAAGGTGCTTCACCAGAAAAAAGTCAATTTCGGGCAGGTTTTGAAGGCGGCAGCTGGAGAGCGCAAGCTCATCCGCGCCATTGCCTATGGCATCAAGACGCTGGAAGGACAGGAAGAAAAATTTTTTGAGGCGCTGGAAAAGCAGGGCTTTGAAGTGAAAACCAAGGACCTGCAGGTCTTCCCCGGCGGCGCCAAAAAAGGCGACTGGGACGTCGGCATCGCGGTGGACGCGATCAAACTTTCTAAAAATCTGGATGTTATCGTTCTGGTTTCCGGCGACGGGGACTATATTCCGGTCGTGGAATACATCCAGAACACCACCGGCGCCCGCGTGGAAGTTATCGCTTTTGAAGAATCGGCCTCCGGCAAGCTTATTGAAGCGGCGGATGAGTTTATCAACATTTCGGGAAACAAAAGAAAGTTTTTGATATAGGCGTATATACATGTGTATATAAATTGTTACGCAACAAAAAGCACTTTAAAAATTGAAAGGAGTAAGAAAAATGAAAAAGATAATGATTTCATTATTGATTGGAATTACATTGGGATTTATTTCCGGATTTATCTACGGGGGATTTCTAAGCATTGCCAACCAAAAGTTGTTTAAAGAAATTGTTTTTTTTGTTCCTATGGGAATTATGTTCGTTCTCATAATAAGCGCATCAATATTAGCTCCTTTAGGCGCGTTAAGTTGGGGAGAATTAATGAGTAATAGACACTATATTCAGGGAAGAAAAAATATAGGGTTGGAGGAAAAATGAGGAAGAATACGCCGCCCAAAGGCAACTTTCATCAGCCGCTAAAATCCGTTTATAAAAAATAAACGGATTTAAAATTGACAAAAAAACAAAAATAAGCTAGGATTTAAAGCAGTAAATTATAAAATAATAAAGCTTTTTGTTAAGGCGCGGGTAAGCTCAAAAGCGAACGCTTAAGCAGTATGTCATTCCGAGCCCTGCCTGCAGGCAGGCAGGTTGTCGAGGAATCTAATTAGATCTTTCGACTTCGTCCGCCGCGGCGGACTTCGCTCAGGATGACAGC
>MFRX01000029.1:0-1334 GCA_001784725.1 Candidatus Moranbacteria bacterium RIFCSPHIGHO2_02_FULL_40_12b
CCCGGACCTTACCAAAGCTAAAAAAGAATTAGGCTATAACCCAACCGTTGATTTAAAAACCGGCCTCGCCCGGACTTTAGCTTGCTACAAAAACTTGCTTCGGGAAGAACTGGATGTCTAGCCGATGGCATAAGTAAGCAACTAAAAACCAACGGATTAAAAACTTTATTCCTAATCAAGGAAACGCGTCTTGATAATCGTCCACAAAATAAGGAAACCGTGCTTCCAGCCGATTTTTTTACCTTGTTCATAATCGCGCGGATAATAACGGATCGGCACATCAATAATTTTATAGCCCCGCTTTAAAATCTTGCAGACAAGTTCATTGTCATAGTCAAAATTATTGGTTTTTATCTCAATCGAATCAACCAATTTTTTAGTGAATGCCTTATAGCATCCTTCATACTCGCCGGCATGGTGCCAATACAGCACATTCGTAGTCCAGGTAATGGCATTATTTCCCAGCCAATGCAGCCAGTAAGAAAGCGAAGTCCGGCGGGAATCATCTTTTGGCTGGATGCGGACGCCGTTAGTAACTTCAGTTTTTCCGGCTAAAATCGGGGCAATCATCGCCGGATAGTCATTGGGGTCGTATTCTAAATCTGCATCCTGCGGGATCAATAAATCTCCGGTGGCGGCCTTAAATCCGGCCTTCATTGCCCCGCCCTTGCCGAGATTTTTTTCGTGAAAAATATAGCGGATACCGGGGATGCTCTTTAGAATCTCCCGGGTACCGTCTTTAGAGCCATCATCAACCACGATAATTTCCTTTTCTATCCCATCCAAATCTACCGCTTTCACTCGCTTAATAAGTTCCTCTATGGTATTTCTTTCATTGTAGGCTGGAATAACTATGGATAGCTTTGACATATTAGATTCTATATTTGAACAAATCTTTGATTTATTTTAAACTAAAACCCAGCTATAATCAACTTAAAAAGTAATTAAACTAATGATTTTATATGGAGAAAAAGATAAAAATCGGGATATTGGGCTGCGCCAAAATAGCGGAGAAATATGCCATCAAGGCGCTTCAAGCGATTAAAAATGTAAAAGTAGTGAGTATAGCGAGCCGCGATCCCGCTAAAGCCAAAGAATGGGCTGGCCGCTTTGGCATACGGTCAATCGATTCCTACGGTTCTTTAATCTTAAATCGTGAGATAAATGCGGTTTATGTTCCTCTCCCCATCGGACTGCACGAAGAATGGATCTTAAAAGCCGCGGCCGCGAAAAAACATGTGATCTCTGAAAAATCGTTAGCGGATAATTTCGCCTCCGCAAAGAAGATCGTTACAGCTTGCCAAAAAAATAACGTTGTTCTTTATGAAAATTTT
>MFRX01000029.1:1363-9175 GCA_001784725.1 Candidatus Moranbacteria bacterium RIFCSPHIGHO2_02_FULL_40_12b
AGTACTCGACTTAATTAAAAAGGGGGAAATTGGCAAGCCGTTTATATTCTATAGTTCTTTCGGGATTCCGCCACGGGACAAACATGATATCCGATATGATAAAAAACTCGGTGGGGGGGCATTAAACGATATTGGTGCTTATACCATTTTTATGGCGAGAAAAATTTTGAGAAATGAACCACTGACTGTTGATGCCACATTATACCGCAACAAGGTGGATGGCGTAGATCTTAAGGGGGCAATACTTTTAAAATTTCCGAACGAGATTTTAGCGATGCTCGCATTTAGCTTTGATGCTATCTATCAAAATAATTACTCTGTATGGGGAAATAAGGGATTAATTAAGACGGAAATGGCTTACTCTATACCGCCCGACCTAAAACCCACAGTGAGGCTTATTACTAATGAAAATCTTAAAAGAACTATATCTGATATAGAATTAGATATTCCGGCGGCGAATCATTTTGAAATTATTTTCCAAGATTTCTGCGATACTGTTTTAAATCAGCAACAAAGAACTGGTAAAATAAACTGGATCTATTCAAATTTGCTTAATCAAGCCAAGGTCATGGAGGCTATACGCATTTCTTCAAAAGAGAATAGAATAGTTAATCTCTCAGAAATTAATTAGCGCGCCAAAATAGATTGGTAATTTTTGGCAGCAAGGTTCAATAACCTTTAATAAATAGCCGATGACCCGCCCAACTCAAGCTAATGAAGAAATTTGCTAATGGCGGTCCAGTATGGACGATGATATGAAATGATGTCAGCTGGCTTCCTGGCAAACCAGCGACCACCCTCAAGCTCGCCGTCAAATTCACAAAGTACAAGCAAACAAACATCATGATGCCGCGGACCGTCAGGATGTTCTATAAGTTTAATTTCTGTAACTCCCTTAATGTGAATATGGGCACCAACCTCCATTCTAGCTAATCGTTTGCAATCATTAATTAAGGTTGTCCTTGGTTCGCGATAACCGCCAGGAAAATGCCAACCATTCCAATACTCATCTTTACGATAAATTAAAAAAGCTTTGCCATCCCTAATAAAAATCAACTCTATTATTAGCGGGACAACTTTTCGCGCAAGTTCAAAACAAACGTCTGCGCCAGGGATGCGCGGCACCGGGGGCAACAGCTTCAAAACAGCATGAAAAGCAGATCTTGCAAACGCACTCTGCGCATCTATGTGGATTGCCTTAAGAACTTGTTTGAGCGCCTTTTGATTAGAAATATTATCTCTGATTTTTTTCCCAGATTTCATTTTTATTAGGAAACCGCGATGATTATAAATAAATGCATTACGTCAACCGGAATCGGAAATTTGCATATCACCTTCACCTGCTTCCCCAAACGCATCTCGTTAAAGCATTAATTACGTTATCTATTTTTAAAAGTTTTTTAATTTGAGGAAAGGTCAACCAAATGAAATCGTTTGGTATTGCCACTTCTTTATCTTCGGGAATTTCCACAATCATACAGTGGTTGGTTTTATGATAAAATCGGCCTGGGTCTTCCACTTCAACTACATTGACCAATATCGTCCCCATCCCCTCATTTTCGAAATATTCAGAAAATTGTGGTTTCTTGCCGCCATGCATTTGTTTTAAATTACTTTCGGTTGCCTGAAGCGTGGGGGAGAGTTGCAATCCGGCGATAGTACCGGGTTCAAATTTAGCAAACAACAAATAATGCCTTATGCCATTAATTTTTTTACACAAAATTCCTAAAATTCCGCGCTCTTCCTGCTTTATCATCGGTTGAGTCCATGAAACCACCTCCCTGCCCATTGCGCCCTTAACGCTCACTCCGATAATGGAGTAAAATTTTCCCGATTCGTGAGAAATATGTCCCGTTTGAGGATTAACATTCCATTTATCCAAATCATTCATGCTTATTTCTTTCACGGTCACATTATAAGCCCTTCTTTTTTTATCAAGCCACTCCATAGCTGAAGCTATATCGTCTAATTTAAGCTTTTGTGCATCTAGGATTTCAAAGAGCTCTGATGCGGCATCTGTAATCTCTTTCGTAATTTCGTAGCCATCATTTTTAATTAAATCTAACAATGTTTTTTTATCCATTTTTGATTATAAAATATTATTTCGAAGACAAAATAAGCATATATTGAGCGCTAAATGGAATAAATTTAAGTAAATTTTCTAAATTCATTAGCAACTTTGAGGGCCGTGGGAAAAAAAGAGTGTAACGTGCAAATTCCGCCTGCAGACCGCATATTTTAGCCAATCTGACAAATTTATTGCGCATCACAAGTTCTGCATCCTCATCAAGGGGACACCTATTTATGATGTAACGCACAACCGGATTCAATGGATTATGCTCAAAAATAATAATTTTCCCGTCCGGCTTCAAAAGCCTTTTTATATTAATCAGGGTATTAATTCGATCATCGGGCTTTATGTGATGGAACACCATAGAAACTATAATGAAATCGTACTTCCGATCAGGAAATAGTTCATCAATAAAATTAATATTTTTCGTTTCTGCATATTCTTCTTTCGCCAAGCGCAGTGATTCTCTGGAAATATCCCATCCGTACACTACAGATTTCCTAAATTCTTTAGCCAATAAACCCGTTAACTTACCAATGCCACAGCCGTAATCCAATATATCGTACGCCTTATCATCAAAAACTGCCCATTTTTTAATACATTCAATTTTATATGAGTCATAATAAGTATCCTTTCCGCCGAATGGCGCGAAGCATGTATTTAATGATTCTCGGTAAGTTCGCGCGTGTTTGTCAAAATTAACTTTGACCATGATTTCTATATACTATACAACATATTTACCATTTTTATAAATTTCTTTCACGGAAAATTGAGGTTTTTGATTGATATTTAAAAATATTCTTCCGACATATTCGCCAACAATACCTAGAACGAACAAGGTGATTCCAAATAAAAAGGTCATAATAAATATTAGGGTAGTAAAACCGGCTATCGGCACTTGTTTTATAAAATAATCAATAAAATAGTAAATAGCCAGCAAAATACTTAATAAAGATAGGGCTAGCCCCGCCATAGTCGCTAAACGCAATGGCCATACAGTATAGTTAAAAATCATATTGAAGGCATGAATGAATAGTTTCGTATAAGAATAGCTGGAATGGCCGATTTCTCTTTCGTGGTGTTTCACTTTTACCTGACCGATGTCGCGTTTATTTACAATATCTTTAATCAAAACATCAATTATCACATTGCACTGCCTAAAATTAATCAGTTTTTTAATAACAGACTTTTTTAAAATACGGAATGTAGTTGCTATGTAACCGCTACTGATAATCTCAGAAATTAATTTATTCAATGCAATGGAACATATATTCTTGAACCATTTATATTTTCTTCGGTCGTATTGTCCATAAACCACGCTAAAACTCCCATCTTTTATGGTCTTGATAAGTTTAATTATTTCCTCGGGCGGGTGCTGAAGATCATCATCCATAGTAATAATATAGTCGCCGCTCGCATACGAAAAACCGCACATGGCAGCAGCATGTTGACCAAAATTATTAGCAAGATTAATAGCTGTTACGCGGTCATCTTTAGAAGCCAATTCCATACACACATCCCAACTTCTGTCCCGACTACAATCATTTACCAATATGAGTTCCCACGAACTATTTAGGGAATTAAAAACGGCTGAAAGACGCTCTTGCAAAAGCTTCAGCGAATTTTCGCTATTATAAACGGAAACCACTACTGAATATTGAATAATGTCTTCACTCATTGATTAATCAAAATTATTGTTTCAAAATTTAGGCATTTACTCGTCCGCCCCCATTTTTATTTTAGATGTTTTCTGAGTCCGCTAATTTTTTCTTCCAGTTCTCCAATCATTTCTGTTAATTGTTCTTGGGACACATTTTGGGATTCATCGAAAGATAATTTGGCTATCTGCGGTGCCTGCTTCATAACTAAGTGACTGGCGTAGAGAAGAGATTCAAACGTTCCTGCATCGGTCCACTCGCCATCCAATATCTCGCAAGAAAGCGCTCCTCTTTTAATGTATTCATTATTGACACTCGATATTTCGTACTCCCCCCGCGCAGATGGTTTAATGTGGCGGATGATATCAAATACGGCCGAATCATACATATAATAGCCGATAACCGCGAAGTTTGATTTTGGGGCGTGCGGCTTCTCTTCTATTTCTATTACCTGTTTCTCATCTATAACCGCGACTCCAAATCTGTGGGGATCGTCCACTTTTTTCAAAAGCACTAAAGCGCCTTTTTCTTGTTTGGCGAACTTTTCTACAAATGGCTTTATTGAGGTCGTGGTAATGTTATCGCCAAGTATTACCACAATTTTTTCGTTGCCAGAAAAATCTTCGGCAATTGAAAGAGCGTGGGCGATTCCCAAGGCCTGATCTTGAACTTTATAAGTAAAATTACAGCTAAAATCTTTCCCGCTACCCAATAGATTAACGATACTTCCCATCTGTTCGGTACTTGTCACCACCAAAATGTCAGTGATGCCAGCCTCACAAAGCTTCCTTACCGGATTAAAAATCATCGGTTCCCTGCCAACAGGAAGAAGATGTTTATTAGTGACTTTAGTAAGGGGATACAAACGCAAACCCTTGCCACCCGCAAGTATAACTCCTTTCATAAATAATAAATAATGTTAATTTTGTCTAATTTTTGAATAAATCGTCTATAATTCGCTTTCGTGATCTTTGTTGCGTAGGTCCATTAAAAACCCAATTTTATATGTTTATTGACGTCCCTACTCTTCTTTAGAACCTTACGAATCCAATTAGGGTTTTGTTTGTACCAATTAATAGTTTTTTTAAGTTGTTCCCTTATAGAATATTTCGGCCGCCAGCCGAATCGCCTTAATTTTGAAGAGTCGACCGAATAACGCCGGTCGTGTCCTGGCCGATCTTTAATGAAAGTTATCAAATTCTTCGGCTTATCCAACATATTTAATATGTTATTGGCAATTTCCACATTAGAATACTCTTCATCCCGAGAAACCGCATAAACTTCCCCGCCACCGCCTTTCTCTAACATAGTTAAAATAGCAACCGTATGATCATCTACATAAAGCCAGTCACGGACATTTTTTCCATCGCCGTAAAGCGGCAAAGATTTATTTTGCATCGCCAGCAAAGTAAAAAAAGGAATTAATTTTTCCGGAAATTGCCGCGGCCCAAAATTATTTACTGAATGAGAAACAATCGCCGGCACTCCGTACGTCTTTACATAAGATCGGACTAAAAGATCGCCGGCTGCTTTTGAAGCAGAATAAGGGGAATTCGGCTTAAAAGGCGAATCCTCGTTAAATTTTAATTTAGAACTTAAACTCAAATCTCCCCATACTTCATCGGTAGAGATTTGAATCATTTTTTTTACATTTGGGGAATTACGGAGCGCTTCCAATAAAGAATGGACTCCATCGATATTGGTATGGACAAAATCCGACGTTTCGCCGTGAATAGAGCGGTCGACATGAGTTTCCGCGGCAAAATTAACAACAAAATCAGATCCCCGCATCAGCTGATTTACCAATTTCTTATTTCCGATATCCCCTTTTACGAAACGATAGCGCGCCAAAGGAATGCCTTTAAGATTCTCTCGGCTTCCTGCATAGGTTAATAAATCTAAATTAATAATCTTGGTGTTCGGAAAATTATCGAGAACATAATGGATAAAATTAGAACCCATAAAACCGCAGCCGCCGCAAACTAACATAGTCCTATTATCTAAAAATTTCTTATTTTTCATTTTGCGTCGACTTGTCTATAAACTATTTATCCTTTCCATAATTCGACCTAGATTCCTTAAAATATCAAAACTGGTATTTAAAATTAAAAGCGCCGCAAGATAAAAAGTCGGTTTCCAGCTAATTCGCCTGGCTAAAAATTCGCTAAGACCGTAACCGGCAAAAACGGCAAAGAGTGGATAGGCCAACATTCGATATCTCGTTTCTATAATGATACCAACGATTGCCAGCGGCATCATTACCAGCATCGCCAGAAAAAATTTAGCCAGTTTTTTTTCTGGCGATTCTAAATTTTTAATCTGCCAAATCCCCCAGAATCCGAAGATAAAAAGCAAAACTGAATAAACTGCTGAGGAAACTAAAGTAGTTGCTTTGCTCCAGCCGTGAAGATGGAACCAAAAACCAGTCGGGCGGGCAAAACTGAAATAAATGGAGGTTCTATAAATAGTTAATTTCAAAAATTCTAGGGGGTTGCTAAAAATAAATTTTATAGCGTCATCTGTGGCGTGCTTATTAATCTGAATCCCACTTAATCCCGGCGAATAACGGTCTAAAACTGAAAAATTTCCTTGTTCACCGCTTGCCCCGGGATGATTGCCCGTTAGCAAATTAAATCCAGCTGCGGCATTGGTAGGCATAAAAACGCCGTAAACTTGATAATTCCTTATAATCCAAGGAGTAAATAATGCGGCAATTATAATGATGATCAATAGAAAATGCTTAAAATTTTTAAACGCAAAAAAATAAATGGTTATCGGAAAAAATAAAAATGCGGCTGGCGTACGCACCAAAGTTGCTGCCCCAATAGCCAATCCCAATGATAATGCTGAAATCCACGACTTCTCTTTTGCATTATAATATCGGCAAAATAAATAGCCAGTTAAAACAATAAGAAAAGCTCCTAACGTTTCAGTCATCAACATTCCCTGCATAGTAATTAAATCCGGAGAAAAACCGATTAATAAAGCGGCAACAATTCCAATAAAATAATTCCAGCGTGATTTAAAAATCTCCCGAGTAATCAAAAATACCAGCCCAGCTGATAAAACCATTAGAAGCGCTTGGGTAATCCAAACCGCTTCGTAGTGATGACCAAAAATATAATAAATTACCGCTAAAAAAACCTCGTATCCGGGGCCAACCCGGATAATCGCGTTGTCATTCTGAAGCGAAGTATCGAGAGTTTCCCGATAGCCATTGCCGCTGACAATATTCCACGCAATATTATCATACGCTCTGGCATCTACGGCCGGAGGAATTTTAAAATAAAATGAATACAATAAAGAAACTAAAAAGGCTCCGGCTAAAACTATTGCTAAAATTAAGTTTTGGGTTTTATTTGATAGCATTTATAATTTTCTCTGCCCTTTTACTCCAAGTATAGTCCTTAACTTTTCTATAGGCATTACAACTTAATTGCTTCGCTAATTCTTTATTCTCATAAATCTCTTTAATCGCCCTTGCTAAGTCTTTTGGATTGCCGGGCTCAAAAAATAACGCTTCCTTATCAGTTAAAACTTCCCGTAAAGAAGCGAGGTCGGAACTGATAATCGGCCGCTGGGAAGCCATATATTCGAATAATTTAAGGGGCGAAGTGTATCTTTCCGATATATCCTCCCCCCTTTCATTAGGAATTACAGAAATATCTGCGGCTTTTAAATAGTATGGAATAACTTCATGTTTTTGATAAGGCACCAACAAAACATTTGGAGGAATAGGGCGTTCTTCTAATTTTCTTATCTCCCACGGATGGCCTCCGACTAAAACAAATAAAAAGTCATCTTTAAAGAATTTTGCCGCCTCTAGCAATTGTTCAATCCCTTTCCAGCGGTAAAAAAGAAAACTGCCGGTGTAAAGAACAATATTTTTATCCAAAGGCAAATTTAATTTCTTCCTGGCCTCTTCTTTAGAAGAAGTTGGATCGAATTGGGCTAAATCTACCGCATCCGGAACAACTATAATTTTATTATTTGGCAAATATAATTTCTCTAAATCATTTTTAAGAAAACTGGTTAAGACCAAAATCTTTTTCGGCCTGGATAATAAAAATTTGGATTGCTTGG
>MFRX01000029.1:9196-16218 GCA_001784725.1 Candidatus Moranbacteria bacterium RIFCSPHIGHO2_02_FULL_40_12b
AATAATTTTTAAAAAATAATCCGGTCAGTAATTCCCGACTATGTAAAATATCATAGGGATGAAAATGTAAATAAAGTTTTGCTAACACTAAAAAACTCAATGTGGATATCAAAAAACCTATTCCAAAAACATTAAAACTAACCAGATCTAAACAAGGAATTCGGGTAATTTTAAAATTTCTTTTAACGTGATAAAAATCAAAGGGGTCTTCTAATAAATCATTAATCCGCCTTGGAACTAATAATTCCACCAACAATCCCCGCTCGCTGAAAGCTTCGCACATCTTCATAATCTGAATACCGTGCGCTTTCTCGGTCGGCAGACGTATATTGGCAATATAAATTAATCTTTTTTGCATACAATTTCAAATAATTCTCTGGCGGCATTTGGCCAAGAAAAAATCCGGGAGCGTTCTAAACCTCTGATTATGAGTCTTTGCCTTAAATTTGAATCATTCAGGACCTCGAAAATTTTTTCCGACAACTGTCTGGCGTCACGCGGATTTGCCAATACAGCCGCTCCATTCGTAATTTCCGCCATAACGGGAATATCGGAACCAATGACCGGAACACCACACCTCATTGCTTCAACTAATGGCAGGCCAAAACCCTCCAATAAAGATGGGTACGCCAATACATCGGCCAGATTATAAACTGCCGGCATATCTTCTTCCTCAATATAGGGAGCGATGAAAATTTCCTTTTCAAAACCGGATTCCTTTATTTTTTTTTCAATCATTGCGGTATAGGAAAATAAATGCCTCCCGCCAATAATTACTAATGAATGGGGAATTTTATAATTTTTCTTAAGAAGAATAAAAGCGTCAATTAAAATTTCGATATTTTTATGGGGATCTAATCTGGAAACGTCCAATAAGTAAGGGGTGGCTAAATTATATTTATTTTTTAAATATTCTTTTTTATTTTCTTTCTCGATTTGTGAAAATTGGCGGAAATTTTCTGCTACTCCGTTATAAATTGAAAAAACCTTATTTGGGTCTATACAATAATAATGAATAATTTCTTCTCGAGCGCTTTTAGAAACGGCGATTACGGCATCTAAAAAATATTGGCCGACATATTTTAAAAAAAGGTCGATCAGCTTAATATCCAAACTCATTTTTATTTTATAAACAGGATTTTCTGGCGCGTCATGAAGTAATAAAATAAATTTTTTAGAATTAAGCAGCCAAAATCCAGGATAAATATTCCGGTTAAAAATAATTGCATCAAATTTTTCTTTTTCGGTAATAAAAAATAAAAAATAAGAAATCAAGGTGGCAAAAATAGGAGTTTCGTATACCCTGATTTCAACATTTCTAATCCGTCTGGCTATCGGATGATTGCAGGGGCCGGATTTTCTTATTAAAGTTACCTCTAAACGGTCAGAAAAATTGGAAATAAATTGTTCGGCTAATTGCTGGACTACAAGCGCAGTACCTTTGGCCTGCCGAGAAAAATCCTCGCTAAAAAAGGCGATTTTAAGCTTTTTAGATTCCTGCTTCATAGTAAATTTAATCTAGTAATCTCCGCTTATACAACACGAAAGCCACCAGCAAAGATTCAAAAATATCCTTCGGCGAGCTCTTAGAAGTCCCGCCTTGCCGTTCCAAAAATTTGATTGGGACTTCTTTTATTTTC
Organism: Candidatus Moranbacteria bacterium RIFCSPHIGHO2_02_FULL_40_12b; assembly: GCA_001784725.1. GTDB lineage: Bacteria > Patescibacteriota > Minisyncoccia > Moranbacterales > 2-12-FULL-40-10 > 2-12-FULL-40-10. Next base: position 10,837 of record MFRX01000029.1, read on the forward strand.
GCGCCATTCCGGTACATTACGTACAATAAATGAATTTTATAGGCATAGCGACGAGAAAGTATTTTATCAATGCTTAAAGGCAATTTATCATAGAATCCGGCAATTCGGGTAAGTTTAAATCCGGAAGTATTATCATTAGTTGGCAAGCCTAGCAGCCATTTTATAAATAAACTCCCAAAACGGCTTAAAAATTTCCTGTGCCAAGCCCATTCTTGCGGAATACTTCCCCCGGCGATATAGCGAGATCCGATCACGTAATCATAACCATTATCCAATTCTGCCACTAAACGCTTAATGTCTTTAGGATCGTGCTGAAAATCGCCGTCAAATTCAATAAATGCGTCGGCTTTCATCTGACGAATAGCATAATTCATGCCATCGATATAGGCCATGCCTAAACCGCGTTTTGATTTTTCAATGATCAAATAAATATTTTGGTGTTGCTTGGCCTTAGCTTCAACCGCTACCGCCGTGCCATCAGGCGAATTACCGTCAACTATCAGAATCGCCAGCTCATGATTGGCAATAGCCCGGAATTCCACTTCCAAGGCATCAATCAGATCCGCTATCACTTGGCACTCATTATAAGTTGGTATAATAACGACTATTTTCATAAATTAATCTTGTATACGCTAACCGGCGGGCCAAATTCTTTTAATTGGAAAAGCCGGAGCGGATTGCCTAATAACTGGCCGATGGCTGGCGAATACTCCTCCTGAAACTCTCCAAAAGATTTTAATAAAACTCCGCCCTCGGACAATTTCCGAAAACTCTCCAAACGATCCATCTCCTGAGCATCCGTTCCACCGAAAAAAACGTATCGGTACCGGCGGTCTCGAGCGTATTTCTCTAAATTATCATAAAATTCTTGATTATTGACGTCGTGCAGGTTAAGGGCGTGGAAATATTTTTTATCTGGAATGGCGAAGTTGATTTCCGAAACATCCACCTTCCTAAGCGAATTTGAGTCTAACAACTCCTGTTCCTGGATAGCTTCCTTAGTGGCGGACAGGCGGGTAAGCCGGGAATAAACGAGGATTTTTTCTCCGGCAGGAATGTTTTGTTCTGCCCATTCTCGCAAAAGGAGCCGGGAATCGTTGCGATTCATGAGATAAGCGAATCTTAAAGAGAAAATCATCAGCAACGGCAAAATCACCAAAAACAGCCGCCGCAACGCCTGATTGGCAATCCGCCGATAGGTAGCCGCGAATCCAATTCCAGCCAGCAATGCCAAAATCGGGATTAAAGTAATCGTAAATCGGTGTTCATAACGAAAAAACCAATAAAAAATTCCGCTATATATGTATATAAAAATAAATAACGGCCAAAAGATGGCCTTTTGTTTAAAAAATACAAATAATAAGCCGAATATTGAAAAGATGGTTAATATCGGCTCCGATAGCGCTACGGGCTTTAAGAAAAGAAATGGGCTTTGTAAAATACCCAATGCTGATTTTGTTGCTCCCGGCGTCAAGTCTCCGCGAAATCCAAAGCTCTGGGGATATAAAATACTCGGCAATATCGCCAAAATAATAAAAATCAAAACTATCCCGTAAAAATATTTTTCCTTGAAAAGCGATAATAAATTATTTCTTTCTTGGAAGAATAGCCAAAAAACGATAAGCGGTATTAAAAGAACGGTAATCGGGCTAATGCCAATTCCTAATCCGGCAATAAGCAATCCCAACGAAAACCGTTTCTTGAAAGAAAAGTCCTTATTCGTTAAATAATACCAACTGAGAAGAAAAATAAAAGAAACCGGCAACCAATGGCGGCCAACTGAGGAAAGCATCGCATGAAACAAGCTAGTACCTAAGAAAAAGGCGGCCGTTAAGCCGATAAATTCACTCATTCCTGAATCCGGAGAAGTGTCTGACGGAAGAATATTTTTAGCGACTCGATACAGTAGATAGACCGAGGCAACGCCCATCAAAACATTCAAAAATCTGGCAATCAGAAAAAACTGAGATAAGTCACCGGTGAGATAATAAATAAATTGTTCCTGACCGCCGCTAAATAACAGATATTTTATTCCTAATAAAACTGAAAATGGCAAAAGATACCAATAAGAAAGGTACGGGGGGTAATATAAAACCGTTTTAAATTCTTCCAAGTGAAATACTGGCAGTAGGGTTTTTAGCTGTAGCATTTTCAGAGCTGCCAGGGTAAATGGCGGCTCATCATCCACCAGCCAAAGCGGAAGTCCATATCCAATACCAACTATTCTTACCAAGAAGGCAAAAACCAATAGATAAATAAGGAGTAGCTTCGGTCGGAAAATCTTTCCAAAAGTTTCTTGCATATGAATTTATTTTAACATCTTGTCGAAATCCAAAGAATTTTTGTATTTTTCCAAATATTCTTGCTTGGTTGGCCATTTTTCCAGTAATTTTAAGCTGTTCAGCTTAAATTCTTCTCTTTTGGCTGGATTTTTTATTAATTCTAAGATTGCTTCTGTAAGCACCTGAATATCTCCTATCGGAACTACCTGACCGTCTAAATCATTAATTAAAACTTCCCCAGCTATTCCAACGTCAGCCATTATCACCGGCAATCCCGCCGCCATAGCTTCAATTACCGTCCTTCCATACCCTTCGTAATTAGACGTTAATAAAAACAAATCCGCAGTCTTATAATAAGAAATCAAGTCATTAGTCCACGGTTCAAGAATAATGTTATTTCGTAATTGGTAATTAGTAATTAGTAATTGGATATTTTTTTGTTCCGGCCCTTCGCCGACAATAAGTAATAACATTTTACTTTTGACATTTAACCTTTGACTTAATTCTTTCATCGCCTTAATCGCCATTCCAATATTTTTTTCTTTAGTTAAACGAGAAGCTATCAGTATTATAAAATCATATTCCGGATATTTTTGATGAAGATTCATCTTAATTTTAGCTGATTGGATTTTTTTAACGTCAACAAAAATCGGTAATACCGAAACATTTGACATTCGACATTTGACATTTGACACCAATGACTGCTTTATACGCTCGGAGACAACGCGAATGCCATCGGCTTTTGGCAATAAAAATTTAGCTATCAAAACCTTTAGGCCGTTCTTTAATGATTCGGCTTTAAAATGGGAGCTAAAAATATCGGCGTGAATCTGAAGCTGAAGTGGAAGGTGAAAACGCAATTTCAGCAACCAGCCGACTAAACCAGCTTCAAAAGGATCCTGAGCGGTGACCGCCGAAAGAGTGTGGCGAGTAACTATTCCCGCAACAATGGACAAAACTTGATGCCAATATAAAATTTTATGGGCATGATTCGTCGGATACACAAAAATATTTTTGGCAATTTCAATATTTTTAAATCCTAAAGCCTTGTCCGCAAAAACAATGATATGAAGCTCATTAAAAAGCTGGCCGTATTCCTGGATTCTTTTTTGCGCCTCGGAATCTTTGACAAAAAGATTTCTTTCCGAACCGATGCTTAAGACATTGAAATTAGTCATTGGCAAATTATCTGAAGATACTCTCGCGCCATATCCGGCCAGGTTTTCGAATAGCGAATTTCCGAAAGGTATTTCTGATAATTATCATAAAAATTTTTATCGAGTAATTTTGCTGCCGCTGAAAAGAAACTATCTTCGCTTAAGGGATCGGCATACAGCAACCCCGGAAATTGGTCTCGGATACCGGTTTCTTGAGTTAGCACGATCGGCTTATTAAAGCTCACGCACTGTAAGGCGAAATTAGGGCTTATTTCCGATATGGAAGGCAATATGCAGAAGTAAGATTTTTGAATCCTGGCAAATAGCTCCTTTTGCTCCAGGTTGTTGCCTAACTTAACCGCCTGCCCCAATCCTTCTGCCTGAATCGTTGCGGCAATCGCCGATTTTTCCGGACCATCCCCCACCAGCTCTAACACTAAATTAGCGTCGCGAACTAATAAGCGCTTAAAAATTTTTATTAGAAAATCCAAATTTTTTAACCGGATAAATCTACCCGCCCATAAAATTATTTTTGGATTTTCTTGATAAGGAAACAGCTGGGATCCTTTTTTTTCAAAAATATTATTGATGACGGCAGTTTTGGCATTACCCAAGCCATAATATTTAATAAATAGATTCTTCTGCCAATTGGTGGTGAAGATAAGATTGTCCGTCTGCCGCACCACCAAAGTAATGAGGAAATTTAAAAAACCGCGAGCTTTATGCAATCCCTGGTTATAAAATTCAGTGATAGTAATTGGTTCTTGCCCGGATTCAACGAATTTTTCCCATAAAAAATCTCCGCCAAAACGGATTAGCACTTTTTTACGAAATATTTTTCCAACTAAAACGCTTGGCAGTCCGGCCGCCAAAGAATCGAGCGCCAGGATGGCATCGGCATTCCTTGCTTGCCAGAAGACTTTCCAGGCATAAATCAAATGGCGCAATCCTTTCGGCCATATCCGAGAAACTCCGGTGATGGAATATCCAGAAACTGGCAAAAAATTTTTTCCGTACGTAACTACCGCCACCGCAATTCTTTGCCGAGAAAATTCTTCTGCTAATTGCTTCGCGTATAACGCCGGACCGCCGATATCCGGCGGGAAAATACTAGTGGCTATAAGTAAATTAGTCATTAATCAATTTATTAAAAATATTTCTAAACATTTTAGAAATCATATCCCACGAATAATTATCCAGGATAAGCCGGCTGGCCTCCTGGACAACTTGATTCCGGACATTGGAATTACCAATTATATAATGCATTTTCCCGGCAATCGCCTCCGGATCATCAACCGGGACGATAAAACCAGTGCGCCCATCGTGCAAAAAATCAGCAATGCCGCCGACTAGCGTGCCAATCACCGGAATGCCGGCGGCCATCGCTTCTAAAAACGAATTGCCGAGGCCTTCCGAACGCGAAGGCCTAATAAAAATATCGGCAATTCTAAAATAAATCGGCAGATCATGCTGGGCAATATGGCCTAAAAAAATAACATTAACATCAACTCCTAATCGCCGCGCCTGCCGCTCCAGCGCGGCTCTTTCCGGCCCAGCGCCAATAATAAGGCATCGGACATTAGGCCTTTTTTCTTTGAAACGGGCGATGGCGGCTATCAGGATATCGACGCCGTTTTTAGCCACTAAACGGGAAGTGGTGATCACAACGTATTCATCTTTAATGCCAAGATTTTCCCGAACGGACTTAATTTCCGCCGCCGAATACTGGGTGCGGAAAAGATTGATGTCAACGCCATTAGGAATAACTTCAATCGGGCAACTAACTCCGATTTTTTTAATATGGTCGCGCAAATAAAAACTGATGGCCTGAATATAATCGGCATTCCGGAGAATGCGCTTCCAAAAAAATCCGACCAAACCCAATTTCCCGAAACGAAGATGGCGCTCCGAATCTCCTTCCTGAATGGTTACTAACAACGGAA
>MFRX01000029.1:16249-17690 GCA_001784725.1 Candidatus Moranbacteria bacterium RIFCSPHIGHO2_02_FULL_40_12b
GGCAATGCCGCCATACGATGCCATAATCGCCCAGACGGCCTCAAACCGCTTTTGGCGATGCATCGCCTCCGCTTTCTGTACGGCTCTGAAAATATAGGCAATTTTCCCAAATAAATGGCCATAGTGGCTGCCCGATTGCGATCCCTTTCCCAGACGGATAATAGCCGTGTTGCCGCGGCTTTCTTGAGAAAGCCAATGGCGGGCAAATTTATAGGTAAAAACGGCAAAATTCAGCCCATCCAGGCGTTTAGCAACCTCCCGAGCGGCTATTTCCGCGCCCCCTTCAAAAGGAGCATAGGCTAGAGAAAATACCGCTACATTAGACTTATCTTGCATCATAAGAGTTATAATAATTATTCTAACCCAAAATGAAGCAAAAAGTACTATATATTTTAACTAAATCGGATGTCGGCGGAGCCCAAAAATACGTTTCCGATCTGATGAAAAATATTGATAAAAATCTATTCGAAACTGAAGTTTTATACGGGGAGAAAAACATTTTCTGGCTTTCTAACGCCACCCATCCCTGGTCCTTATTTTTAAATGACTGGCTGGCAATTGCCGAACTCATAAAGATATACCGTAAAAAACAGCCGGATATCATTCATCTCAACAGCTCCAAAGCCGGCGTTCTGGGCTCTATAGCCGCAAAAATATATAAAGCCATTAGCCACAAGCCATTAGTCACAAGCCCAAAAGTAATCTTCGCCGCCCACGGCTGGGTATTTAATCCCACCAACGCCCTCTCTTTGCCAACCCGCTGGTTTTACATAATTCTGCATAAAATTGCCGCTAATTGCCAAGATAAAATCATCTGCGTTTCGGAATATGATTACGACCTCGCTCTTCGCTACCACATCGCCCCTAAAGATAAATTAACCGCCATCCATAACGGCATTAATCCGAATATTAAATTTTTAGACAAGGAAACGGCGAGGAAAGAACTAAAAAATAAAATTCCAAATTCCAAATTCCTAATTCCTAATTCCAATTACCCGTGGGTGGGATCAATTGGGCGCTTAGTTAAAGAAAAAAATTATGAAACTCTGCTGCGCGCCGCCGCGCTTACGCCAGAAACTTATTTTTTCATTATCGGAGAAGGGCCGGAACTTAATATGTTAAAAGTGAAAAGTGAAAAGTTAAAAGTTAGTGATAGATTTTTCTTTATTGACCCTACCGGAGAAGATGCCCACTACCTGAAAGCTTTTGATATCTTTGTCATGTCTTCAATTAAAGAAGGCTTGCCTTACATTCTTCTGGAGGCGATGGCGGCGAGCCTTCCCATTGTCGTGACGGAAGCCGGCGGTATGCCGGAAGTCATTAAAAATCACGAAAATGGATTGATGGTGTCTCAAAAAAGTCCGGATTTATTGGCTAAAACAATCAGCGGGCTGCTGGCTAATAAAAAGATAGCGGCGGAAATGGCTATCGCGGCTAAAAA